>DASXCV010000128.1:0-15561 GCA_036491015.1 Thermoleophilaceae bacterium | reverse complement strand
GTCGAGTCGTCGAAGGCGAACAGCCGGTCGTCGCCCTGCTGCTCGAGGAACGCGCAGGCGGTGAAGGACCCGAATACGTGGGTGAGCGCCCGGCCCGACACCTTGCCGCTCGAGCCGAGCGGCGCGTCGAGCAGCACGGCGCCCGGCGTGGAGTCGAAGCTGCCGCCGCACTCGCCGGCGGCCTTCACGCGCACGCGCAGCGGCGCGGTGGCGCTCAGCGCGCCGGGATCCGAGGCCACCGCGACCGTCACCGGGAAGCCGATGTTCGACGCCACGACTGCCGGCATGCTCACGGTCATGCTCACCGGCTCGCCGTTCGCCGCCCGCGCGGCCGTTGCCGGCACCAGCGCGAGTGCCGCCGCCGCGAGAGCGAGGAGTGGCCGCCGCATCACTTGTCCTTGACCACCGAGGGGTGCCGGAAGGTGAGCTCCGCCGTGGCCGGCCGGTAGTGGAAGCCCAGCCGCTCCAGGTAGCCGCTCGAGTTGAGGTAGGCGAGGTCGTGCGGCTTGCGCCGCGTGGCCTCGGCGGCCCCGAGCGGCACGGGAGGCAGGCCCGGATTGGGAAGCCCCACCGGCGGCGCCGCGCACGCGTGCGACATCACCTGTGCGGGATGCGGTAGCTCCGGCGGCTCGAGCCGCGGCTTCGACTCGAAGTCGAACGAGCGGCCTATGTTGCGCGCGTACTTGTCGCGCGTGGTGAGCGGGCTCAGCCCGAAGCGGTACTCGATCAGCTTGAGGATCGACTCGAAGCCGTAGATCGTGTGGTCCACGTGCTTGCGCCGCGCCCACGGCGACACCGCCACGGCCGGGATGCGGAGGCCCATCTGCCCGAAGTCGGAATTGATGTCCGCGCTCGCGCGGATGTCCGGCACGCGCGGCGGGCGCACGTGGTCGAAGAAGCCGCCCCACTCGTCGTAGACGATGAACAGCGCGCCGCGCTTCCACTGCGGCGACTCCATGAACGCGTGCACCACGTCCGCCATGAAGGCCTGGCCGGCGCGCACGTCGCCATGGGGGTGCTCGTCGCCCGAGGTGCCGCTGTCCTCGTCCTCGAAGGCCGGGTCCACGAACGAGAGCGCCGGCAGCGTGCCGTGGGCGCAGCGCTCGTAGTACTCCTGCACCTGCCCCGAGCGCGAGAGGCCGGGCGCGCCCCACAGCGCGGCCACCGGCAGGTCGGTGAAGAAGTAGCGGTTGGACACGCCCTTCTTGCTGAGCGCGTTGAAGATCGTCGCGTCCGGGAAGCCGGGCAGCGGCGGCAGCGAGTTGTCGATCTTCCCGTAGGACTGGGCCGCGTGCATGTACTCGCGGTTGGGGTAGGTCGAGCCGAGCAGCGAGCAGAAGAAGCGATCGTAGGTGGTGAACTCGCGCGCGGCGCTCGGGATGAACGGCAGGTCCTTCTCCGCGTAGTAGCCGATCGAGAACACGTCGCTTTCGGCGCGCAGGAAGCCGTCCATCCGGCCGCCGTCGAGCTGCGTGCGCCCGCCCTGCCAGGAGTGGTCCGGGTCGAGGAACGCGCAGCCCTGGAAGTCGGGCGTGAGGCGGTGGGTCTGGAAGCTCTGCCCCGCGGTGTCGGTGTAGCTGAGGCCGGCCTGGCGGCCGTCCGCCCCGGGCAGCCAGCCGAGGTAGTGGTCGAACGAGCGGTTCTCCATCATCAGCACCACGAAGGTGTCGATCGGGAGGTTGCGCGGGCTCGGCAGCGGCGCCCTGCGCTGCTTCGAGGCGGCCTCGGCCACCAGCGTCTCCGGGTCGAGCAGCAAGCCCATCCCCGCGGACATGCCGGCGAGCATCGCCATCCGCCCGAGGAACTCGCGCCTGCGCAGCCAGTCGTCCGGGTGTTCGCTCGCGAAGCGCTCGTCGAGTTCCCGGTCGGCCATGGCCCTCAGTCCGAGATGAAGTAGTAGGGGTTCGGGAGCTTGAAGTCGTGGTCGGCGTGCCCGCCGTCGAGGTCCGACTCCTGGTCCCCGATGTCGATCGCGATGTCGTAGCCCTGCTGCTCGATCTTCGCGCGCGCGCCGGACTTGAAGGCCTCCGTGCCCACGCCTGAGGGCTTGAACGAGATCCCGTTCCAGCCCTGGTTGTATCCGGCGGACTTGAGGTTGTTCTCGCTGATCGTCGCGACCTGCGACGGCCGCCCGGTGATGAAGAACACCGCCACCCCCTTGCTCACGGCCTCGCGATAGAGCGCGAGCGTGGGCTGGATCGCGGGGCTCGTGCCTGCCACCGCCGCCGGCACGAGGCCCGCGCTCGAGAAGCCCGCGGCCGCGAGGAAGCTGTAGTTCGACAGCGAGGTCTCGTCGATGTCGAACACCACCGCGAGCTTCTGGTTCGGGCGCTGCGTGGTGGTGCAGTGCTTGAAGCGGCGGTAGACGAGGTGGTGGTTCTGCCGCTTGTGGGTGCGCTTGTAGCTGACCCTGCACGTGAGCGTGGACTTGCCGTTCTGCGCGATGCGCTGGTCGAGATACGCCTTCGCGGCGGCGCCCACCGCGGCGAGGTCCTTGTCGTACTGACCGGAGTCGTGGTACGCCTTCAGCGAGTTCACGTACTCGCTCGCGCCCACCGTCCCGCTCTCGCCGATCTCCGGCAGGCCGACCGCCGTGGGCCGCACGCCTGTCTCGTTCCCCCCGGACGAGGAGTAGTCGGATGCGCCGCCGCCGCTCTGGGCGAGCGCGAACCCCGCGGTTCCCCCCGTCAGTGCAAGCACGACCCCCGTCGCCACCCAGCCCTTGTGCACGCGATCACTGTAGAGCGACTCTGACCGGAATGGGGCAGTACTTGTTAACGAGTCGCGAGTGCTCCGCCCTGACGCAAACGCAGTATCCGGAGGAGCCGCCGAGTCCAATCGCGCTTGCGCGTGTTAAGCCGGACTGATAGTCATTGCCGCCCGTTGGCTGCTCGGCCAACCAGCACCTCTGGCACCCGTGGGAGATCTTCAACGTCGACAGTTCATCGCCGACGGCGCATCCGCCGTGATGCTTTGCGCGCTCGCGGGCGGGCATGCCTTCCCGTTCAAGACGGCCGCCGACGTGAAGGTGGCTGACGCCGCCGCGCGCAAGGTCAAGCGGCCGAAGAGCATCCCGAAGGACCCCGTCGACACGATGAGCTTCCCCACGCCGCAGCCGCAGCCCGGCGGGGTCGCGCGCGAGTACTGGATCCAGGCGCGCGCCGTGAGCTGGAACCCGGTGCCGACCGGCGTCGACGAGTGGATGAACATGAAGATCCCGCGCAAGCGCCGCTTCACCGCGCTCGCCTACCAGGAGTACAACGCGGGCTTCGCCCAGCCGCTCGGCCCGCCGACGATCCCCGGCCCGATCCTGCGCGCCGACGTGGGCGACACGCTCGTCGTGCACTTCCGCAACGACGACCACCACTTCGGCCAGGCGCACACGATGCACCCGCACGGCGTTCGCTACACGCCGGACTACGACGGCAGCTACCTGTCCAGCTTCACGCGCGCGGGGGGCTTCATCGCGCCGGGCGACGAGTTCACCTACACCTGGGAGGCGCTGCCCGGGTCAGCCGGCGTGTGGCCGTACCACGACCACGGGCCCAACGGCACGATCAGCGTGGCGCGCGGCATGTTCGGCGCGCTCATCGTCAGCGAGCCCGGCGCCAAGCAGCCCGACGTCGAGCAGGTACTCGTGCTGCACGCGCTCACCCCGCAGATCACGCAGGCCGACGCCATCTTCGAGTGCTTCAACGGCCGCGCCTTCGCCGGCAACACCCCGACCGTGCGTGCGAAGGTCGGCCAGGACGTGGTCTTCCACGCCTACGGCGGCGACGGCATGTTCCACACCTTCCACGTCCACGGCCACCGCTGGTTGAACGATGCCGGCGCGCACGTGGACAACCCGTCGTTCGGCCCGCACGAGGTCGTCACCGCCCGCTGGACGGAGGACAACCCCGGCCGCTGGCTCTACCACTGTCACGTTTTCAGCCATCAGGACGCCGGCATGGCCGGCTGGTACCTGGTGGAACCATGAGCAACCAGGAGGGACCTCCCACATGCGCAAAGCCGCATTCGCAGTTGTGATCGCCTCGCTGGCCCTGGCTGGGCCGGCGATGGCGGCGAAGTACCCGCCCGCGAAGGATCCGAAGGGCGTGCAGAAGGCCCCGAAGGGCCCGCACCACACGCTGAAGGTCGGGAAGCACGGGAAGTTCAAGACCATCATCGCGGCGGTGAAGGCCGCCAAGGCCGGCGACACGATCCGCGTCGCGCATGGCACCTACAAGGGACAGGTGCTGATCCAGGGCGCCAAGAAGCGCTACCTCCAGATCATCGGCGACGTGAAGCACCCGAACAAGGTGGTCGTCGAGCTGAAGGGCCAGCACGGCCAGGCCGCGCAGAACGGCTTCCAGATCAACGGCGCGGACCAGGTGCGCGTCGCGGGCTTCCAGTCCCAGCACTACAAGGCCAACGGCTTCTTCGCGGTGAACGTGAAGGGCTACGAGTTCGACCACGACTTCGCGAAGTTCGGCGGCACGTACGGCCTCTACGCGTTCAACTCGGTCGGTGGCGTGCTGAGAGACGACGTCGGAGCCTGGAACAACGACTCCGGCTTCTACATCGGGCAGACCCCGCCGCAGACCACCCCGACGCGCTCGATCGCCTCGAACCTGAAGGCGTACGGGAACGTGATCGGGTGGTCCGGCACGAACATGCACTTCGTGACGATCGAGAAGTCGCAGTTCTGGAACAACGGCACTGGGATCGTGCCGAACACGCTCGACTCGGAGAAGTTCGCGCCACCGTCGGACAACGTGGTCACGAACAACGACGTGTTCTGGAACAACTTCGACTACTACAGGGGCGCGCCGTTCAAGCTCGGCAACACCAACACCAACGGGAACGCCAACGTCACCTACCCGGTGGGCGTCGGCATCCTGCTGTACGGCGGCCACACCAACACCGTGTCGAACAACAGGGTGTACGGCAACTGGCTGACTGGCATCGGCGGCCTTCAGGCCATCACGCTGGGCGACCAGACCAAGGCGACGCTGATCGGCAACAAGATCATCGGCAACAGCCTCGGTGACGGCGGCCAGGACCTGAATGGCGTCGACCTCTACTACGACGGCGACGGCTCGGACAACTGCTTCGGGCAGAACACGGGCGTCACGACGATGGTGCCCGCCGATGGGTCTACGTTCTCGCCCTGCCCGTTCAGCGGCGCGAATCCGTTCAACCAGAGCGCCCAGACCACGGCGATCGTGTGGGCTGCTGACCCGAACCACGAGGATCACTGGGTGAAGCACGCGCACGTGACGAAGAAGGGCTACACGCCGCTCGAGCTGTGGACGAAGGGGCGTGGCGACAAGTGAGGCGTCGGATCGCGATCGTCGCGGTCCCGGTGAGCGCGCTCGCGCTGGCATTTGCCGGCGCGAGCGTGGCCTCCGCTCCGAAGACGAAGACGGTCAAGGTGGGTGACGACTACTACCTGCCCGTGAAGCTCACGGTCAAGAAGGGCACGAAGGTCAAGTGGAGCTGGCTCGACGGCAACCAGGACACCCACGACGTCCGGCTCAAGACCGGGCCGAAGGGCGTGAAGAAGTTCAAGTCGGGCCTCGCCGCCAGCGACTACTCGTACTCGAAGAAGTTCACGGTTCCCGGTACGTACAAGATCTACTGCTCGCTCCACAAGGAGATGAAGGAGACGATCGTCGTCAAGAAGTGACGGCGGAAGGGAGCCCACATGTGCTTTGAGTTCGACGCGCGCCCACCGGCGCTGCCGGCGGACCTGGTCTGTCCGGTTGCGGGAGGCGCGAAGGCTGAGCTGCTCGACCTGGAATCGGCGGATGGCAGCCGCTTCTCGACCGCGCTCGCGGGGTCGGCGGAGTCCTCGGACGTGGGCGTGGTGATCCTGCCCGACGTGCGCGGCCTCTACCGCTTCTACATCGAGCTGGCGGAGCGCTTCGCCGAGGCGGGGCGCCACGCGATCGCGATCGACTACTTCGGCCGCACGGCCGGCACCGGCGAGCGCGACGAGGAGTTCGACTTCTGGCCGCACGTGGAGAAGACCACCCCCGCGCAGATCCAGGACGACATCCGCGCGGCGATCGACGCGCTGCGCGAGCGCACAAGCGCCTCGTCGATCGTGACCGTGGGCTTCTGCTTCGGCGGGCTCCAGTCGTTCCTCGCCTCCGCCGACGGCATGGACCTCGCCGGCTGCGTGGGCTTCTACGCGGGGCTCAACACCGACCGCTGGGGCATCGCCTCACCGGTGGAGCGGGCGGCCGACATCCGCGGCCCGCTGCTCGGCCTCTTCGGCGAAGAGGACCAGGGCATTCCGGTCGAACGCGTCCGCGAGTTCGACCAGAACCTCACGGAAGCAGGCGTGGAGCACGAGATCAAGCTCTACCCGGGGGCGCCGCATTCGTTCTTCGACAGGAAGTACGAGGAGTTTGCGGATGCCTGTGCCGACGCGTGGCGGCGGGTCCTGGGGTTCGTCCAAGGGGTCGAGGAACGAGTGGGGAGTAAGGGGTAAGGAGGAGGGAGCGCTCCACCCCCTACCCCCTACCCCCTACCCCCTACCCCCTACCCCCTACTGGGCGCTACGCGCCCTCGTAGACCGCCTGTGCGTCACCAACAATCGCGGTGCGCCCACGCAGCAGGCGCGCGGTGGCGAAAGCGCCCAACAGCGCTCCGGCCGCGCCGACGACGAGCGCCTGGCGGAGGCCGTGGACGAAGGCGTGCGGGTTGCCGTGGCCGAGCGCGGCGTTAGCCGGGATCAGCGCGCCCAGCGCGGCGACGCCGACGGCCATGCCGGCCTGGCGGAACGTGTCGTACGCGCCGGCCGCGAGGCCGCTGTGGCGCTGCGGCAGCGAGCCCATCGCCACGCCGCTCATCGCGGGGTTGAACAGGCCGGCCCCGATCAGTGCCACGACCTCGCCGGGCAGGATGACCGTCCAAGACGAGCCGACGCCGGCAAACGTCATCAGCAGCATGCCCGCCGCGACGAGCACGAGGCCGCCGCTGACCATCAGCCGCGGCGAGACCTTCTCGCCGAGCTGGGCGCTCGCGCCGGACACGAAGAACATGATCACCGTGCCGGGCATGTAGACGAGGCCGGTCTGGATCGCGGACAGTCCGAGCACGTTCTGCAGGTAGAGCGTCGTGTAGATGAACGCGGCGAAGAACGTGGCGGAGATGGCCACCGTGCCGGCCTGAGTGGCGGCGAAGCCGCGGTTGCGGAAGAACTTCAGCGGCAGCATCGGGTCCTTCACGCTCTGCTCGACGTAGGCGAACAGGGCGAACAGGACGGCGGCGCCGGAGAGCTCCGCGACGATGGCGGGGCTGCCCCAGCCCTGCTCGTTGCCGCGCAGCAGCGCGAGCACCAGCAGGAACAGGCCGCCGCCGAGCACGAGCTGGCCGATCCAGTCGATCGAACGCGCGATCGCGTCGCGCGACTCCTCCACGCGGGCGAGCGTGGCGGCGATGGCGATGATGCCGAGCGGGATGTTCACGAGGAAGATCCAGCGCCAGCCGAGCCCGCTCGTGAGCAGCCCGCCCACCAGCGGTCCGACGGCAAAGGCCGCGCCGATGGTCGCGCCGTAGATCGCGAGCGCGCCCGCGCGCTCACGCACTCCCGGGTAGGCGTGCGCGAGCAGCGCGAGCGAGACCGCGAACATCGCGGCGGCGCCGAGTCCCTGAACGGCGCGGGCCGCGTCGAGCATCACGATGCTGCCCGAGAGTGCGCATGCCAGCGAGGAGACGGTGAATACGCCGAGGCCTACGAGGAACACGCGGCGGCGTCCCAGGCGGTCGGCGAGCGATCCGGCCGAGAGCACAATGGTCGCGAGCGCCAGCGTGTAGGCGTCGATGACCCACTGCAGTCCGCTCAGGCCGGTGTGAAGGTCTTTGGAGATGCTCGAGAGAGCCGTGTTCACGACGGCGATGTCGAGCATCAGCATCGCGGTCGCGAGGCAGACCACCGCGAGGGTGACCTGGCGAGTTATGGAGTTTTTGTCAGTTGAGAGGGCCATGCATCAAAGGCTTGCTGAGCAAGCCTTTGATGCGAATACGGATTGCAGGCGTGCAGAAGTGCGGGTAACACGAGTCCGCAGGTCCGCAGCTCCTAGCCCGGGGCTTCGCCGATCTGCCGCAGCGCGGTGAGCGTCTCGCCGTCCAGGCGGTGCAGTAGCGCGACCGCCTCGAGGTTCTGGGCTACCTGCTCGGGTCGCGTCGCGCCGAAGAGGACGCTGGCCACGAGCGGGTTGGCCAGCGCGAATGCGAGCGCGAGCGCGGACGGCGATTCACCCTGCTCGTTCGCGAACTCGCGCAGCTCGGCGCCGGTCCGGAAGGCGTGCTGCCAGCCCGGGTCCTCGCGCGAGCCCTCCATCCGGCCACCCGCTCCGCCCACGTACTTGCCGGTGAGCGTGCCGCCCGCGAGCGTGTAGGACGAGATCACGCTCGCCCCCGCCGCGCCGAGCGCGTGCACCTGCGCGGGATCTTCCACCCAGTCGCGCCGCACGAGGCTGTAGGGCAGCTGCGCGGCGCACGGCCCGGGCATGCCGAGCTCGCCCGCCACGCGCGTGCCCTCGGCGATCTGCTCCGGCGTCCAGTTGAGCATCCCCCAAGCCCGCGCCTTGCCCGCCGCGATCAGTCCCACCACCTGCTCCACGAGGTCGCGCAGCGCGAGCCCCTCGGGCGGCGGCTCGGAGTAGATCAGGTCGATGTGGTCTAACCCGGTGCGGTCGAGCGAGCCCTCGATCTCGTCCGCCGCGGTCTGCTCCGGCCAGAACTCCCACCACAGCTTGTTGGCCACAGTCACCTGGTCGCGCACCCAGCCAGCGGCGCGGAAGAGCTCGCCGAACACCACCTCGGAGTAGCCCGTGGGCATCGGGGCGCCGCCCGTCTCGTCGTTGTAGCGGGCGTCGTCGAGGAAGTCGATTCCGGCCGCGCGGGCGGCCTGCATCACGGCGATCCCCTCCTCGCGCGAGATCCGCTCGTAGGTGCGCCAGGAGCCGAGCGACAAGCATGAGACCTCGATGCCGGAGTTCCCGAGCGCGCGCGCTTGCATGGCGGGCACTCTAAATCTCCTCAAGAAGAGGGGACCTCGTGCCGACCGATCGGGTTAGTGGAACCGCTTGTGCAAAGCGCGCACGTACTGCGCGCCCGCCGCACAGCCGCAATAACCCGCGCCGCGCTGTCCGGCGTGGCGATCGCGCTCGTGCTCGGCTGGCCTTCGCTGGCGTCGCACCAGCGCCTGTCCGCGGCCGGATTCGCCTTCATCATCGTCACCTCGGCGGTGCAGCTGTTGGTGCCGAACGAGCGCTGGCTGAAGATCGAGGAGTCGGTGGCCGGCATAGCCGGGCTCTTGATCGTCGGGCTCGGCGACCAGCGCGTGAACATCCTCACGCTGCTGTGGCTCGCGGCGGTGGCGACCGGCGTGCTGGCACGCGGCGGCCGGGTGCACTGGATGGGCCGCAACGTGCTGCTCACGGTCCTCTTCCTGCCGATCGTGCTCGATCAGAAGGTCACCCCGCAGCAGGCCGGCCTGATCGTCGGCGCCATCGGGCTGCTGCTCACCTGTGGCCGCCTCACCGAGGAGTTGCGCGACCTGCTGGCGCAGGCTCGCCACGACGCCGACCACGACTCGCTCACCGGCCTGCTCTCGCGCCCGGCATTCCACCGCCGCGGCGCGGCGCTCGACCCTGCACAGCGCACCGCGCTTCTGCTCGTGGACCTCGACGGCTTCGGCCACGTGAACAAGCTCAACGGGCACGCAACCGGCGACGCTCTGCTCGTGTCGATCGCGAGCCTGATGGAAGCGGTGCTCGGCCCGGAGGCGGCGATCGGGCGCATCGGCGGTGACGAGTTCGGCGCGCTTGTGCGCGCGCCCGAGCCGGAGGCCATGGCGGAGCAGCTCGTGACCGCGCTCGACGAGCGGCTGAACGTGCGCGCGTCGGCGGGCGTGGCCCTCGCGCCGCTGCATGGCCACTCCTCGGAGAGCCTGCTGCGCGCCGCCGACGTGGCGCTGCGCGTGGCCAAGCGCACCGGCGGGCGGGCGGTCTCGACCTACGCGGGCGAGGCGTTCGGCGAGTCCGGCGCGAGCGGCCCGCGCGCCTCGCTCGAGCGGCTGATCGCCGGCGAGGGACTGAAGATCGTGGTGCAGCCGATCGTGGACGTGGCGAGTCGCCGGCCGCACGCGTACGAGGCGCTCGCGCGCTTCCATGCCGGCTCGACCAACAGCCCGCTGCACTGGTTCGCGCTCGCCGACGAGTTCGGCCTGCGCGACGAGCTCGAGCTGGCCTGCCTGCGCGAGGCGCTCAAGCTGCTGCCCGACTGCCCCGCCGGCACGCGCCTGAGCGTGAACCTGTCCGGCCCGGTGCTGCTCGACCCGCGCGTGCCCGCGCTGCTCGAGGCTCAGCCCGACCTGTCGGGGCTGATCGTGGAGATCACCGAGGAGGCGATCGTGGAGAAGGACGCCGGTCTCGACCGCGCCTCCGCCGCGCTGCTCGCCAAGGGCGCGAGCCTCGCGATCGACGACATGGGCGCCGGCTACTCGGGCCTCCGCCAGATCACCGCACTCAACCCCTCGTACCTCAAGCTCGACCGCGCGCTCGTGCAGGGCATCGAGCCGGACGGCGCCCGCGCCGCGCTCGTGGAGGCGCTCGTGGGCTACGCCGAACGCACCGGCAGCCGCCTCGTGGCCGAGGGCGTGGAGACGCGCGAGGAGCTCGACGTGCTCGCCGCGCTCGGCGTCCCGCTGATCCAGGGCTTCTACTTCGGCCGGCCGGGCGCGCCGTGGCCCGAGCTCGAGAGCCACGCGGATGTGAACGCTTCTGACACCCATTTGACAAATGATTTGACACTGCCAGGAGGCGTCACTACAGTCGCGCCGCGATGAGGGCGGCCCTGCTGCGCGAGTACCACTCGCGCCTAGAGCTGGTTGATCAACCCACGCCGGAGATCGGCCGGCCGGACGAGGTGCTCGTGAAGGTGGGTGGCGCCGGGGTGTGCGCCACGGACCTGCACGCGATCGAGGGGCTGATGGAGCCGGCGGGCGTGACCCTCCCCTGCCTGCTGGGACACGAGAACGCCGGCTGGGTGGAGGCGGTGGGCGACCTCGTGACGACGGTCGCGCCGGGCGACCCGGTGATCATCTATCCGCCCTGGAGCTGCGGCCTCTGCGTTGCCTGCCACCGCGGCGACGAGATGCACTGCGTGAACCACGAGTTCACCGGGCTGACCGTCGACGGCGGCTTCGCGGAGTACGTCCTGGTGCGCGAGCGCTCCGCGATCAAGCTGCCCGCCGGGCTCTCGCCCGCGGAGGTGGCGCCGCACGCGGACGCCGGGCTCACCGCCTACCACGCCGTGCGCCGAGTGGCTGACCGGATGAAGCCGGGCACCACCGCGGTCGTCACCGGGATCGGCGGCGTGGGACACATCGCGGTGCAGCTCGCGCGCGAGCTGGGGTCGAGCCGGGTGATCGCGATCGACACGGAGGACGAGCGGCTCGCGCTCGGCCTCGAGCTCGGCGCCGACGAGGGCGTGAAGGGTGGCGATGGCGCCCCGGACGCCGTGCGCGAGCTCACCGACGGGCGGGGCGCCGACGTGGTGCTCGACTTCGTGGGCACTGACGCCACGCACGCCGGCTCGATGGAGATGCTCGCGCGCGCGGGCACCTACTCGGTGATCGGCTACGGCGGCAACCTGCCGCTCACCTCGATGGGCCTTGTGGTGGGCGAGGCGTCCGTGGTGGGCAACCTCGTGGGCACCTGGACCGACCTCTACGAGCTGATCCAGCTCCACGCGGCGGGCCGCGTGACGCTGCGCGTGGAGACCCATCCGCTGGACGCGATCAACGACGTCCTCGACAAGCTGCGCGACGGGGGCATCCTCGGCCGCGCGGTGCTCGTACCCGGATAGGTCCGTGGCGGGCGGCCATAAACTGGGCGGCGGGATGGCGGCCGACAAATCCGTGCCAGCAGTCGATCGGTTCTCGCCGGTCCGCCTCGACGCGAGCGAGCACATCGCGCGGGAGATCCGGCTCTACGTGGAGCGCAATGGCCTCAAGCCCGGCGACCGGATCGGCACCGAGAACGAGCTTGCCCGCGAGTTCGGGGTGAGCCGCCCGACCCTGCGGGAGGCGCTGCGGCTGCTCGCCGGGTCGCACCTGATCCAGGTGAACCAGGGCCGCTCGGGCGGCATCTTCGTGTCGGCCACGGCGAACGAGTCGATGGGGCGCAACGTGAGCCAGGCGATCGCGACGATGCTCGCCACCGAGAGCGTGTCGCTGCACGAGCTGCTCGAGGCGCGCATCTACCTCGAGGTGCCGCTCGCGGGGCTGGCCGCAGAGCACGCCGACAAGGAGACGATCGCCGAGATGGAGGCCGCGATCGCCGCCGCCGAGAACGCCGGCGATCCGGCCTCCGAGGAGTTCCGCATGGCGGACACGCGCTTCCACAAGGCGATCGCCGACGCCGCCGGCAACGACCTGATGATCGCGTTCACAGGCTGGATCCTCGAGGTGCTCCAGCCGTCACTCGTGGCGTACATGGGCCCGGCGCTCAACGGCGACGACATTCTCGACCAGCACCGCCGCATCCTGCGCGCCGTGCGCCGGGGACAGCCCGCGGCCGCTCAGCGGGCGATGGTGCACCACATCGAGCACGTGCGGCGCGTGGTGCGCAAGCTCGACACGCGCGCCGGCCGCGCGAGCTAGCCCGCGGCGCCGCCGATGCGCGCCACCGCGTCGCGTACGGCGTCGGCGGCCCCGTGGAGGGCTGCGCGCTCCGCATCGGAGATGTCCCACTCGTGGATCTGGTCCGCCCCGCCGCGCCCGAGCGTGATCGGCACGCTCACGCTCACGCCCTCGAGCCCGTACTCGCCCTGCAGCACGATCGACGCGGGGAAGCGCACCCCGTTCCCGTCGGCGATGGCGCGCACCATGCGCGCGGTGCCGAGGCCGGAGGTCCAGGTGGAGGAGCGCCCCGAGTCGAGCGCCTTGTGCTTGGCGAACCAGCCCTGGGTGAAGTTCGTGGCGGCGCCGCGCTGCGCGTCGCTCAGCTGGACCGGCTCGCCGTCCACCGTGACCCGCGAGAACAGCGGCACCGATGAGTCGCCGTGCTCGCCGATCACCCAGGCGTCCACGCGCCCGGGCTCGACCCCGAGGGCGAGCGCGATGCCGGTGCGCAGGCGCAGCGAGTCGTTGAGCGTGTAGCCCACCACGCGGCGACGGTCGAGCCCCGTCGCCCGCTGGAACACGGTCACGAGCGGGTCCACCGGGTTGGTGACCATGAGCACCACGCCCTGGTAGTCCTGGCCGACCGCCTCGGCCGCGCCGCGGACGATCGCCGCGTTGCGCTCGAGAAACAGCAGCCTCGAGTCGGTCAGCCCCTCGGCGAACGAGGCGCACACAACCAGCACGTCGGCGTCGCCGAGATCGCTCTCAACGCCCTCCCGCACCGTGCCGCTTCCGCCCTGCTCGAGCACCTGCTGGAGGTCCATCACGTGGGAGACGACCATCTCCGGCCGGCTGTCGACGATCACCACGTCGTGGCCGCCGGCGCCGAGCGCCAGGTTGAACGCGGCCGAGGACCCAACACCGCCGGCTCCGCCGAAGAGGACGACCTTCACGCCCTTACCTTAAATCGTCAAATCATTTTTGGCAGGCCGCGGCCTCGTTATGTAGGCTTCCCGTCCTTCATGGCCCACGGGGACTCCGCCGAAATTCAGACGGTGCGTGACGCCACGCTCGAGACGATGCGCCGTCACGGGCTCACGACCATATTCGCCAACCCCGGGTCCACGGAGATCGCCTTCCTGGCCGGCCTTCCCGACGACTTCGAGTTCGTGCTCGCGCTGCACGAGGGCTCGGTGGTGGGCATGGCCACCGGCTACGCCATCGGGCGCAACGCGCCGGCGTTCGTGAACCTGCACACCGCGGCCGGGCTCGGCAACGCGGTGTCCGCGCTGACGACGGCACGGGTCAACCGTGCCCCGCTGGTCGTCGTGGTGGGTCAGCAGGATCGCCGCCACATGACGCTCGAGCCGTTCCTCACCGGCCGGCTCGAGGGGCTCGCGGGCGACTATCCGGTGTGGGTGAACCAGCCGGTCCGGGCCGTCGACGTGCCCGCGGCCGTAGCCCGCGCCGCGCACGAGGCCGCCACCAAGCGCGGTCCCGCGATCGTGATCGTGCCGCAGGACGACTGGCTCGCACCGTATGACCGCGGCGGCACCGAGCCCGCGGCGCCCACCCACCTCGTGCGCTCGATCGCCGTCGAGCACTGCGCGGTGGAGAACCTCGCCGGCCTGTTCTCGGAGTCGAGCTCGCCGGGGATCGTGGCCGGCGCCGGCACCGCCGAGCCGCGCGGCTGGAAGGCCCTCGTGGCGCTCGCCGAGCACCTGCGCTGCCCGGTGTGGCAGGAGTCATTCGGCGGCGCGGCCGGCTTCCCGCAGGACCACGAGCTGTTCGCCGGCATCCTGCCCGCCGGGCGCAAGCGACTGCGTGAGACGCTCGCGGGACGCGACCTCGTGGTGGCCATCGGCGCACCGATCTTCCGCCAGTACATCTATGAGCCCGGGCCGTTCGTCGAGCCGGGCACGCGGCTCGCGATCGTCACCGACGATCCGGACGAGGCCCACCGCAGCCCCGCCGACCTCGCGCTGCTCGCGCCGCCCGCCGCGGTGTGCGAGCTGCTCGTGGAGGAGCTGCCCTCGCGCCCGGACGCCGAGCCTCCCCCGCCGCGCAGGCAGCTGCCCGACCCCGAGCCGCCGGGGGAGGGCCAGCCGCTGCGCGCGAGCCATGTGCTGGCCGCGCTCGCCGAGCGCCTGCCTCACGACGTCGTCCTCATGGAGGAGACGCCCTCGAGCCGCCCCGAGCTCCACCAGCGCCTTCCCGCACGCGAGCCGCTCGGCTACATCGGCGCCGCGATGGGCGGCCTCGGCTTCGGGCTCTCGGGCGCGTTCGGGCTGCGCATGGCGATCCCCGACCGGCCCGTGCTGGCGGTGATCGGCGACGGCTCTTCGCTCTACACGATCCAGGCCTGCTGGTCCGCGGCCCGCTACAAGGTGGGCGCGCTGATCATCGTGCTGTCGAACGGCCGCTACGCGGTGATGGACCGGCTGGCGGCGATGAGCGAGAAGTCGGGGCCGTGGCCCGCCTTCGACCTCGAGATCTCCGCCCTCGCGCGCGACTTCGGCTGCGACTCCCGGCGCATCGTCACCCACGACGAGCTGCTCAGCTCGCTCGACGAGGTGATCCCCACGCTCGTCGACCGCACCGACCCGCTGCTGCTCGAGGTCGTGGTGCGGACCGAGAATGAGTTCGCGCCCTAGCGGATGTAGCCGTTGCGCTTGAGGAACTTGCGCAGCGCGGGCGCGTAGCGGGCGCCGCGCGGCCAGGCGTCGCCCTTGCCGAGCCCGTTCAGCAGTCGATGCTTGCGAGCGGAACTCACGAGCTTCCAGCCCCGCGAGCCATGTCCGAGCAGGTACTGGTCCGCCACGTAGCCGGCCACCACGCCGCGCAGGTCGAGCTGCCTGCGGTTCTTGCTGTGGTAGATCTTCAGCGCCCGCTTTGCATCCACGCGGGCCAGCGCCGGGAAGTGCCGCGTGACGTCG
>DASXCV010000127.1:0-10079 GCA_036491015.1 Thermoleophilaceae bacterium | reverse complement strand
CTCGCCCCGGCGGGCAGCCAGAGGGCGGCGCCGGCGGCGGCGCTCGTGCCGAGCAGTCTTCTGCGGGTGTAGGTGCGGTCCATGGTTTCTCTACGACACGTGCCGAGTCTCCTCGATGCGGTCGGTGACCGCCTCCTCGAGCGCCTGGCGGGCCGGCCGCCACGAGTGGCCGAGCTCCGTCCTGGCCTTCTCGCTGCTGAACAGGGCGGGCACGCGGGCCAGCCGCACAGAGTCAAGCACGAGCAACTCGGGCTCGCGGCCAAATAGCGCAAGCGAGTGATCCGCCAGCCAGGCGGCGCCGAGCACGAGCCGGAACGGGACAGCCACGCGCGGCGGCTCGCGCCCGGCGGCGCGCGCGACGATCGCGAACACGTCGCGCAGCCACAGATCCTCGCCGCCCAGCAGGTAGCGCTCGCCCTGGCGCCCGCGCTCGTGCGCGAGCACGTGCCCGCGCGCCAGGTCCTCCACGGCCACGATGTTCAGCGCGGTGCTCCGCACGTACGCGCGCGCCCGGCCGGAGGCGACGTCGCGGATCATCTTGCCGGTGGGGGTGGGGCGGAGGTCGCCCGGGCCGACAGGCGTGGTGGGGTTCACCACCACCGCTCGGGCGGCGAGAGCGAGCCGTTCCGACTCGATCTTGCTGCGCTTGTAGGCCACCTTCAGCTCCCAGGCGGGCGGCGTGTCGTGCTCGGTGGCCGGGCGCCCCGGCGCCGGTCCGCAGGTGGCGGCGCTCGAGGTGTGCACCACGCGCCGCTCACCCGCGGCGGCGAGCACGTTGCGCGTGCCCTCCACGTTCACGTGCAGCATCCGCTCGGCGTCGCGGCGGTAGTAGCTGTAGACCGCGGCGAGGTGGAACACGGCGTCGCAGCCGTCGAGCGCGCGGCGGAGCGCGTCGGGGTCGAGCACGTCGCCCCGCGCGAAGTCATCCACGCGCGCATGCGGCGGCGGCTCGCGGCTGTCGAAGGCGCGCACGCTCGCCCCGCTCGCCGCGAGCGCCGCCGCCACGTGCGCGCCGATGAAGCCCGACGCGCCGGTGACGAGTGCCCTCACACGCGGCGCGCGGCCAGGGTGCGGCGGCCGAGCTCGAAGCCGAGGCTCGCGTAGCTGCGGAAGAGGTGCTCCTCGGCCGCCTCGAGCACCTGCTCGAGGGCGGCGGCGAAGCGGCGCAGGTCCTCCTCGGGGGTCACGAGCGGCGGCAGCGCCTTCACCACGTTCATGTGGTGACCGGCCACCTGGGTGAGGATGCGGTGGTCGCGGAACAGCGGCACGGTGACGAGCTGGGAGAAGAGCCCGGGCTGGCGGCGCTCGATCGCATCCCATAGCCGCCGCGCCGCCCGGCCCGCCGGCGGTCCCAGCTCGATCGCCCAGATCAGTCCGAGGCCGCGCACCTCGCGCACGATCTCGAAGCGGCCGACGAGCGGACGCGTGAGGTCGAGCAGCAGGTCGCCCATCTGGGCCGCGCGGTCCACGAGGCCCTCGCGCTCGAGCGTCTGGATCGTCGCGATCCCCGCGGCGGCCGCCAGGTCATTCCCGCCGAACGTAGAGCCGATCACCACGCCGCGCTCCATCGAGTCGAACACCGCGTTCATCACCGCGCGGCTGGCCAGCACCGCGCCGATCGGCACGTAGCCGCCGGACAGCGCCTTGGCGATCGTGACGATGTCGGGCTCGAGTCCCCAGTGCTCGGAGGTGAACAGGCGACCGGTGCGCCCGAGCCCCACCTGCACGTCGTCGACCACGAAGAGCGCGCCCGCCTCGCGGCACAGAGCCTGCGCCGCCTCGAGGTAGCCCTCGGGCGGCAGGTTCACGCCCTTGCCCTGCACGGGCTCGACCAGGAAGGCCGCTACCTCGCCGCGCGCGAGCTCGGCCCGCAGTGCGTCGAGGTCGCCGAACGGCACCGGGTCGCAGCCGGGGAGGAGCGGCTCGAAGCGCTCGCGGAACTCCTCGTTGCCGTTCACCGACAGCGAGCCGAGCGTGAGCCCGTGGAAGGCGTGGTCGCAGTAGACGATCCGCGGCCGGCCGGTTGCGGCGCGCGCGAGCTTGATCGCCGTCTCGACGGACTCGGCGCCGGAGTTCGTGAGCACCACGCCGTCGAGTGACTTGGGCGCGCGCGCGATCAGCTCCTCGGCGAGCACTCCGGGCAGCGTCGACACGCCGAGCTGGGGGAGATTCCCGGTGTCGGCAGCGAGCACGCGGGCGAGCTGCTCCTTCACGTACGGGTGGCTGCGGCCGAGCGAGAAGACCCCATAGCCGGAGAGCAGGTCGAGGTACTCGTTTCCCTCGCGGTCGATCAGATAGGGGCCGCGGCCGCCGACCCATTCGCGGTCGAAGCCGAGCGTGAGCAGGATGCGGCCGAGCTGCGGATTGAGGTGGCGCTGGTTGAGCGCCATCGCCTCGGCCGAGCGCTGCTCGAGCAGGTCGGCGACGTCGGGAGGGTGCGAATTGTCGGTACCGCGAGGCACGCACCCATCCTCTCATTCCGGCCGCGGAGACCGGGCCGAGGGCGTGCGGCGCCGGGTCAGTTGCGCGCGGGCTCGAGGGTGGCGCGGATCTCCGCGGACACCATTTCGCACCAGCGCAGCAAGCGGTCAAACACCTGGGTCATACGGCGGGTGATCGACAGTTTTTCCCCGCTACTTGAGGGAAACGGACACCTGTCCAGGGGGCGCGACTCGTCGTGAGCACGCGCCCCCCTTTCAGGTGCGCGGTTACGCGGTGGTTGGGTGTGCGTCGTCGTGGCGAGAGCTGACGAGTCGCGCCTCCGCGAGCGGAACCAGGCCGCCGAGAATGCCGGCCACGAGTGCGCCGACCGCCCAGCCCGCGCCGTGGAGGTTGAGGCTCAGAGCGTGGTCGAGCGACCAGTTGCCCGCGCCCACGCCCGAGAGGGCGAACACAACCGCCACGAGCACGGCGTTGTACTCAAAGCCGCCGTCCGGGGCCCAGATGCCCTTCGCGGCGTGGACCTTGAGGATCGCCACGGTCATCACCGCGATCAGCGCGGCGGCGGCGAACGGCGTCACAAGACCGAGTGCGATCAAGAGACCGCCGGCGGCCTCGAAGAAACCGGCCAGGAATGCCTGGCGCTTCCCCTGAGGGAACCCCATGGTCTCGAAGAACTGGCCGGTGCCGGACAGGCCGTGACCGCCGAACCAGCCGAACAGCTTCTGGGCGCCGTGGCCGAAGAACAACAGGCCCACGACCACCCTCAGGACGAGAAGTCCCAGACTCATTTTCTCTACGCCTCCTCTTACAAGAACAAGTTGACTGCTCAACCAATCCTAGCAGGTTGGTTGATCCCGCAACTACCGCTACCCCCCACACGGGGGTAAGAAACACGCGTGTATCAATTCGCCCCCGCGCGCGGTCTTCGCCTCAGCGGTAGAGGCGGGCGTTGCGGTCGAGCGGCGTGCCGGCGAAATCGTTCGGGCGGCCGCCCTGGACGTCGAGATATGAGAGAGCGCGGGAGATGCCGGCCAGGTTGCCGTTGTCGTGGTCGATCATCCACGTCTCGAGCGCCACGCGCCCATCGGCCGTGCGTACGAGCCGGAACGCGCGCGCCTGCTGCGGGTAGTCCGCCAGCGACGACGTGGTGATCAGCCAGTAGCCGCCCGCCGGTGAGCGGCGCGGCTCGATCCGGTTCTTGTGGCTGTCGCCCGCCACCGCGGCGATCACGCGCGGATCGCGGTCGAGCAGCGCGAGCGCGGGCGCCGCCTGCGGGAACGTGGTGAGCTGCTGGTGGCTGAAGACGATCACGTAGCGCCGGCCGGCCGCGGTGAGCTGGCCGCGCAACCACGCCACCTGCGCCGCCGACATCGTGCCCTCCGAGCCCTGGTCGCGCCGCACCGTGTCGAGCACGATCCCCCGCACACTCGGCCCGATGTCGAAGCTGTAGTCGAGCGTCGGGCCCGAGCCGCGCAGGTGGGCGGCGGTGCGCAGGCGGCTCAGGAGCTCGGCCGGCTCGACCAGGCGGCGGCGCGGGTCGGGTCGCGTGTAGACCGTGCGGCCGGGCAGGCGACCGCTCGCGAGCAGCGACGCCACCTCCTGGGGCGCAAAGCGCTCCTCGGCGCTCGACACCTGGATCGACGGATCGAGCGCCACCAGCCGGCGCGAGCCTGTGGCCACCGCGTTCAGCGCCGGGGTGGGCGCCACCTCGCCCTGAACCAGCACGTCGTGGTTGCCCACCACCGGATACCAGGGAGCACGCAGCCCCGGTGACCTGAAGCGGCGTTCGGCCGCCGCGAGCAGGCCCGCGTGGCGCGGCGCGTCCACGCCCGGCCGGTAGAAGAGCGGGTCCGGGTCGCTCGCGCTCTGCACGCCGCTGTAGCCGGGGCCACCGCTGTTCGGATTCACCGTGCCGCCATGCAGCACCGCGAGCGCCTGGTCGAGCTCGTTCTCCTGGTCGTTGTCGATCAGGTCGCCGGTCTCCATCACCGCCTGCGGGTGCAGCGAGTCGATGGACCGCACCGTGGCCGCGAGCACCTGCGGGGACAGCGCCTCCTGCGGCCGGAACGTCGAGCCGAACGCCCCGCCGTAGCGGTCGAGGAACGGCACCCGGGCAGGCGACTCCTCGTCACGCACGTGCGCGTCCGTGAACTGCGCGAACAGAGCGAGCTGCTTCACGGGCTGCGAACGCGGCGCGAGCTCGGTGCGATCGACGAGCGGCTCGCCGGGCCCGCGTTCGAGCAGTCCGTTGCGATGGGCGTCGACCCAGGTCGCGCGCAGCGTGTTGCCGCCGTCGTCGCCGGTCGCGCCGCAGCCCGCGAGCACCGCTGCCAGCACCGCGACGAGAAGAGAGAGCCGCCGCATCTCAGTCGCTCCTCAGCCCCGCCACCACGCGCTCCCTGCCGAGCTGCCGGGCCGCGAGCGCCGCGGCAGCGGCGGCGAGCACGAGCATCCCGAGCACCACGATCGCCACCTGCCAGATCTGCACGCCGAGCGGCAGCGACACGTAGCTCGCAGCCAGCCGGCTCACGGCGGGCGCGAACACGAGCAGCTCGACCGCCACCGCCAGCGGGGCCGCGCCCAGCACCGCCACGAGCGCCGCGCCGAGCAGCACGAGCCGCACCTCGCGCCCGCCGGCGCCGGAGGCGCGGAGCACCGCGATCGTGGAGCGCCGCTCGCGCGCGGTGAGGGCGAGGGCCTGAACCAGGATGTAGAGGCAGACGATGCCGTCCACGAGCGCCACCGCGCGGAGCAGCGCGGCGAGCACCCCGAGGAAGCCTGCGTTGCGCGTGGTCGCGGTGGTGGCGGGCTGGGGTGGGGGAGCGCCAAGCCGCCGGAGCCGTCGCTCAACGGCCGCCTGGTTCGCGCCGTCCGCGAGCTTGACGGCGATCGGGCCGCTCAGAGACGGGTCCGCGGCCAGCAGCCGTGGCGGCTGCGTGTAGATCACCCGGCCGTCGTTGTCGAAGGCGCGCACGAGGCCCACCACCCGGAAGCGGACCTCCCGACCGGTCGGCAGCTCGAGCGCAAGCTCGGCGCCGGGCTCCACTCCGAGCGCGTCCGCCACGCCCGTGCCCACCTCGGCCTCGCCCGGCGAGCGCACGCGCCGCCCGGCTGCCAGCGGTGGCGCCTCGAACGGCGTGTGATCGCCGGGGTAGGCCACCACCTTCAGCCCCTCGCCGAGCTGGAACGAGTCGGCCGCGAAGGTCACGTAGCGAGGCGCCGCCGCGGCCACGCCGGGGATCCGCGCGACCGCCCGAGCCCGCGAGGGCGGCAGATCCACGGTGAGCTGGTAGCGCTTGCCCACGAGTCCGGGGTCGTGCTGGAGGCGGTCGAGCAGATGCGCCATCGCGAGCATCGTGAGCACCACGCCACCGGACACGCCCAGCACGGCCACGGTCGCGAGCATGCGCCGGCGGCGCGTGGCGGCGAGCCGCATGCCGAGCCCCACGAAGCCCGCCGGCAGGCGCGAAGTCCGCACCGCGGGTGCCACGTCCCCGCCGCGCAGCACGGCCACCACCGGACGGCGGGCGGCGCGCCACGCGGGCCACGCCGAGGCCGCTGCCACGAGCGCGATCACCGCCACGAGGCCGAGCGCGAGCGGGCCGAGCAGCGCGGCTCCCGGCGGCAGCTCGTTGATGCTCTCGAGCAGCCGCGAGGACGACCCGTACGACACGAGCGCGCCGGCGGCGATGCCCACCATTCCGGCCGGCAGGGCCAGGACGGTGGAGTCGAGCGCGTACTGGGCGGCCACCGAGCCGGGGCTGAAGCCGAGTGCGCGCGCGACGCCGATGCCCTGCAGCCGGCGCTGGACGTCCGCCGAGGCCGAGGCGGCGAGCATCACGCCGGCCGAGGCGAGCGCGATCACCGAGAACGCCACGAGCAGCGCGATCACGATTCCCGCCGCCTGATCGATGGTCGTGCGCACGCCCGAGCGCGTGAGGAACGTGAGGCCCCCGACCCCGAAGCTCGCCGCCCGCGCCTGCGTGAGCACCGGAGCGAGCTGCGAGGGATCGTTCAGCCAGATCAGCGCCAGGTTGGTGCGCGGGTGGGCCACGAAGCCGGGACCGAGGGCGCTGCGATCCACGTACACGCGCGGGCCCTTGGCCAGCGGGAAGGCAACGTTGTCAGGCGACACGGCGATGCCGACCACGCGCAGCCGGCCCTGGCCCACCCCGAGCTCCTGGCCGACGCGCACGTGCCACGACCGCGCGAGCCCGCGCTCGACCACGGTGTCGCGCGGTCCGCGCACGTCGCGCCCTGCCACGATCGCGTAGCCGCGCCGCCCAGGTCCCACCACCTGCACGATCCCGTTGCCGGTCTGCCGCCGGCCGGTGAAGATCGGCACGCTCGTGTACTCCTGCCGGTAGGCGGTGGCCTGCAGGTCCGGCAGCGCGCGCAGGCGGCTCTCCACGCGCCCCACCGGCTGGTTGTCGAAGCGCGCGATCACGTCGGGAAGGTCGGCGCGGTCGGCGGCGCGATCGAAGCCGGTGTGCAGTCCGTAGCCCACGGTCAGCGCCGTGCCGAGCATCGCCGCCGCCGCGGCGATCCCCAAAGCGGCGACGAGACTCCTGCCCGGGCGGGCGCGCAGTCGCCGCACCGACGCGAGCGGTCCGCCCGGCAGTCTCACTCCACCAGCCGTCCGTGCTCGAGACGCAGCACGCGGTCGGCGATGCGCGCGGCCTCGGCGTCGTGGGTCACGAGCAGCACGCCGCGGTCCCCGCCTGCCACCTGGCGCAGCAGGTCGAGCACGTGCAGGCCGGACTCCTCGTCGAGGTTGCCGGTGGGCTCGTCGGCGAGGAGGAGCCGCGGGTCGTTCACGAGCGCCCGCGCGATCGAGAGTCGCTGCTGCTCGCCACCCGACAGCTGCGCGGGGCGCCGGGCCGCCGCCTCGGCAAGGCCGAGCGACTCGATCAGCGCTCGCGCCCGCGCGGGCGCGCCGCCGCCGTTGGTCCGCAGCCGCCCCGGCAGCAGCACGTTCTCCTCGCCCGTCAGCTCGGGGATCAGGTGGAAGAACTGGAAGACGAAGCCGACGTGCGAGCGCCGCAGCTCGGTGAGCCCGCGCTCGCTCTCGCGTTCGAGCCGCCGCCCGCCGAGCTCGATCGACCCCTCATCGGGCCGGTCGAGGCCGCCGAGCAGGTGCAGGAGCGTGGACTTGCCGCAGCCCGAGGGCCCCACCAGCGCGACGAGCTCGCCGGCGTCGATGTGGATATCGGCACCGTCGAGCACGCGCCGCGCGGCGCGGCCCGCTCCGTACGCCTTGACGAGCGCTGTGGCCGTGACGAGTCGCAACGGCTCCAACGTTAGAAAGCCCGGGCGCAAACCGCGCCGGGACCTACCTCACTGGTCCGGCTTGCTCTCCTCGTCGGCCTCGCCGTAGTCGGCGCCCGACCGGTCCGATTCCGCCTCGTCCTCGAACTCGTCCGGGAGCGGGTTGCCCTCGCCGTGGCCTGCGTTCTCGATCAGCTTCTCCTCGGCGTCCTCGAAGCCCTCGGCCTCGCCGCCGCCGCCCTCGCGGACGGGGTCCTCGCCGGAACCCTCGCCGCCGATGTCGCCGGCGTCGGCCTCGGCCGCCCGCTCCTCTGCACGGACGCGCTGCTCGTCGTCCGGTATTCGCTCCGGTTGGCTCTCCATCGCTCGCGGCCTCCTCAGATGTTCACGGGGGACATGTCGGGATAGCGGTCGCCGGACGCTGCGCCGGCCGGGGCGGCCTCGTCGATACGGGCCAGCTCGTCGTCGCCCAGCGAGATGTCGGCGGCGGCCGCGTTCTCCTCGAGGTACTGACGCCGCTTGGTGCCGGGGATCGGCACGATGTCCTCGCCCTGGTGGAGCAGCCACGCGAGCGCGAGCTGCGACGGCTTGACGCCCTTCTCCGCGGCGATCTCCTTCACGCGCTCCACGAGATCCAGGTTGCGCTGGAAGTTCTCGCCCTGGAAGCGCGGGTTCGAGCGGCGGAAGTCGTCCTCGGCAAGGTCGTCGACGGACTTGATCTCGCCCGACAGGAAGCCGCGCCCGAGCGGGCTGTAGGCCACGAAGCCGATGCCCAGCTCGCGCACCGTCGGAAGGATCTCGTCCTCCGGATCGCGCGACCACAGCGAGTACTCGGTCTGCAGCGCGCTGATGGGGTGCACCTCGTGCGCGCGCCGGATCGTCGCGGGCGCCGCCTCGGACAGGCCGAGATAGCGCACCTTGCCCTGCTCCACGAGCTCCTTCATCGCGCCGACGGTCTCTTCGATCGGCACGTTCGGATCCACGCGGTGCTGGTAGTAGAGGTCGATCTGGTCGACGCCGAGCCGCCCGAGCGAAGCGTCACACGCATCGCGCACGTAGTCCGGGTCGCCACGCACGCCGAGCCGCTCGCCGTTCGGGCCGCGCACGTTGCCGAACTTCGTGGCGAGCACGACCTCGTCGCGCCGGTCGGCGATCGCGCGTCCCACGAGCTCCTCGTTCGTGAACGGGCCGTACATGTCGGCCGTGTCGATGAACGTCACACCCAGCTCGATCGCCCGCTGGATCGTGGCGATCGACTCGGAGTCGTCGCCGTCGCCATAGAACTCGGACATGCCCATGCAGCCGAGCCCGAGCGCCGACACGGTCAGTCCCTGATTTCCAAGTTGTCTCTTTTGCATCCTCTGCACCTACCCGCGACGTCACGTCGCAATCGCTTGAATCCGGTCGTCCCATTACGCTACGCGCATGCCGAGCGAGGCTCCGTTCCGCTCGCACCCCGCGCGCGTGCTGATCGCGGGCGGGGGCATCGCCGCGGTCGAGCTGCTGGTGGCCCTGCGCAAGCTCGCGGGCGGGCGCGTGGAGATCGAAATGCTCTGCGCGGGCGACCACCTCACCTACCGGCCGCTGCTCGTGGCGGAGCCGTTCGGGGTGGGGAGCGTGCACCGCTTCCCGCTCGCCGAGATCCTGGCCGACCAGCAAGCCACCCGGCGCGGCGGCTCGCTCAGCGCCGTCGACGCCGGCGCGCACGAAGTGCTCACCGACGAGGGCGCGCGGCTGACCTACGACGCGCTCGCGGTGGCCACCGGCGCGCGCCCCGTCGCGGCCGTGCCGGGCGCGCTCACCTTCGCCCAGAGCCAGGACGTCGAGCCGATGCGCGCGCTGGTGGGCAAAGCAGCGAGCGGCGAGCTCGGCACGCTTGCCTTCGCCGTCCCCGCGCCCGCCTGCTCCTGGCCGCTCCCGCTGTACGAGCTGGCTCTGATGACCGCCGCGCAGGCGCCGCGGGCCCGCATCGTGATCGCCACAGCGGAGCAGCGGCCGCTCGAGCTGTTCGGCAGCGCCGTGAGCGATGCGATCGCGGAACGGCTAGCGCGCGCCGGGATCGAGCTGCGCGCTGACGCCGCGCCGCGCGCGTTCGCCGACGGGGCGCTCACGCTCGCGAGCGGCGAGGCGGTGGAGGCCGGCGCGGCCGTGGCGCTCCCAGGGCTCCAGGTGCCGCCGCTCGGCGGCGTGCCGCAGGAACCCGACGGTGGCTTCGTGCCCGTGGACGAGCACGGCCGGGTGACCGGCCTCGACGACGTGTACGCCGCGGGCGACGTGACCGCCTACCCCGTGAAGCAGGGCGGCGTGTCGGTGCGCCAGGCGCAGGCCGTGGCCGAGTGCCTCGCCGCCCGTGCCGGAGCCCCGCTCAC
>DASXCV010000126.1:0-6455 GCA_036491015.1 Thermoleophilaceae bacterium | reverse complement strand
AGGGCGGTACCGTGTGCTCATGGCCACCGTTTGCTCGCACCTAGATCAGATCCGCGTGATGGGCACTGAGGAGAGCGTCTGTCCCGAGTGCGTCGCCCTCGGTGACACCTGGGTGCACCTCCGGCTGTGCCTGACCTGCGGCCAGGTGGGCTGCTGCGACTCGTCGAAGAACAAGCACGCCAGCAAGCATGCGGCGGCCAGCGAGCACCCGATCGTCGGGTCGCTCGAGCCGGGCGAGGCGTGGCAGTGGTGCTACGTCGACGAGTGCGTGGTCTGACGTTCTCCGCGTGACGCCGCGGTGACTCGGCACGAACTGCCGCAATGACGGGCGGACCTCGGCGTTGATTGCAGCCTTTGGGTCCTCGCGGGACCTCAATCCTTCAACTACTGCGTTGATTGCAGGGTTTGCACGCTATGGCGTGGTCAACCCTTCACTCGAGGAGTGGCCGCTCAGCAGTGGGCGCTGCCCCAGGCGTCGCAGGCGACCGGGATGTCGTTGAAGGTCTGTATGCGCACGGTGTCGCCCGGCGGGTGCAGGTGCGGGAACGGGGCTCCCCAGTGGCGGTCGAGCGTGGTGTCCTGGGCGGTGGCGCCGTCGAGGTCGATGTGCATCGCCTGGCCCGGTTGCAGCACCGAGTTCGGGCCGAAGTCGTAGGGCCAGCCCGGCGCGCGCAGCTCGTAGCCGTAGAGGTTCACGGCGTGCGAGGAGACGTTCTGGACCTGCACGTACTGCTGGCCGCGGAGCTGCGCCGAAAGCTCGAGAGCGCCCTGGTTCGGATCGGAGCAGGCCACCACGCACGGGTAGACCATGTACGAGCGCAGGTCGCCCTGCGGGTCGAACACGTAGGCGCCGTCGCCGATGTTCTGGAAGACGGGCGCCTTGATGTTCCAGAAGAGGTTGTCGCCGGAGCGCGCGCCCGCGCCGTCGTGCACCGTGATCGTCGCGCCCGGCCGGAGCATGGTCCCGGCGGGGAACGTGTAGCGCCGCAGGCCGGAGTCGCGCATCCACCAGTGGGTGAGGTTCACCGAGGTGGTCGAGCTGAGGTTCTGGACCTTCACCCACTCGTTGTTGAGGTCGGCCTGGTCGACGCCGTGCGGGTCGTAGTTGACCCAGGTCCGTAGCGGCACGTTCTGGTCCGGCCCCACGCCGCAATGGGTCGGGTCCCACATGCCGATGTGCTTCTGCTCCGCCTCCTGGCCCAGCCGGTTGTAGACGTTGTTCCAGGCGGTCTCGCGCTCGTCGGACATCCAGAGGGTCTGGCCCTCGGACATCTCGAGCTCACCGAGGTCGGTCCACTTGCCGTTCACCTTCAGGTCGATGTAGCGGCCGAGCCGGTAGGTGAAGCGCGTGCCCGGATGCTGCGCGGAGAGCAGCACCCGGTTGTGGCTCTGCTCGACGAGCTGCTGCACGTGGTTCGCGGCCTCGACCGCGTAGCACTGCCCGCTGCGGTGCTTCGGGTTGTAGTGGTGGAGCTCCATCGCCTGCACGCCGATGAACCGGATCTGCCAGACGCGGCGCTGGCCGTCGATGCGGACGCCGATCGTGTCGCCGTCGTTGATCGACACCGCGTGGGCAGTCCAGAAGTGGCACATCGGGCCGCTCTTGAACGGGCCGACACAGCGCGCCATGTACGTGCGCGCATGGGCGCCGGAGGCAAGGGACGCGCCCGCAACCAAGAGCAGGACAGTTGTCAGAAGCAGACGGCGCATGAAGGGAAATGCGGGCGCGAACTACGTCTGTAGCCATCGGCGCCTCGCCCACAGAACTGTAGAGATCGGTTTGAGGTAGGCCGCCCGTGAGGGCTTCCTCATGGCCCCTTCAGCCGCGGCTCACCCCCCGGGTTTGAGCTGTCGGGGACATGGGTGGTGCGCGCGTCCGCCGCGTGGCGGCGCCGACTCTCTTGGGTCTCACGGCGATCACCGCGGTGGCCGCCGCGCTGCGCTTCTGGGCGCTCGGCAAGCAGGGCTTCTGGTACGACGAGGCCACCACCGCGTGGCTCGTCCGCGGCACGCCGGCTCAGCGGCTGGGTCAGCTCCCACACACCGAGTCCACACCGCCGCTCTACTACCTGCTCGCGTGGGGTTGGGTGCGCGTGTTCGGCGACAACGAGATGGGCCTACGCTCGCTGTCGGCGCTCGCCGGCGTGGCCACGGTGCCGTTCGCCTACGCGGCGGCGCGCGAGCTAGCCGGCCGCCGCGCGGCACTCGTCACCGCGGCGCTCGTCTGCGTCAACCCGTTTCTCATCTGGTACTCGCAGGAGGCGCGCTCCTACTCGCTGCTCGTGTTCTTCACCACCGTCTCGCTGTGGCTCTTCGCGCGCGCCCGCGCGCGCCCGACATCGCGGCGACTCGCCGCCTGGGCGGCGCTGTCCACGGTCGCGCTCTGCACCCACTACTTCGCGATCTTCCTCGTGCTGCCCGAGGCCGGGCTACTGCTCGCGGACCGGCGCTTGCGACTGCGCTCACGCCTTGCCTCGACGGCGATCGTGGCCATCGGCGTGGCCGCGCTGGCGGGCCTCGCGCACGAGCAGAGCGCCCGCACCTACTACTTCAACCACTCGCCGCTCACCACCCGCATCCTGCAGATACCCGAGTTCTTCATCGCAGGCTTCTCGCCCCCCGCGCGCAATCTCGAGTTCGCGCTCGGCGGCGTCGCCGTGCTAGCGACCTTCGTGGTGCTGCTCGCCCGCAAGTCCGACAGGGTCGACCGTCGTGGCGCGCTGATCGCCGGTGGGATCGGCCTCGTCGCCGTGCTCGTGCCGGTGCTGATCGCCGCCGCGGGCGCCGACTTCCTCAATGCGCGCAACGTGATCGGCGCGGTGGTCCCGCTCGCCGTCCTGGTGGCCGCGGGGCTGGCAGCCGCGCGCCCGCGCGCACTCGGCCCGCTGGCCGGCGGCGTGCTCGTGGCCGTTTCGGTCGCGATGGTGCTCGCCGTGCCGAACGACGCCGGCGCGCAACGCACCCACTGGCAGCAGATCACGAAGGCGCTCCGCTACACCGGCAAGCCGCGGGCGATCCTGCTACTGGGTCCGCACACGTGGTCGCGAATCCTCGGCTTCTACCTGCCGCACACCTGGTGGGACCGGCCGCAGGGCAAGCTCGTCACGCAGATCGACGTGCTGCGCAAGACGGCGAGCTCCGGCGAGTGCCCCGCCGTGGTGTGGTGGGGAGCGTCGTGCAACAGCGGGCCACACCGGCCGCTCCCGCACTCACCCGCGCCCGGGTTCCGGTTCGCCTCGAGCGATCGCGTGGCCGGGTTCGCGATCGACCGCTACGTGTCGTCACATCCGATCCGCCTGTACTCCCATCCGCCTTTCGAGCGCCTCACCGGGTTCGACCGCGGCGCGAGCGCCAGGCACCGCGGACGCCTGATGGTCACGCCCACGCATGCCCCGCCCGTGCCGTAGGAGCTCAGCTCAGAGCGACTGGCGACGAATGCTGGCCGTGGCGATTGCGCTCGCCACCACCGTGCCGGACGGGTCGATGAGCTCGCCGGCGAGGAACGCGATGTCCCTGCCTCGCCGCACCACCCGCCCCCGCCCGCGCAGCTCACCGGGCTTGGCGGGCGAGTGGAACTGCACATGCAGGTCGGTGGTGGGCGCCCACTCGCCGGGACCGAGCGTGGCCACCAGCGCGGGACCGAGCGTGTCGTCGAGCATGGCCGCCACGAACCCGCCCTGGATCCACCCGGCCGGGTTGAGGAACTGCTCCGTGGCGGTGTAGGAGACCTCGATCGTGCCGGCGTCCGGGTCCACGTCGATGAGCTTCCAGCCGAGCAGCACGGCCGCCGGAGGGGGCTCGCGGCGTCCCTCCATCACATCCCAAAAGGGGCCCTCGCGGGTCATCGCAGGCACATTCGCCGAAGCCACTCGCGGCTCCTGCCCGAGTTGACTCGCGCCGCCCCAGCAGGTAGACCGCGCCTGAGATGACCTCAAAGCCAGGTGCGTCCGCGCCGAAGCTCTTCATCAGCTACCGGCGCGAGGACACGTCCGGTCACGCCGGACGCCTCTACGACGCGATTGTCGAGCGCTTCGGCGACGACCAGGTATTCATGGACGTGGAGCTCGAGCCGGGCATCGACTTCGTGGACGGGATCACCGAGTCCGTGGGCTCGTGCGACGCGCTCCTGCTGATCATCGGCCCGCGCTGGGCCACGGTGTCGAAGGACGGCACGAAGCCGCGGCTGTCCGATCCCGCCGACTACGTGCGGCTCGAGGTGGAGACCGCGCTGGCGCGCTCGGACCTGAGGTTGATCCCGGTGCTCGTGGCCGGCGCGCGGATGCCGGGCGCGGACGAGCTGCCGGACAGCCTCCAGCCGCTGCGGCGCCTGAACGCGATCGAGCTGAGCGACGCGCGCTGGCGCTACGACGTGCGGCGCTTGCTCAGCACGGTGACGGGCGAGGAGGAGGAGCCGGCCGGAGCCGCGGCGTCTTCGTCGCAGCCGCGCGGGCGGGTGATCGCCGTCGCCGCCGGCGTCGCGGCGGTCGCGCTCGTGGCGGTACTGGCGATCGCGGGCGTGTTCTCAGGCGGCGGCGGTGGGAGCTCCGGCGCCGGCACCGGAGCCAGTGCCCCGCAGGGCGCCGGCCCGGGCGCCGAGGCCCTCGCCCACAAGTACGAGGCGGCGTTCGAGACGAAGGACGAGACAGGCCTCCGCAAGCTCCTCAGCCCCGAGATCATCTACAAGCGCGGAGCATCGTTCGAGCGGCGCGGGCCCGAAGAGGTGATGTCCGAGTACCGCAGGCAGTTCAAGGAGTTCGACGGTCGCCGGCCCGGCTTCGACTGGACCCTCGGCGGCGGCGACGCTTCGGAGGAAACCGGCGAGGTGCACGGGACGTACTTGATCTCGGCGAACGGCGTCAGCCAGCAGCACGGCAACTTCGGGCTGATCGCTCTTCAGGTCGGCCAGCGGATCTTCATCAAGGAGCTCTGCTTCGACTGTCCGGACCTCCACCACCCGGGCGGCTTCCTGAGTGCCGGCTAGCGGACGATTTCGAGAGTCAGTCCGACGCCGGCGTGAGGTCGGTGGCCGCAACCTCGAAGACGCCGTCGAGATCGCTGAGGGCCACCGTGAGGGGCTCGGCGGCGGGCTGGCCCTGAACCTCGAGCGTGACGGCCACCGCCGACGCGCCCCGCACATCGTGCTCGAGCTCGTGCGTGGCCACGCGAGCGACGGCGAACCCGAGGCCCGTGCTCGCCTCGAGGATCTCGCGCAGGATGCCGCGACCGTCCTCGTAGACCACCCGCATGCCGAATGACATGTAGCGCGAGCTGGGCAGGAGAGCCGCGAGCCGCGGATAGACGAACACCACCACGAAGTGCGCGCCGGTGACCACGATGGCAAGGATCGGCAGGCCGGCGCCGCACGCCATGCCGATGGCCGCCGTGATCCACACGACCGCCGCGGTGGTGAGTCCGCGCACCGCATCACCGCGCACGAAGATCAACCCGCCGCCGATGAAGCCGATGCCGGTCACGATCTGTGCCGCCACGCGCGAGGGGTCGAGCACGACGTTCGGGCCGAGCACGTCGCTGAAGCCGTACTTGCTGACGATCAGGAAGAGCGCCGCCCCGACGCCCACCAGCGTGTGCGTGCGCAGGCCTGCCGACTTCTGCCGCCACTCGCGCTCGAGGCCGATCAGCGACGACAGCGAGAACGCCAGCGCCAGCTCGCCGATCTGCTTCCAGCCCTGTCCGCTCGGCACGACGGCGATAACCGGAGACGCGTGAAGAATCACAGGCTCGTTTTCGGGCTAATGCACCCGGCCCCTGCCACAGCGCCGGATGTCAGGGGTGGCGCGTGAGGCCGCGCGGTTCTGCTCGTCCGTGCCGGTGCTGAACATGCTGTGCGTGTAGAGAGCCACGGGCACCTCGCGGCGCTCGGCGCGCTCGCGCACCGTCGTGAGCTTGCCCGCGGACGCCTCGAGCGGCGCTAGTCAGCCCACCAGTCGCGCCGGCCCTCCACGTCGTCGCGCGGATTCTCGCCGAGGTCGGGCGCACCGAACACGAGGATCTCGAGGCCCTCCGGCCCGCCCTCGTAGCCTCGCCACGTGCCGGGTGGGACGCGAACCACGTCCCACTCCTTGACCTCGACGATCTCGTCGCCGAGCTTCATCCGCCCGCTCCCGCGCACGACCACGTAGATCTCCTCCTGCTGCTTATGTGTGTGGCCGTACGGGAAGCGATAGTCGGGCGGGATACGCTGGTAGGAAAGGCCGCACTGCTCGAGCTCGAGCGCCTTGCTTGCGTAGCGAAGCTCCAGGCCCGGCGCGCCGTCGAAGTTGGACCCGAGATCCTCCAGATCCTCCTTGACGTTCCTGAGCGCGAACGTCACGGCCGCGATCCTACTATTCATACCCGCCTCGCCAGGCCTCGCCGAGCGCCGCTGGGGCTCCGTGCGACGCGCCCGAGAGGATTCGAACCTCTGACCTTCGGTTCCGTAGTGGCTCATTTCGAGG
>DASXCV010000125.1:0-1737 GCA_036491015.1 Thermoleophilaceae bacterium | reverse complement strand
CCCGCCACGTACGCGCCCTTCGACGGCTCGAGCCGCTCGGCGAGGGTGCAGAAGAGCTGCGCCGGGTCGCCGTCGAACGACGATTCGAGGCGCATGCAGATGTTGGCCTGGAAGATCTCGCCGTCCGCGATGCGCTCGCGGCACTCGGCCACCGCGCCGCGGTGGCCCCCCGTGGCCCGGAACGTGCCGAGCGACACCGGGCGCCGCGCCGGCGGCAAGAGCAGGCGCGCGGCCAGCTGGTCACGGCGGCGCCGGAGCTCGCCCTCGCGCTCGGCCGTCCACAGCGCCTCGAACCACCATTGGCCGTCGGCGTCGAGCCGCAGCACGTGGTCGTAAAACGCAAGCGCGGCATCCGGCAACGGCACCGGTCGCGGCGGCCCAGGCGGCCGCGGCTCCACCCCGAGCCCGTAACCGAGCCAGCCGAACCAACCTCCGCCTACCCCGCTGCCTTCGACATCGGGAAGTTGGTCCAGAGCCCCGAAGGCGTCATCAGCGACTCGAAGCGGCGCCGACCCAACGATCGCGAGCGACGAAGCCCAGTCCCCAACAAGCGCAAACGGCCGCTCATCCCCGGCAACGAGCAGCGCCGCGTCCGCGGCGCCCACTGCGCCCGCGAGCGGCTCCGCGACTAGTGCAGCGGAGCTTCCCACCCCTCAAGCACCGGCGCCTTCCAGTCGGAGCCCACGGTGCGCGACCCCTCCACCCACGGGCCAAGCTCGGGCTGGGGGAACTTCGTGTGCTTCTCCTTCAGCCGGATCCCGTATGAGTTGCCGGACTGCAGGTGCTTGATCAGCACCTTGCGCGCGATCTCGTTCTCGCGTCCTTCCGGGATCGGGAAGTAGATGCGGATGAACGAGTTGGAGTAGCGGTCGAACACGGCCGGCGTGCCCTCCTCCTCGAGCAGCTCCACGTCCTCGAGCCAGTTGATGTCCTGGCCCGGCGTGGCCGCATCGAGGTCGATGTCCTCCACGAGCGACATGTCCTCCTGGTACGGGAACCGCTCGCCCGAGAGGTACTCCGAGTCGATCGAGACGACCTTCTGCGGTTCGCCCGGCCCGCTCACGACTCGCCTCCCCCGTTGCCGTGCGTGGCCGCCGCAGGCTCGGCAGGCAGGTAGTCCACCGGGTTGGCCAGGTGCCGGTCGAGCAGCGTCTTGATCTCCTCGAGTGCATTGGTCTCGGTCACGCCCGGGATGTACTCGGTGCCCGCCAGCGGCACGCGCGCCATCGCGGCCGCCTCGACGGTGAGCGCCGCCAGGTCCTCGGGCTCGAGATTGTGCACATCCGTCTTCCCGCACGCCCGCGCGAGCATCTGCACCTCGAGCGTCAAGGTGTGAAGGAAGTTGTAGACGCGCCCCGCCGCCTCCTCCACGTTCAGCCGCTTGCGCAGCTCCGGGTCCTGGGTGGTGATGCCCACCGGGCAGCGGCCGGTGTGGCAGTGGTAGCACTGGCCCGCGGGCACGCCCACGGAGCCCATGTAGTCGGTGACGCCAGGGATCTCCTTGTTGCAGTTGAGCGCCATCAGCGACGAATGCCCGATCGCCACGGCGGTGGCGCCGAGCGCGAGGCACTTGGCGATGTCGCCGCCGTTGCGGATGCCGCCGGCCACCACGAGGTCGATCTCGTCCGCCAGGCCAACATCCTCGAGCGCACGCCGCGCCTCGGGAATCGCCGACATCAGCGGAATGCCCGTCTCCTCGGCCGCCAGGTGCGGGCCCGCGCCCGTGCCGCCCTCGGC
>DASXCV010000124.1:0-9839 GCA_036491015.1 Thermoleophilaceae bacterium | reverse complement strand
CTCGACTTCGCCAACCGCGAGATGATCGACATCGACGCGCTCAAGGGCCTCCCCGACGACAAAGAGGTAGGCATCGGCGTCGTCGACATCCGCACGATGATGGTCGAGACCCCCGAAGTCGTCGCCGACCGCATCCGCAAGGTCATCGAGGTCGTCCCACCCGAACGCGTCTGGCTGACCACCGACTGCGGCCTCAAACCGCTGCCACGGACGATCGCGAAGATGAAACTGAAGGCGCTGACGGCGGGCGCGGAGATCGTCCGCAACGAACTCGGCTGACGACACCACGCCGCGCGGCGCTGGCTCCTTGACCGGTACTTAGTGGCAGTTGACGACGTCGCCCTCGATCGGCTCGACCGCGACGCTCGTGAAGCCGGCCCCGGCAAGCAGCTCGCGTGCCTTCTGCTCACCCCAGATCGTGCCGACCCCCTCGCCGTCCTGGCGAGCGAGATCGTCATGCAGCGGGTGAGCGAGATCACGTAGAACCCGTGCCGAGCGGGTGCTCCATGTTCTCGTGCACGTGGCTCGACTCCGCGATGTCCGACCATGAGATGGGGCCCACCCGGGCGCAGCGAACGAGCGATAGTGATCAGCGCCTCGCGCGGCCGTGGATCGCGTCGATGGTAGTGATCAGGTCCTAGCTCTCCGGTTCCTCGAAGCCGTTTACGTCGCGCGCTCGTGCAATGCGACGGGAGCGGAGCTCGACACACTATGTACCGGTACGTTTCGTGCGGTACTCAGTCCGGATTCCACCAAGCTGATGCTGTTAGTCGCGGTGGGGGCACCGGCCGATGGCGGCGACGGTCACATCATCGAGACGCAATGCCCAGCGTATGCGCGCCCCGGCCCGAAGTTCCCGCGAGTAGTGCTCCACGACGGCTTCACCAAGCGCGGTACGGCCGAAGAATCGCATCACCGCATATTTCCGTTTGAGCGTGCGCAGCCGCTTCCGCGCCTCCTCGCTGTCCGGAGTGATTCGCACCCGATGGGGCGACACCGCGATCAGGCCCAAATCGCGCAGGCTCCTTACTGCTCGACGAGTTGACGTCTGGTCGTCCTGCGAACCTCCTGGAGGCATGATCTCCACGGGTTGGTCACCGTGGGGAGCGGCGAGCAACAACAGTCGCCGTTCGTGTTTGCCGAGCTTCTTGAACCGAAGGCGAGCCGCGGCCCGTGCGGTCGCTTGGCACCACCCGCATGTCTGCGTGTGGGTGTCCACGATGCACAGAACGTATCGCGACGTTCTGTGTCCGTCCGCTATCCCGCCAACCTCTCTTCCTCATGCTGTGCGGATTTGTCCGTGCAGGCGAACACACACGGAAGGGAGATATGGATGGCAAGTGTTGCCTCACTCCAGCCGGATGAGCCTCCGAAGCAGGGGAAGAAAAGGGCCTACGTCAGTCAAGAGGACGTGCCTCGATACACGCTGGAACAGGCGTTAGCCATCCCGGAGGTGATCAGTCGCGAGTACGGGAAGCGGCCGACGAGGCCTCTGGACATCGCCCTCGCGCTCAACCAGAAGCCGGCGTCCGGGCACTTCCGGTACCTGTGCGGGGCTGCCCAGGCCTACGGCCTCACGGATGGCGGGCCGCGTGTGGAGAGGATCGGGCTGACCGACCTGGGGCGCCGCATTGTGTCACCCACGAAGGAGGGCGACGACATGGCCGCGAAGCGGCAGGCCGTAGTGCAGCCGCGTGTCGTCCGCGAGTTCCTCACCCGCTATGACGGATCCCCGATGCCGAGCGCACGGATCGGCTGCAACGTCCTGGAGGAACTCGGAGTGCCTCCGGATGCCACGGAGCGGACCTACGGCTTCATCGCCGAGACCGCGCGCAACGTGGGCATGCTCCGTGAGTTGAAGGGCGACCTCTACGTTGATCTCAACCCGGCCGACACCTCGGCGATCCCGATTACCGAGCCGTCTGACGAGGATGGCGCGCGGGGGCCGGACGATAGCCCGGTTGCGGACGTCGTCAAGCTGCCCGGCAGCGAGGGGGCCGATCTTCGATCCGCCGATCGGAACCTCCAGAATCGCAAGGTCTTCATGGCTCGTGGAAAGACGAAGAAGACGGTGATCGAGCAGGTTAAGGAACTCCTGCGGTTTGGGGACTTCGAGCCGGTGATCGCCGACGAGCGCGAAACCGTTTCAAAGCCGGTGCCTGACAAGGTGATGGATGACATGCGCGGGTGCGGTGCGGCGGTAATCCACGTAGGAACGGAGCTGAAGGTGATGGACCAGCAGGGCCAAGAGCACAGGATGCTCAACCCCAACGTCCTCATCGAGATCGGTGCTGCCATGGCGCTCTACGGCCGCAAGTTCATCCTGCTCGTCGAGGAGGGCACCGAGCTACCGTCCAATCTGCAGGGACTCTATGAGGTCCGGTATGGGGGCGACGAGCTCGATCACGCCGCGACGATGAAGCTGCTGAAGGCTTTCAACGACTTCAAGGACGCTCCGTCTGCGGCGGCCTGATCACTCGCGTCGACGACACGGTCCCTGTGGGTGCCGACGGCTCGGGACGCGAGTAGCGGTCGCTTGAATTGACCAGTTCCAAGTCGCCTCTGGGTCGGGACGGCCCAGGCCCGACGCTCGCGGAAGTACTTTCTACCTTGTGTTACGGACCGAACTCGCCAGTGGAATGTGGCGAGGTTTTGACGTTGCCGCCGACTTGCTCGGCGGGCGCGACGGGCCGCGCCTCGGGCTGCACGGTTCCCTTCGCCCGTTCCGTGATCGTCGCCGGGGGCAAGCTCGCACGCGCGGGCGCGGGCGCGGGCGCGGGCGCGGTCGCCTGGCGCCGCACGGTGTGTGCGTGCACGGCCTTTCGCCGATGCGGGGCGGCCGGACGGGTGCGGGCGATATGCGCCACCGGGTGCTTCTTCGGCGCCGGCGCGTGCGTGCGCGCGACCGGGGGGCGCGGCTTGTGATGCTCATGCCCGCTGCCGTGCAGCGCCGCCGCGCCGCCGCCGGCGAGGGACGCCGCCACCGCGAGCACGGCCGCGGTCTTCTGGGCGCCTAGCTGCGCGAACAGGTGCTGCACGCGTGCCAGCGCGCGGGAGAGCACGTGCGGCGTGACGAGCAGCGGCGCGAACGCCGCCACCCGCGCGGGCGCCTCGCGATAGTCGCGCAGCGTCGCGCGGCAGGCGAGGCAGCTACGCAGGTGCGGACGCAGCAGCGCCATCTCCTCGGGGCTCGTCTCGCCGTCCACGAGCCGCGACAAGAGCGGCGCCATCCGCCGGCACTCCGCGCCCGACTCGATCCCGGCCACGCGCTCCAGGAAGCTGCGCCGCCCCTCCGAGATGCAGCGATTCACCTTCGTATAGCTCCAGCCGGTCTCGTCGCAGATCTGCTTGTACGAGTAGCCCTCCGCGCGCAGCAGCAGGCAGCGCACCTCCTGCGGCTTGAGCCGGCTCATCGCCTCGACGCCCACGCGCAGCCGCTCGAGCCGCTCGGCCTGCTCGTGCGCGGGGGGCACGTAGCCCGCGACGAACTCGGAGTTGCCGACGATCTCCGCGCGCTGGCGCTGCTTGCGGATCGCGAACGCCTCGTGCTTGACCACCGTCTTGAGCCACGGCACGAGGTCGTCCTCGGCGAGCGAGGGCGCGTGCGTGAGCAGGATCTCGAGGCCGCGCTGGAAGGCGTCCTCCGCGTCCTCGGCGCTCAGCGAGTAGCGCCGCGCGGCAGCGATCAGCTGCACGCTGTGGCGCTCCACGAGCGCGCGCGCCGCGGGCTCGATCTGCTCGCGCGTGGGGCGACTGTCCGCCGCCCGACCTCCATGTCGGATCGCTTCCTGCATTCCCCTGCCGGAAGTCCAGAATGCGGTCGGTTTCGCCCCCCGGCAATACACCAGGCGGCGTCAAAAGGTCGCTACTAGCGGGTTTTTTCGGTCAACAGCATCCGCCCGAGCGTGCGCGGGTCGAACATCGACGCCGGCGACTTGCGGCGCGCGCCCACCGCCTCAAAAGCGGCATAGACCTTCGGGTCGTGCGCGGCCGCGCGGAACATCGCCTGCTCGAACGGGTTGGCGCGCCGGCCGGTCGCGAGATCGGCGATCAGGAAGTGGTGGGCGCCGAGCCGGCGGCGGTGGAGCTTGCGGTAGCGCTCGAGCCCGGCGTCAGCGTCGCCGCCAGAGCCGAGCGCGGGCCCGACCTCCTCGGCCAGCCACTCCGCACTCTGGAAGGCCCAGCCGCAGCCCACGCCCCAGAGCGGGTCGCTCGCCAGGGCGGCGTCGCCGACGAACGCCATCCCGCGCGCGGCGGCGGGGCGCATGACGTTGGGCAAGCGCAGCTTGCCGAGCAGCTTCGACTCGCGCGTGGCGCCGCTCAGGTCGGGCCCGTCCGGGAGCGCGGCGACGAAGCGCGAGTACGCGCCCTCGAGGTCGGCTCGGAACTCGGGCAGCCGCTCCTCGTGCGGCGCCGCCAGCACGATCGTGAGCCCGTCCTCGTTCGGGAACGTGTAGCCGCAGTCCGGTTCCATGAACCACATCCGCGAGCGCGGGCCGGCGGGCTCGACGCCGCGCCAGTAGGCCCAGTAGAAGAAGCGCCGGTGCGGCCGCACCCGGCCGGGCACGCCGGCGAGCCGCGCGAGCGGGGAGTCGCGCCCGTCGGCGGCCACCACAAGCCGCGCGTCAAGCGAGTGCCGCGCGTGCGAGCTGTCCTCGAGCTCCACGCCCGACACGCGGCCGTTCCCGCGCAGCGCGACCACGTTCTGCCCGGGCATGAAGTCCACGCCCGGGGTGTCGGCCGCCAGCTTCCGCAGGATCGGGTCGAGCGTGCGGCGCGTGACGTTGTAGCCGTAGCCGAACTCGCGGGGCGGCCGGATCCAGCCGCTGTAGGGCGTCCACAGGTCGATGCTGTTGCGGACGGCGCCGCGCTCCTCGATGAGCGGCGCGAGCCCGAGGTGCTCGATGCTCGGCGTCCCGCTCGGCTGGATGAAGTGGGTGCAGACCGTCTTGTACGCGTCGGGGTCGGGCCGCTTCTCAACGAGCGCCACGCGCGCGCCCGCGAAGGCGAGGAAGCGCGCCGCCGTGCAACCGGCCGTGCTCGCGCCCACCACGATCGCGTCGTATGAGTCCATAGCGGCGAGCATCCACCGGGCACCGCCGGGCGTCAACCCTCTCACCTAAAGAACGCTGGCGAAATCGACGGGTCCGAGGTACGTTCGGAACAGTCTCCGCTCCGTTCGCGGTCTACTCCATTTGGTCCTGGCCGACCTCCAGAGGCGAGCACCTCCCGCAAACGGGGGGCTCCCTGGATCCCGAGGCTCTAGAGTCGTAACTGCTCAAATGCGGCGGCAGCGCGCTCGCAATTGCGTGCGCACCGATACATTTCTGCGCCGGACAGGTTTTCACGAGCAGGGCGAGAATGGCCAATGGGCTAGTGAGACATCTTGAAGAGGTGAAGTCGGCTCCCGTCGTGCTCCCACCGCGCGATGTGCGGGCACGTAAGCCGTTGCTCCTGCGCCTGGAAACCGGTCGCGCGATGATCCGCGTCGCGGTTCTCGTCACGCTCGACATCGTGGGCCTGTTCCTCGCGATCTGGACGGCGCTCGAGGTGAAGGCCGCGCTGCGCGGCAAGTCGGACCTCACGCTCTCGTTCCACCAGGCCTGGAACGTCGCGCCACTCGCCTGCCTCGTCACGATCCTGCTGTTCGCTCGCTCTCGCCTGTACGGCCCGCGCGCGATCCGGCCTGGCTCCGCGCGCGTGATCGGGTCGCTGTTCCAGGTGATGATCGTGTCGCTGATCTACGCGGTGGTCGAGGGCGGCCAGTTCAGCTCGTACTACATCTTCTACGGGTCGCTGTTCTTCGCGCTCATCTACGTGTCGGCGTTCCGCTGGACCTTCGAGGAGGCGAGCGGCGCGCTGCTGCGCGCGGCCGGCTACCGGCGCCGGGCGGTGCTCGTGGGCTCCGGGCCGCACATCCAGGAGGTGGCCGCGGCGCTCGGCGGCGGCAAGCATCCGGAGGTGAAGCCGGTGGGCTTCGTCTCGCTCACGCCGCTGCCCGAGAACGGCCTGCGCAACCTCGGCCCGCTCGAGCAGCTCGACCGCTACTTCGGCGACATCGACGAGGTGCTGATCGCCGACCCGGACTTCCCGCAGAGCGAGGCGGTCGAGCTGGTGGACCGCTGCCACCGCCACGGCGTGCGCGTGCGCGTGGCCCCGTCCACGATGGAGATCCTCATGGACCGGGTGGAGTTCGTGCCCGGCCAGACGCTGCCCCTGTTCGAGCTCAAGCCGCCGGTGTTCGACGGCGTGGACTGGTACCTGAAGCGCATGTTCGACATCGTCGGGTCGGTGCTGCTCCTGGTGCTCTTCTCGCCGGTGATGCTGCTCAGCGCACTGGCCGTGAAGCTCACCTCGCGCGGCGGCGTGATCTACCGCTCGATGCGGCCCGGCATCGCGGGCGAGCCGTTCCCGTGCCTCAAGTTCCGCACGATGTACGAGGACGCCGAGAACCGGCAGTCGGAACTCGAGAAGCACAACGAGATGGGCGGCGCGATCTTCAAGATCAAGCGCGACCCGCGCGTGACCGCGGTCGGGCAGTTCCTGCGGCGCTGGTCGCTCGACGAGCTGCCCCAGCTCTTCAACGTGCTGCGTGGCGAGATGTCGCTGGTCGGCCCGCGGCCGCTGCCGCAGCGCGACTTCGACCGCCTCGCCGACTGGCACCGCAAGCGCTACCTCGTGCTGCCGGGGCTCACAGGGCTGTGGCAGGTGTCCGGGCGCTCGGAGCTCGACTTCGACGAGCTCGTGCGGCTCGACTTCCTGTACCTCGAGAACTGGTCGGTGTTCCTCGACCTCAGCATCCTGCTGAAGACCATCCCGGCCGTGATCAAGGCCAAGGGCGCCTGGTAGGCGATCGGCCACCGTTTCCCGCCGAGCCGCTGACGGACGGTGTGGTGATGCTGCGCCTCCCGCGTGAGGAGGACGCGCCGGCGATATTCGAAGCGTGCCAGGACCCGGAGATCCCGCGCTGGACCAACGTGCCCTCGCCGTACACCGAGGACAACGCGTGGTCGTTTGTCCGTGGCGCACAGCGCGGTGAGGGCCACGAGATGTCGCTCGTGATCGCGGGCGCGGTCGATGACTCGCTCATCGGTGCCATAGGCCTGCGTCAGCCCGCGCCGGGCGTCGGGGACGTGGGCTACTGGCTCGCCGCCCCTGCGCGCGGGCGTGGCCTCACCACGCGAGCGCTGCGCCTCCTGTGCGCCTGGGGATTCGAGGAGCTCGCACTCGCGCGCATCCAGCTCCACACGCTGCCGGGCAACGTGGCGTCAGAGCGCGTGGCGGAACGGGCCGGCTTCACGCGCGAGGGCCTCTTGCGCTCGTTCACCGAGATGAAGGGCAAGCGCGTGGACATCACGATGTTCTCGCTCCTGCCCGGCGAGCGCTGAGGTACTAGCCGCGCTGGCGCTCGCGGTATGCCCGCGCCTTCGCGCGGTTGCCGCAGACCTTCATGCTGCACCAGGTGCGTGAGCGGTTCTTCGACTGGTCGTAGAAGGCCCACTGGCAGTCGTCGAGGCGGCAGGCCTTGAGCCGCTCCCAGCTCTCGTCGGCCATCGCCGTGTAGGCCACGGCCAGGATCCGGGACAGCGCGCCGGGCACGTCCGGCTCGTCGGGCACGAGCTCGGCGCCGCCGGGGGAGAAGCTCACGCGCAGGCGCGACTCGTCGGCGGCGGCGTTCAGCGTGCCCACCGCGGAAGAGTCGAGGGGGCCGCCGTTGTTCACCAGGAGCAGCGCCCGCAGCGCCTCGCGCACGCGCAGGGCGCGCGCCAGATCCTCACTGCTCACGACGGCTCCCGCGGGCAGCAGATCCCGCTCGCTCAGCCACGAGCCGAGCGCGTCGGGGTCCGGAAGGTGCTCGCCGTCCGTCTCGTCGAGCTCGTTCGTGTTCACGAAGTCCTCGATCAGCTTCACGCCGGGGGGAGTCGTCGTCAGTTCGTCTGTCATCCTCTCCAAGTCTAGTGCGTTACCTCCTAATTGACTTGGGTGGTGACGCAGGGAGAGGGAGAACACGGATGGCGAGCCGTTACGACGACGAGCTCTGGGAGCTGGTGCCCGAATTCGGCAGCACCCGGCCGCCCGCGCACATAGTCACGTTCGTGCATTCGCTCGGCCAGGCCGAGCGGGCGCTCGACGTGGGCTGCGGCGACGGCCGCCTCACCGCCGAGCTCGACGCCCTCAAGCTGTTCGCGGCCGACGTCTCCCCGCTCGCGCTCGAGCGCGCGGGCAGGCGGCTCGATTCGGACATCCAGCTCGTCGAGCTCGCTCCGGACGCCGACCTGCCGCTCGAGGACTCGCAGTTCGACCTCGTGCTCTGCGCCGAGACGCTCGAGCACATCCGCGACACCCAGCTCCTGCTCTCGGAGATCCGGCGCGTGCTGCGCCCGGGCGGCACGCTGGCGGTCACCACGCCCGCCCACTCGCGCCTGACGGGGCTCAGGCTGCTCCTGCGCGGCTTCGACAACGGCTTCGACCCGCTCTCGCCGCACCTGCGCTTCTACACCAAGCGCTCGCTCGTGAGGATGCTCGGCGAGCTCGGTTACGACGTGCGCTCGATTCGCAGGGAGAAGGGCACGCTGCTCGCGACCGCGCGTCGCTGACGCCCCGGATTACTCGCCGGGTGACGGCGCGAGCCCGCCCGCGCTGGGCGAGCCGCTCGGATGGTGCTTCACCTTCCCGCCGCGGGCCGCGGCGCTCGCCTGCAGGAACTGCTGCTGCGCGGACTGCTCGAGCGGATCGAGGTAGAGCGCGGCCCCGAGCGACGCAAGCGCGGCGCGCGGCTGGTGCATCGTGTTGAGCTGGTAGTCGGCGAGCTTCATCCACAGCTGCGGGTTGCTCGGCTGCTCGATCACCGCCGCCTCGAGCGTGGTGAGCGCCGCCTGGTGGTCGCCCGCCGAGTCCTGCACCGCGGCACGCACGAGCAGCGGCTTGGGCGAGAGCGGGTTGAGGTTGTGCGCGTGGTCGGCCTCCGACAGCGCCGCCTGGAAGTGTCCCTGGGCGACGAGCGCAAGGGCGTCGTTGGTGGCCGAGTCGGAGCGCTCGGGCTGGTCGATCGCCCAGGCGCACAGCACCGCCACGAGGGCGACCGCCACGGCCGCGCCCGCGCGCGCGTGGTCCTTGGGCAGCAGCCAGCCGCGGATGTCGTGCGGCAGCTGCGGGCCCGAGCGGGCGAGCGCGACGCCGCCCCCGGCGGCGGCTACCACGGTCACCGGTCCTCGGCCCGCGACGAAGCCTGCCGTGAAGATCCCGAGCACCGCGCAGCCAGGCACGAACCAGGTCCAGTCGATCGACGAGTGCAGCCCGAACACAAGGGCGGACAGCGCGAGCGCGGTCACGCCCACGCGCTCGGCGTCCCATGGCACGGAGCCGCCGGGCCGGGGCCGCCAGAAGCGCAGCCGGCCGCCCGTGGTGCGGAACACCGCCGCGAGCCACGCGGCCGTGAACGCGAGGATCACGAGCAGCCCGACGACGCCCAGGTCGGACAGCGTCTGGGCGAAGAAGCCGTGCGCGTGGCGCGCCACCAGCACGTCCTTGCGGTAGCGCAGCCGCGCCGTGCCGAACGTTCCCGCGCCGGTGCCGTCCAGCGGATGGGCCGCGAAGACGTGTTCGGCGTTGCGCCAGTAGCGGCCGCGCGAGGAAGAGGTCTGCGTGAGGCGCTGCGGGCCGCCGGAGGTCGAGGCCGTCTCGCTCGTGAGGTCGTGGAAGCGGTTCGAGATCGTGCCCGTGAGCCCGCGCTGGCTGAACGCGACGGAGGTGAACGCCACGAGCGGAACCAGCACCGCGAAGCCGGCGGCCGCCAGTCCCACGCGCCGGCGAATGCGCGGCGAGGGCGCGTCGCGGCT
>DASXCV010000123.1:0-8412 GCA_036491015.1 Thermoleophilaceae bacterium | reverse complement strand
GGGTCGAGGGCAGCGGCCGGGCACGCAAACGCGAGCGCGAACAGCACCCCTACCAGGACGATTCCGGCGCGAGAGCGCACCGGATCACCATAAAACGTGCTCCTAAAGGAGTGGAGGGGCTCAGGGCTCGTCGAAGTCGTCGCGGACGGCTTCGAAGTGGGTGCGGCAGGCATCGCAGTGCCACTGCGCGGTGATGATCTGGCCGCCGAACGCCGACACGAGCGTGACGCTGTCGCTGCGGCCGCAGTTGGGGCAGGCCGGGGTGGTCACAGCCGCTCCGCCGCGCTCCAGCCCGACCATCCGCCGGGCTCGGTGAGGTCGATCGCCGCCAGGTCGGTGTCCGCGAACGTGCCGGCGATCGTCTCGCGCAACGAGGTGCGGAGCGAGTCGGGACCCCCGGCCACGAAGCCGCCCGCTGTGAGCGCCGCGAACTCCGGGTCGTCGCCCGGGCCGGCCCAGCGCGCGGCCTGAAGCCACGCCTCCGCAACCGCCGACGCAAACGGGGCGCGCTGCCCGTCATCCCTCGCCAGCCGCCGCCCCCAGGCGCGCGCGTGCACGGCGTGCGAGCGCTCCTCCTGGAGGATCTTGCGAGCGCGCTGCGCGAGGCCGGTGAACGCGCTGTCCTCGCACGCGCGCACGAACGCGGTGAGCATCCCGTCGACGACGAGGTTCACCGCGACGAACGCGGTCCAGCTGGGCAGCTCGTGCGCCAGCACCGGCATGCAGGCGCCGATCTCGAGCCGCTCCTCGTCCTCGCGAACGTCGACGCCGAGCTGCTTGAGCAGCGGGTAAGTTGCGCGGGCGTGGCCGAGCTCGTCCTGAGCCATGGCCGCGGCGGCGACCGCCGACTCGAGCGTGGGCGCGCTCACGGCCCACTCGCCGTAGCGCCGGCCGAGCGCCGCCTTGTTGTCCGCCAGCGAGGCGATCAGGTGGCCGAGCGCGTCGCGTTCCGGCGCGCCGATGTCGAGCGTGGCGGGGGAGGCGGTCATGCGGAGATCGCCTCCCTCACCTCGTCGCGGGGCACGATGATCATCTCGATCCAGGGCTGCTCGTCGTAGATCGAGCGGGCGGACACGAGCGCGAGATCCTCGTCGTCCTCGCGCACGGCGCCGACATGGTGGAGCGGCTCCTCGTAGGCCTGCCGCGCGAACACCTCCCACGCCCTCATACCGCGATTCCCAACTCCCGCATGGTGGCCCGCGCCTCGGTGCGGATGCGGTCCTTCGTCCACACCGGGTCCCAGACCACCTCGATCTCCACGGAGTCGATGTCAGGGTCGCGGAGGAGCGCCTCGCGGATGTCGTCCTGGATGAAGTCCATCGCCGGGCAGCCCATCGCCGTATAGGTGATCTCCAGATCGGCGCGGCGCGCGGCCGGCTCGTAGGCCACCGACACGATCAGGCCCATGCCGAGCACCGACACCGGGATCTCCGGGTCCTCCACGTGGCGCAGCGCGTCCCAGATCCTCGCCTCGACGGTCACGCGGCCGCTCTCATCGACTGGAAGCCGCGCTGCATCGTGCGCACGTACTCGGTGTTCATCTCGCCGCGCGCCTTCCAGCGCTCGAGCACCTCTTCCCACGACACCGGCCCGACGCCGAGGTCCCACTCGCGCCGCTCGGGATCGAAGCGGGCGGGGAAGGGGCAGTCGATCACGTAGGTATCCGAGTCCTCGTCGAGGTGCGCGGGCACGCGGATGCCCACCTCGTCCATGAACGGCACCACCTCTGCCATCCAGGCCTGGCGCAGCTCGTCGTTGGTCTTGCCCTTGAAGCCGTATTCGAGCTGGATGCCGTGCCGCTTGCGCGTGTCCGGCAGGCCGAACCACTCGAGCGTGAGGATGAACATCCAGTCGACCGCCGCCTGCACCTCGGCGCGCCCGGCCGGGTCGGCCACGAGCTTCTTGATCCAGGTGCGGCCGTGGCGCAGGTGGAAGGTCTCCTCCTTGTCCACCTTCTTCAGCGCGCGCTTCCAGGGACCGAACGTGGACGACTGGTGCACGTCCGAGAGCAGCACGAAGCCGGCCTGGTCATACAGCGCGTTCGCGCACACGAGCTCGACCCAGGAGTTCAGCGGCACGTCGAACGCATACGGGTACTTGAACTCCGCGGCCGGCCGCTCGTACATGAGCCAGTCCATGTCCGCCCCGCAGTCGCCGAGCAGCCGGAACGCGATGTGCGCGTGCGCGAGCTCGTCCTGGATGATCGACATCGCGGAGCCGAAGTTGTTGAGCGCCGGAGCGTGCTGGGCGGCGCGCAGGTACGAGGGCGCGCTGACCCACTCGGTGTCGGCCGAGACGGTCAGGATGCGGCGGATGCCGCGCAGGTACTCGGGGGACATGTGCTCGAGCCCCTCCACCAGCTTTCCGGCGGCCAGGTGCTCGCGGACCTCGTCCTCGGTGCGCTGCGCGAGCTCCTCGATTTCGGTCAAGCGGACTCCTCGACGTATGACACTTGACTTACGGGCGTGAGTTTATAGTCTTCCACCGTGCCGTCAAGTAGCCCACTGCTCGTGGAGCTGGATGGGGTGCGGCCGACGATCGGCCGCGACGTCTTCATCGCCCCGACAGCCGTCCTGATCGGCGACGTGCGCGTCGGCCACCGCGCCAACATCTGGTTCGGCGCCGTCCTGCGCGGGGACTTCTCTTACATAGAGATCGGCGAGGGCAGCTCGATTCAGGACAACACCGTGATCCACTGCGCCGACGACCTGCCGACGATCGTGGGCCGCGACGTGACCGTCGGACACGGCTCGATCCTCGAGGGCTGCATCGTCGAGGACGGGGCGCTCGTGGGCATGGGCTCGATCCTCTGCCAGCGCTCGCGCCTCGGCGCCGGCGCGATGACCGCGGCGGGCAGCGTGCTGTCAGAGCGCGGCGAGGTGATGCCGGGGATGCTTGCGGCCGGAGTGCCCGCACGGGAGAAGAAGGAGCTGTCAGGCTCCGCGAAGGGCTGGACGGAGCACGCCGCGGCCGAGTACCAGCGGCTGCGGGAGCGATACATCGTCAATTTGGAGGAACCCAGTGCCACAGATGCTGATCGGCGGCGAGCCGCGAGCGGCAGCCGCTGAGCTCGAGGTAGTCAACCCCGCCACCGAGGAGGTCGTGGACACGGTTCCGGCCGGCTCAGCCGACGACGTGAACAGCGCCGTGGAGGCCGCGCGGCGCGCGTTCCCGGAGTGGTCGAAGACCGACGTGGAGCAGCGCGCGGCGATCCTCGCGAAGGCGGGGGACCTGATCACCGAGCACGCCAAGGAGCTCGCGGGCGTGCTCACCTCGGAGCAGGGCAAGCCCTTCGCCGAGGCGCTCGGCGAGGTCACGCACCTCGTGCACGGGGTGCACTACTACGCGGAGGCGGCCACCAAGGTGCGCGGCGTGCACCAGGAGCTGCCGTCGGCGTTCGGTCCCGCGTACGGCATGGTGATCCGGCGCCCGCTGGGCGTCTGCGCGGCGATCACGCCCTACAACTTCCCGCTCACGCTGCTCGGCACGAAGGTCGCCCCGGCGCTCGCCACAGGCAACACGGTGGTGGCCAAGCCCGCATCCACCACGCCTCTCGCCACGCTGCGGGTGGCCGAGCTGTTCGCCGAGGCGGGCGTGCCCGACGGCGTGCTGAACGTGGTCACGGGCCGCGGCTCGGAGATCGGCGACGCGCTCGTCTCGCATCCGGACGTGCGCCGCGTGGCGTTCACCGGCTCGACCGAGGTGGGCCGCCGCGTGGCGAGCCTGACGGCGCCGGACCTCAAGCGCGTCACGCTCGAGCTGGGCGGCAGCGACCCGGTGATCGTGTGCGAGGACGCCGACGTGGAGGCCGCCGTGAAGGCCGTGATCATCGGCCGCTACTGGAACGCGGGCCAGGCGTGCCTCGGCTGCAAGCGCGTGTACGTGCACGACTCGGTGTACGACGACTTCGTCTCCCAGCTCGTCGACCGCGTGGGCCGCTACGAGCCCGGCGACGGCACGGTGAAGGCGGAGAAGCCCCGGCTTCGGATGGGACCGATCCACACGAAGCAGGGCCGCGATGAGCTCCTCGAGCAGATCGAGGACGGCGCATCGAAGGGGGGAGAGGTGCTGATCGGCGGCGGCGACGGCGGCCACGACAAGGGCTGGTTCCTTGAGCCGGCCGTCGTCGCCGAGCCGGCAGCGGACTCGCGGCTCGTCACCGAGGAGGTGTTCGGCCCGGTGCTCCCGGTATTCCGCTACAGCGACTTCGACGACGCCATCGCGCGGGCGAACGACACTCGCTACGGGCTCGGCTCGTCGATCTGGACGCACGACGTGCGCAAGATCCACCGCGCGGCGCAGGACATCGACAGCGGCATGACCTGGGTCAACCAGATCCACTACGGCTACGACGAGCTGCCGTTCGGCGGCATGAAGGACTCGGGCTTCGGCAAGGAGCACGGGCTCGAGTCGCTCGACCACTACGTCGAGCTCAAGTCCGTCGTGGTGGGAGGGCTCGCCTGATGGCCGTCTCGTACTCGGACGGGCGCATCACGCTCGACAAGGCGCCCGCCAACTCGTACGACATCGACTTCATGCGCGAGCTCGGCGACGCGGTCGACGCCGCGAGCGCGGACGCCGACGCGCGCGTGGTGGTGGTGTCGAGCGCGAGCGAGAAGTTCTTCTCCGCGGGCGCGGACATCAAGACGTTCCTCGCGAACGACGTCGAGGCGAACATGGAGATGATCCGCGTGGCGCACGACTCGCTGTCGCGCATGGCGCGCTCCGAGAAGCTGTTCGTCGCGTGGATCGAGGGGCATGCACTCGGCGGCGGCCTCGAGATCGCGCTCGCGTGCGACCTCCGCTACGGCGCCGACGAGGGCTACCGCGTGGGCACGCCGGAGGTCACGCTCGGCCTCCTGCCGGGCAACGGTGGCACCCAACGCCTGCCGCGGCTGATCGGGCTCGGCCCGGCGCTCGACCTGCTGCTCACCGGCCGGCAGCTGCAGCCGGACGAGGCGCGCCGGCTCGGCGTGCTCAACGGCCTCTTCGCGACCCGCGACGAGTTTGACGCGCACATCGCGAAGCTCGCTGCCGGCCCGCCGCTCGCGATCGCGAACATCAAGCGCGCCGCGTACGAGGGCACGCAGATGAAGCTCGACGACGCGCTGGCGCTCGAGCGCGACCTGATCGAGCAGCTGTTCCGCTCGAGCGACTCGCGCGAGGGACTGTCGGCGTTCACCGAGAAGCGCGCGCCGGCGTTCACCGGCTCATGAGCACGCAGGCCACAGCCGAGGCGGGCGCCTTCATCGGCGGCGCCGTGCACCAGAGCGCGGGCGAGCCGCTGCCGATCACGAATCCCGCGACCGGCCAGGTGTTTGCGCACGTGGCCTCCGCCACGGCGGCGGACGTGGACGCCGCGGTGGCCTCCGCGCGCGAGGCGTTCGAGGAGTGGTCGGCGCTCGCGGTGTCGAGGCGCGGCGAGTTGCTCCTCGGCGCCGCGGCGAATGTGCGTGGGCACGTGGACGAGCTGGTGGCGGTGCTCACGCGCGAGCAGGGCAAGACGCTGCGCGACTCGCGCATCGAGGTGGGCCGCGCGGTCGAGACGCTCGAGCACTACGCGGGCCTGTCGAAGGCGCTCCGCGGAGCCTTCTCCCCGCATCTCGACCCGGGCACCGACGGCATCGTGCTGCGCCGCCCGCTCGGCGTGGTGGGCGCGATCGTGCCCTGGAACTTCCCCACGACGCTGCTCTGCAACAAGCTCGGCCCGGCGCTGATCGCCGGCAACACGGTGGTGGCGAAGCCCGCGGACACCACGCCGCTCACCACGCTCAGGTTCGTGGAGCTGCTGGCTGAGGGCGGCCTGCCGCCGGGCGTGGTCAACCTGATCACGGGCACCGGGCCGGAGGCGGGCGAGGCGCTCGTCACGCACCCGGACGTGCGGAAGATCGCATTCACCGGCTCGACGAGGACGGGCGAGCGGATCATGTCGCTCGCCTCGAGCGGCACCAAGCGGCTCACGCTCGAGCTGGGCGGCAGCGACCCCCTGATCGTGTGCGAGGACGCCGACCTCGCGAAGGCCGCGAGCGCCGCGAGCATGGGCCGCTTCTACAACTGCGGCCAGGCCTGCCTCGCGGTGAAGCGCGTCTACGCCGTGGATTCGGTGGCCGACCAGGTGATCGAGGCGATCGCCGCCAAGGCGAAGAAGCTGCGCCTCGGCCCCGGCGACGCCGAGGGCTCGCAGATCGGGCCGCTCCACACGGCTCGGCAGCGCGAGCTCGTGGCGAGCCAGGTGGAGCGCACCCTCGAGCAGGGCGGCGAGCTCCTGTGCGGCGGCGGGCCGCCGGACGATCCCGAGCTGGCCGACGGCTTCTTCTACACGCCCACGGTGGTGGTAGAGCCGCCGCACGACTCGCCCATGGGCACCGAGGAGGTGTTCGGCCCGGCACTCCCGATCTGGCGCGTGCGCGACCTCGACGAGGCGATCGAGCGCTCGAACGCATCGCAGTACGGGCTCGGCTCGAGCATCTGGACCGCGGATCTTGACGGCGCGCGGGAGGCGGCGGAGCGGCTCGAGTGCGGCTATACGTGGATCAACTCGCCCACGAAGGTCTACGACGAGCTGCCGTTCGGCGGCATCAAGTCGAGCGGCTTCGGCAAGGAGCACGGAGAGGAAGCGTTTGACTACTACACGGACAGCAAGTCGGTCGTCGTCCGGAGCGGCTGAGCGCTACAACGCGAGCCTGATCCTCGACGCCAACCTGGACGCCGGGCGCGGCGACAAGCCGGCGATCCGCACGCCGGAGGGGGTCGACCTCACCTACGCGCAGCTCGCCGAGCGCGTGGCGCGCGTGGGCAACCTGCTGAAGGACCTGGGCGTGCAGCCGGAACAGCGTGTGCTGCTCGTGCTCGACGACACGCCGGCGTTCCCGGCCGCGTTCCTCGGGGCGATGCGGATCGGCGCGGTGCCCGTGCCCGTGAACCCGCTCGACAAGGCGGAGCACTTCCGCCACTACCTGCGCGACTCCGAGGCGCGCGTGGCGATCGGCGACGCCGCGCTGATGCCGGCGATCGTGGAGGCGCGCGGCGGCGGCAGCGCGATCCTGATCGTGGCGAACGGCCAGGCCGAGGGCGCGATGCCGCTCGAGGAGGCCATGGCCGAGCTGCCCGCCGAGCTCGACCCGGTGGACTCGCACCGCGACGACCCGGCGTTCTGGCTCTACAGCTCGGGCTCCACAGGCCTGCCGAAGGGCGTGGTGCACCTCCACCACGACATCGCCTACACGTGCGACACCTACGCGCGCGAGATCCTGCAGATCACCGAGGCCGACGTCTGTTACTCGACCACCAAGCTCTTCCACGCCTACGGGCTCGGCAACGGGCTCTCGTTCCCCTACAGCGTGGGGGCCACCACCGTCCTGGCGAGCGGCCGGAGCAATCCGGCGCGCGCCCTGGAGCTGGCCGAGCGCTTCAAGCCCACGCTCTTCTTCTCCGTGCCCGCGCTCTACCGCGCGATGCTCGACCAGCCGGCCGCCAAGCTCGCGTCGGTGCGCATGTGCGTGTCCGCCGCCGAGCCGCTCCACGCCTCGATCGAGGAGCGCTGGGAGGAGCGCTACGGAGTGCCGATCGTCGACGGCATCGGCTCCACGGAGATGCTCCACATCTACTGCTCGAACCGTTTCGGCGACCTGCGCCGCGGCACGAGCGGCAAGCCCGTGCGGGGCTATGAGATGAAGCTGCTCGACCTCGACGGCAAGCCGGCGGCCGCGGGCGAGTCCGGCCAGCTGTTCGTGCGCGGCGACAGCTGCGCCGCCTACTACTGGCACCAGCACGAGAAGACCAAGCGCTGCATGGTGGGCGAATGGTTCGCCACCGGCGACCGCTACCGCGTGGACGGCGACGGCTACTACGTCTACGAGGGCCGCATGGACGACATGCTGAAGATCGGCGGGCTGTGGGTGTCGCCCACCGACATGGAGACCGCGCTGATGCAGCACCCGGGCGTGAGCGAGGCGGTGGTGATCGGCGTCGAGGTGGACGAGGTGAGCCGCATCAAGGCGGTCGTGATCGCGGCCGAGGGGGAGGAGCCGGGCGACGCGCTCGCGGATGCGCTGCGCGGCTGGTGCAAGGAGCGCCTGCGCCGCTACGAGTACCCGCACGTGGTGGAGTTCGTGGACGAGCTGCCGCGCACGGTCACCGGCAAGGTGCAGCGCTTCAAGCTGCGTGAGCGGGCAGCCGCTCGATGAAGGCGGCGATGGCGGCCGGCACGTCCTCGGGGTGATCGAGGTGAGGCGAGTGGCCGCCGGGCAGCACGAGGCGCGCGACCGGTCCGCTCAGGCCGCGCTCGACGGCGTCGATCTGGGCGAGCGTCCCGTACTCGTCGTCGGCGCCCTGGATCAGGAGCGCCGGCGCGGAAATTCGCGGCAGCAGCTCCTCGATGTTCCAGGAGCGGAACTCCGGGTCGAGCCAGAC
>DASXCV010000122.1:0-1666 GCA_036491015.1 Thermoleophilaceae bacterium | reverse complement strand
TACGAACGCTTTGCCACCCGTTGGTGGTGGCGCGATACTGGCCGGATGAAGGCTCGCGCGAGCGAGGTGTTCGTCGGACGCGCAGACGAGCTGGGTGAGCTCGAGCGCGCGCTCGACGCGGCGCAGGCCGGGAAGGGCGCGACTGTCCTGGTCGCCGGGGAGGCGGGCATCGGGAAGACCCGGCTCGCCGCCGAGCTCGCGGCGCGTGCCCGCGGTGCAGGGTTCGAGGTCCTGCTCGGCCGCTCGATTGATCTGGTCGGTACGGAACTGCCCTACCAGCCGCTCGCCGAGGCGTTGCGTCCGCTCGGGGAGCCCTGGCAGGCCGGCCGGCCGGCGCCTGGCTCGCAGCTGCAGGTATTCGAAGCGACGCTGGCGGTGCTCACCGGGTCCGCCGCTGCCGCGCCCGTGCTGCTCGTGCTCGAAGACCTGCACTGGGCCGACACCTCGACACTCGATCTGGTCGTCTTCCTCGCGCACAACCTCGGCGACCAGCAGGTTCTGCTGCTCGCCACCTGCCGGGCAGACGAGCCCTCATCGGCCGCGCGGATGCGAAGGCTCGCGGAGGGGGTCCGGCGCTCCGGCTCGGCGCTCATACTCCAGCTCGGCCCGCTCGGACGCGACGAGCTGACAGCGCTGCTCACGGCCTGCACCGGCGCCTCGCTGCCCGCGGCAATGGCCGACACGATCGCTGCCCGTTCGGAGGGCAACCCCTTCTTTGCCCAAGAGCTTCTCGCCGCGTCAGGCGGGCAGAGCGTGGAGCTCCCGGAGGCCCTGCGCGACCTGCTGCTGCAGCGCATCGCCCGCCTTGATCACCCGACGCAGAGCGTGCTGCGCCTGGCCGCGGCAGCCGGACGCGAAGTCAGGTACCCGCTGCTCCGCGCCACCGTGGAGATGCCCGACGGCGCCCTGCGCGACTCGCTCCGCGCGGCCGTGGAGGGCGGCGTTCTGGCCGCCGAGCCGGAGACAGGGAGCTTCCGGTTCCGCCATGCGCTGCTGGCGGAAGCGATCTACGCGACCATCCTCCCCGGGGAGCGCGAGGAGCTGCACGCGCGCCTCGCCGAGGAGCTCGCGCGCAGCGGAGCGGCGGCAATGGCGGAGCTGGCACCCCACTGGGCGGCGGCGGGCCGCGCGGCTGAGGCGCTCGCCGCGTCGGCCGAAGCCGCCCGCCAGGCCGAGGCGGTCTTCGGCCTCGCGGAGGCTCACGCCCACCTCGAGCGGGCGCTCACGCTCTGGCCCGCAGTGCCGGACGCGGCCGGGCTTACCGGGCTTGACCTCGCCGGACTCTGCGCCTGGACGGCCGAGCTCGCCAGCCGGACGGGGGCGGCGCCGCGCGCGGCCAAGCTCGCACGGCAAGCGATCGATCTGGTCGAGGAGGGCGACCCGCTGCGCGCAGCGCGCCTCTACGACCGACTCGGCCGCTACCTGCACGAAAGCGGGAAGACCAACGCCGCTCTCTCCGGGTACGAGCGCGCGGTGGAGCTCGTGCCGGCCCAGCCACCCACCGCCGAGCGCGCGCAGGCTCTGGCGGCGCTCGCGCACGGATTGACGCTCGCCTGGCGCTTCGACGAGTCGCTCGCGATCTGTGAGCAGGCGCTCGCACTCGCACGTGCGGTCGGCGCGCACGCGGTCGAGCCCCGGGCAATCCAGGACCTCGGCAGGAACCTCG
>DASXCV010000121.1:0-9384 GCA_036491015.1 Thermoleophilaceae bacterium | reverse complement strand
ACCGGCAGCTCGGCGATCCAGGCGGCCAGGATCCGCTCGATCTGGTTCTGCCAGATTCCGAGCGAGTACGGATGACGCGTCGGGAAGTCGCTCATGTCCAACACGGTCGTGCCGAACGTCGCGACCTGAGCCACCCGACCCTCCGCGAGGAAGCGATCGGCGACCCCTCGCTGATCCAGCACCTCGATCGTACGCGCGTGAAAACCGCCGGCCCGTGAGCCGGCGAGCACGTGATCGGCACGCCGCTCGACGACCGCGACGTCGACCTTCGCCAGCGCCAACTCAGCCGCCAGCATCATCCCCGCCGGACCTCCTCCGGCGATCACCACAGCATGCTCGGTCATAGCCGCCCTCCCGGTTTCTGGCTTGCGGCGGGCGATTATGCGGCATCTACCGGGGCTTCATGAAGGCCCCGTGCGCGGTATAAATTGGGAGTGGGAGGGGGCGCTTTGGCTTAGCCGCTGAGGAACTCGAGCATCGCGGTGTTGGTCTCCTCGGGAAAGGTCCAGCCGATGTTGTGCGGGCCGTTCTCGATTTCGACCACCGTGAGGTCGGCGATCAGGTTCTCGTCCCTGAGTCGCGCGGCCGTCGCCTCGAAGGGCAGGATTCGGTCCGCGGTGCCGTGGACGACCAGTGTCGGCACGTCGATCTTGGGCAGGTCGCCGCGAAAGTCGGTCAGCCACGTGTCGACGCACTCGTAGGACGCGTAGGGGGAGGCTCCGGCGGCCACGTTGAAGCTCGCCCGAAGCGCTGCGTCCCCGATGCGCTCCGGCGCCAGCACATCGGTGTTGTAGAAGTTGGCGAAGAAGTCGTCGAAGTACGCGTACCGGTCAGCCACGATCGCGGCCTTGATGTCTTCGAACACCGAACTCGGCACGCCCTTCGGGTTGTCCTCGGCCTGCAGCAGGAACGGTGGAATCACGCCGAACAGCACCGCCTTGCTCACGCCGGCCGACCCGTACTTGCCGAGGTACCGGGTTACCTCGCCGGTGCCCATCGAGAAGCCGGCGAGCACGACGTCCTGGTCGAGCGCGAGATGGTCGAGCAGCGCCTTGAGATCGCCCGCGAACGTGTCGTAGTCATAGCCGGAGGTCGGCTGACTGGACTGGCCGAAGCCCCGGCGGTCATAGCTGATGCAGCGGTATCCGTTCGCAAGCAGCACGCGCTCCTGGCGCTCCCAGGAGTTGCCGTCGAGCGGGTAGCCGTGGATCAGGACGATCGGCTTGCCGGTGCCGTGGTCTCTGTAGTGGATCTCGATGTCGGCGGTGTTCTCAGTGCCGACTTTGACGAATGGCATGGTGCCTTCCTTTCATGTTTGCGATCAATGTCCGGCGCTCTGTCCGCCGTCGATGTGGAGGATCTCGCCGGTGACGAATGTGGCGCGCTCGAGGTACAGGATCCCGTCGGCCACGTCGCTGATCTCGCCGACGCGGCCGAGGGGATGAAGCGCGCCCATGCCGTCGTAGGACGCGGGATCGTGCCCCGGGGTCCTGATCACCCCGAGTGAGACGGCGTTCACGCGCACACCCCGAGCGGCGTATTCGATCGCCAGCGATCGGGTCACGGCAACCAGGCCGCCCTTGGTCAGGGAGGCCAGCGCCGAGGGTCTAGCGCTGTTGGCGTGCTCGACGAGGCTGGTGCTGATGTTGACGACGTGGCCGGCCCCCTGGGCGACCATCGGCCGGATGACGCGCTGAGTGATGTGAAAGAACCCGGCGAGGTTCACCGCGGTGATCGCGGCATAGTCATCGTTCGTGTAGTCGGTGAACGGCTTGCCGACATACACCCCGGCGTTGTTGATCAGGCTGTCGATCCGCCCGAACCGCTCGAGCGCCTGCTCCACCACGCGCCGGGAGGTCGCCTCGTCCGTGATGTCGCCCTGCACGGTGAGGAGGTCGGGCTCGTCCGAGGCGGGAATAGATCGCGACGTCGCCACGACCGCGTGGCCGGAGCGGCGGAACGCGGCCACGAGACCGGCGCCGATCCCGCGCTCGGCGCCGGTGATGATCGCGACCGGTTGTGGTGTTTCGCTCATGGGACGAGGTTCAACCAGTCGATGACGGTCAATCCGCGGGACCGGTCACGAAGGCAAGTCCGTTCCCGCCTGCGCGGCCACCATGTAGGCGGCGTACCAGGCGAGCCAGTTCTCGTCTTGGTCGGACCGGTGGAACAGCTGCGACCGCCCGGTGCGCTTCTCGTGCTCGCGGTGAGCGGCCTCGGCAAGCCGAAGGGCGCTTTCCAGGTCCGCGGTGGATGCATAGGCCGTCTCAGTGTCGTTCATCCGGCCGGGGAGCCGGGTCGTGATCTCCTGGACCAGCCAAGTATTGCTGTCGGGATCGGTGAAGTACGCGAACGATCCGTAGCTCGCGCGCTCGGGGTCGGGGCCGGGCTGGCGCGCCTCGACCGGGAACGCCGGGCCATGCCAGATCGCACTCACGTCGATCCCGCGGCCGGCGAGCTCGTCATGTGCCGCTTCGATGTCGGAGACGACCAGCACCGCCTGCGCCGAGCCAGGCGCGGCTGTCGTGAGTCCCTGGCCGAACGTGATCGAGGCACCCGAGCCCGGGGCTGTGAACTGGACGATCCGAAGGCCCTCCATCGGAGCGACGTCGTCGTCGAACCGCCAGCCCAAGCGCTCGTAGAACTCCTTGGCTCGGTCGACGTCGGACACGGGGATGATCTGATTCTCGAGCTTCATGTCGACCCGCCCGACGCTCGCGTCGCTGCTTGTGGTGCCTTCTTCAGTGGCGCTCATGGCTACCTCCCGATGTGTAGGAAGACCTCAGTCGGCCTTCGTGGTGGTGATGCCATGAAGGGTCCGCTTCGCAACTGTTCGTCGCGTCCGGTGGGCCCCCGGGTTGACACCCCGGGGCTGCCCGACCCACTGGTGGCGAGCGGTCGCCCCCGGGGTTGCCAACGCAGGGAGCCGCCCGTACGCTCGCGTGGCGATGTCAACTACCGTTTCCGCGCGGCGGCTGCTTGGCCGGCGCGGCGAGTGCGCGGCGCTGGATCAGCTGGTGGAGAGAGTGCGCGCGGGTTCAAGCCGGGCACTGGTGCTGCGCGGGGATGCCGGGGTTGGGAAGAGTGCCCTGCTGGAGTATCTGGTGCAGCACTCGTCGGGGTGTGGCATCGCCCGGGCGGCGGGAGTCGAGTCGGAGATGGAGCTGGCGTACGCGGGGTTGCAGCAGCTGTGCGCGCCGTTCCTGGATCGCGTCGGGCGCCTTCCCGGCCCGCAGCACGACGCGCTTGGCACCGCGTTCGGTTTGCGCGATGGCGATCCACCGGATCGGTTCCTTGTCGGCCTGGCGGTCCTGAGTCTGCTCTCCGACGCCGCGGAAGACCGGCCCCTCGTCTGCATCGTGGACGACGCCCAGTGCCTCGACGCGGCCTCGGCACAGGCGCTCGCGTTCGTCGCGCGCCGTCTCGGTGTGGAGTCGGTCGGATTGGTCTTCGCCGTGCGCGAGCCGAGCGGCGAGCGGCAGTTCGAGGAGCTGCCGGAGCTCACCGTCGGCGGGCTGGATGACCGCGATGCGCACGAGTTACTCGCCACCGTGCTCACCGGCCCACTCGACGAGGGCGTGCGTGATCGGATCGTGGCCGAGACGCGCGGCAACCCGCTGGCCTTGCTCGAGCTGCCACGTGGGTGGACGCCTGCCGAGCTCGCCGGCGGGTTCGGGCTGCCCGACGGCCCGGCGTTGTCGGGGCGGATCGAGCAGAGCTTCCGGGAGCGGCTGGCGCCGCTGCCGCCCTCGACGCGGCTTCTGCTTCTCGTCGCTGCGGCAGAGCCGGTGGGGGATCCGGTGTTGGTGTGGCGGGCGGCCGCGGATCTCGGCATCGGGGCGGACGCGGCTGCGCCGGCCACCGCTGCAGGGTTGGTCGATTTCGGCGCGCAGGTGCGCTTCGGTCATCCGCTTGTGCGTTCGGCGGTTACCCGTGCGGCGGCGCCGGAGGAGCGACAGCGCGTTCACCAGGCGCTCGCCGAAGCCACCGATGCCGACATCGACCCCGATCGCCGCGCCTGGCACCGCGCGCACGCGACCGCGGGGCTCGACGAGCACGTGGCCGCCGAGCTTGAGCACTCGGCAGGCCGAGCGCGGGCGCGAGGCGGCCTGGCGGCGGGGGCGGCGTTTCACGAGCGCGCCGCCGAATTGACACCCGAGCCGCGGCGCCGGGCACAGCGTGCGCTCCTCGCCGCAAAGGGCAAGCACCAGGCCGGCGCGGACGACGCGGCGCTACGGCTGCTGGCGGTCGCCAAGGCAGGACCCCTGGACGAACTCGAGCAGGCGCGCGCCCAGCTGTTGCACGCGCAGATCACCTTCGCGACCACGCGGGGCCGCGACGCTCCCCCGCTGCTGCTCGATGCGGCCCAGCGGCTCGAGCCGCTGGATTCCACGCTCGCGCGCGAGGCATACCTCGAAGCGTTTGCGGCTGCGCAATCCGCCGACCGCCTGCTGCGGGGAGGCGATCCGCGCGAGGTCGCCGCCGCCGTTCTGGCCGCGGACTGGGAGCCCTCTACCCGTGCCTGTGACCTGCTGCTGGACGGGCTCGCCCTCCTCACCCGCGAGGGCTACGTTGCGGGTGCGCCGCCGTTGAAGGTCGCGTTGCGCGCGTTCCGTGACGAGCGGCTCTCCGAAGAGGACGAGCTGCGCTGGCTGTGGCTGGCCTGCCGCATCGCCCGGGCGCTGGCCGATGATGAGGCGTGGGACGAGCTCACCGCGCGCCATCTCGAGCTCGCGCGCCACGCCGGCGCGTTCTCCGCGCTCCCCGTGGCGCTCACCGACCGCGTGCTCGTGGAGCTGTTCTCAGGGAGGACCGGGGTGGCCCTGTCGCTGGCCGCCGAGTCGGACGCCGTTATCGAGGCCACCGGCAGTCACCTCGCCCTGCGCACCTCGATCGTGCTGGCGAACTGGCGGGGACGGGACGCCGAGGCGGTGGCGCTCATCGAGGCGCACCGCCAGGACGTGCTGCGACGCGGCGAGGGGCTCTGGCTCGCCGCCACCGACTGGGGCAGCGCGATCCGCCATAACGGACTCGGCCGCTACGAGGACGCCTTGGCCGCGGCCGAGCGAGCGGCCGAGGCCGCACACGGGCTGGGGCCGGCACTCTTGCTGCTGGCGGAGCTGATCGAGGCCGCCGCGCGCAGCGGCCACGCGGAGCGCGCGACTGGTCCGCTCGTGCAACTCGCTGAGATTGCGCGTGCCGCCGGCACCGACTGGGCGCTCGGGACTCATGCACGCGCGGAGGCGATGCTCGCCGAGGGAGAAGCCGCCGAGCGGCTCTACCGGGAGGCGATCGAACGGCTGTCGCACCTCAAGACCTGCGCGACGCTGGCCCGCACACACCTCCTGTACGGCGAATGGCTCCGGCGCGAGCAGCGTCGCGTCGACGCCCGCGAGCAGCTGAGAGTCGCGTACACGATGCTCTCGGACATGGGCATGGAAGCGTTCGCCGAGCGGGCCCGCCGCGAGCTGCAGGCCACGGGCGAGACGGTGCGCAAGCGCACGGTCGAGACGCTCGACGAGCTGACCCCGCAGGAGGTGCAGGTCGCCCGCCTGGCCGCCGACGGGCAAACGAACCCTGAGATCGGCGCCCAGCTGTTCCTGAGCCCGCGCACCGTTGAGTGGCACCTCACCAAGATGTTCGGCAAGCTCGGGATCAGCTCCCGCAAGCAGCTCCGCTCGGCGCTGTCCGACGTCGGCGAGCCGTCGTCCGCGTCTGGCAGTTACAGCGGCCCAGGGGCCTGACCCGGGGGTTGCCCGGACGCGAGCAGGCGCGTCCTGGGGCAACGTGCCAGTCACACCGTCACCCCTACGCCAGGAGCAGAAGCGTCATGCCCTCAGCAACGATGGCCGCGCAAGTCAGGCTCGATCGAGTTACGCCTTCGCACTGTCGAGTCGTACTCGACAACCCCCCGCTCAACCTCATGGGCCCGGAGTTCGTTTCGCAGATCCGAGAGATCGTCACCGAGCTCGAGAACGACGACCGAGTGAAGGTGGTGGTCTTCGAAAGTGCCACCGACGGCTTCTTTCTGAACCACTCCGACTTCCTCGCGAACTTCGAGGATCTGACCAGCATCCCGCAAGGGCCGACCGGCCTCGAGGCATGGCCCGACGTGCTGGTGCGCCTCACTCGCGCCCCGTTCGTTTCGATCGCGCTGATCCGGGGCCGGGCGACCGGCAACGGCAGTGAGCTCGCACTGGCCTGCGACATGAGCTTCGCGAGCCGAGAGAAAGCGCTCTTCTCGCAGTGGGAAGTGGGCGTGGGCCTCGTCGCCGGTGGAGGGCCCATGGCGAGATTGCCGCGGGTCATGGGACGGGGACGCGCCCTCGAAGTGCTCCTGAGCTCAGACGACATCCGGGGCGCCGATGCCGAGCGCCTCGGCTACGTGAACCGTGCGCTGCCCGATGCCGAGCTGGACGATTTCGTCGAGGCGCTCGCTACTCGGATCGCCTCGTTCGACAAGTGGGCGATCGCGAACACCAAGCGCCTCGTGAACGAAGCCAGCCTGCCGCCCGACGTCGAGATCAGAGCGGGCTGGGACGCCTGCATGGCGTCCGTCAACCGGCCGGCGGCGCAGGAACGCATCAAGGCCCTCCTGGAGCAAGGCCTCGAGGAGCCCGGCGACCTGCAAGACCGACTCGGGTTCCACCTGGGACAGCCGGCCCTTCAGGGCGAGCGCTGAAATCCGCACCCACCTCACTCTCTGAAAGGAAGCACACGACCATGGACTTGCTCACCACCGCGAAGAAAATCGCCGACCGCGTCGAGGCCGAGTCGGCCAAACAGGACCTACCCGTGGCGGTTACCGTCATCGACATCCACGGCAACGTCGTACTCACGCACCGCATGACCGGAGCGCCCGCGTTCTCCCTCGAGCTCGCCGAGCGAAAGGCCTACACGTCCGCTCTCGTCGGCATGCGCACTGCTGACCTCGTCCCCCTCGTGCAACCAGGCGCGGCTCTCTATCCGCTCCTCGCCGTCTCCGGCGGGAGATACTCCGCGATCGGCGGCGGCGTGCCGCTCACCAGCGACGACCAGGTGATCGCGGGTGTCGGAGTGAGCGGCGGAACCACGGAGCAGGACATCGCCATCGTCGAAGCGGCGATGGCATAACAACGACTCGCCGGGCTCCCGCAAATCGATCGTCGCGTCATGCAGCGCACCGCGGTTATGCTGCCGGCCTGTCCGCGAGCGGGGGGCTGCGGCGACGGGGGACGGGAGCGGGAGCATGCGACAGGCGGGGCGAATGTGGCGCCGGCGGCTGCTGTGGCCGGTCGTGCCGGCGCTGGTCGCGACGCTGGTGTTGCCGGCCAGGTTCGCGAGCGCGAAGCTGGTCGAGCCTCTGCAGGAGCAGCAGAACTACGCGATCGGGCTGGAGCGCTCTCGAGCGTGGGACACACCCGATCTGCAGGCGCAGGTGGCCGCGGCCACCGCGCAGTACCAGCGTGAGCGGGCCGCGGCTCTGGTCGCGGATCCGGGGCGCCAGCCGAATCCAAACTCGTGCAGCACGGTGGCCGCGTGCCCGATCGATCCACGGCTAGATAACTGGACCGCCCACGGCGGGATCGTGACGCCGGTCCTGTTCACGGCGCGGGACGGCGCGACGCTGTCTGGGCATGTGTGGGCCACTCGCTCGGGGCCGGCAAAGCGTCCAGGCGTGCTCTTCATCAACGGCTCGATCATCGGCTACGAGCAGGGGTATTGGTACATCGCCGAAGCGCTCGCCCGCAGCGGGTTCGTGGTGATGACGTTCGACACGCAAGGCGAGGGCATGTCCGATCAATTCGGGCAAGCACCTGACAGGCTCGAAGGGGCGTTCGCAGGCACCCCGGTGCTCGGCCTTGCCTCACCCCAGCACACGCTCGGCGGCAGCGGGCTGCCGTTCTACGACGGCGGTGAGGACGCACTCAACTTCTTCCTCTCCAGCCCGGCACACCCTTACCTACCGGTGCCGAGCCGCGGGACGGGCACGAGCCACGCGGCCAAGCAGAGCGCTCGCGTGCAGGCCGGCCTTGACCCCGCCTATGACCCGCTGTGGCGGATTCTTGACCGCGACGAGATCGGGGTTTCCGGGCACTCCTACGGCGCGCAGGCGGCGAGCTGGCTCGTGCAAGAAGACCCGCGCCTGAAGGCCGCCGTCGCGCTCGACAGCCTCTGCGCACCGGCCTGGCCCTCGCTGGACGAACTCACCTCGCTCGCCGAGGCGCCGGTCAATCGGATCGCCGGCGTCGCGCCCGGCGGCGCGCCGTACGGGTTCGCGCGCGACTGCTTCGGCGTGCCGCAGGGCCCGGCCCCGGGGATCACCAAGCCCGCTCTCGGGATCAGCGGCGACTACCTGCTCGACTATTCGCCCTACCTCACCGATCCCGACCCGAACGCGAAGAACCTCGCATCCGACGCCTACACCCAGGCCGGCGCGGACTCGGGGCAGATAGCGATTCGCGGCGGCACCCACCTCGACTTCGGCGACGCCCCGCTCCCCTTCCTACCGGCCAGCCTCCGCGGGATCGACCTGGCCACTTGGTACACGACCGCCTGGTTCGACAAGTACCTCAAGCACGACCCCGCCGCAGACGCGATCCTCACCACCTCCCGCTGGCGAAACGACGTCGTCACCGGGGAAGTCGATCCCGCGCACGAGTCCAACCTGTACTCGTACCACTACGTCTCCCGCCTGGACATCACACTCGCGAACGGCCGGCGATTCGACTGCGAGAACCTGCGCGACGGCTGTCCGGGACAAACCTCGCCCGCCACCGACTGCGGACCCGCGAACTACTCCTTCCTAGCGACCGACACCGGCACTGAACCTGCCGACACCTGCGCAGGGGCTCGCGGGCAGCCGTGAAGTCGTTTGGACGGTCCCGACCCGATGAACGTCTCGATCGGCGGCGCCGGCTTAGCCGCTGCGGCGATCGAGCTCAGCCTCGTCGACGAGCTGCGCATGTTCCGCAATCCGGTCCTCGTCGGTGGTGGCACGCCGTTCCTGCCGCCGGTCACCGAAGACATCCGGCTGGACCTGATCGAGACCAGGACGTTCGGCTCGCGCGTGATCTACGAGCGCTACGGCCGTGCCGAATTTCCACGAACACTGGCGGCATAGGCCCCGTGGGTCGACACGGCTGTGCCGGTGTGGGAGGATCGCTCGGGAGGCGTCGGACCAACCTTTTGGAGCTCGCGCATGAATTTTCGCCTTGTCCTGGCCGTCGCATCCTGCATTGCCGTGTTCGGAGCCTTCGGTGGTGCGAGTGCCACTGCGGCGTCGCCGGGGGGTCTGAGAGTTCTGGTCGTCGGCAATGATCTGGACCCGGGGGATGTCGATGTTCCGAGCGTCTCCGCCGCGATCCTCGCCGAGCCTGGCGTAGCTGTTGTCGACAGCTTCGA
>DASXCV010000120.1:0-1895 GCA_036491015.1 Thermoleophilaceae bacterium | reverse complement strand
AGCGGCGCGCGGCGGTCGCCCGGCGCAACAAGCGCCGCGGCGTCGAGGTCGCGGCCACCCGTTCGTTCCTGGTCGACGTCCATCTCCTGAAGGACAGGTAGCGCCCTGGCGGTCGTCGAGCTCGACGTCCGCCCCCGCGGTGCCTACCGGCTGCCGTACGCCGGGCGCGACGGTGTGGTGCGGCGGCGCGACCGCGCGCTCGAGCGGCTGATCCACCACGGCGACGACGCGGCTGTGGTGCGCGCCTGGGCCGCGGGTTCGTGCGTGCGGGTGCGGGCGGAGTCCCGTTCGCGCGCGGCGGCCGAACACGCGGTGGAGCGCATGCGCTTCGCGCTCGGCGTGGACCACGACCTGTCGGGGTTCCAGCGCGAGTTCAAGCGGCACCCGCTGCTCGGGCCGGTGATCCGGCGCAAGCCGTGGCTGCGCCCGCGCCGGCGGGCCGAGCCGTTCGAGGCGCTCGCCTGGGCGATCACCGAGCAGCTGATCGAGTCGGAGCGCGCTGCGCAGATCCAGCGCCGGCTCGTGTATCGCTACGGGCGGCTCAGCTCCTGCGGCACGCTGCGCGACGCGCCGTCGGCGTCGGCGCTCGCGGACCGGGCTCCCGCCGAGCTCGAGGCGTGCGATCTCGCCGGCAAGCGCGCCATCGCGATGATCCGCGTCGCGCGGGAGGTGGCCGCGGGCCGGGCCGACCTGCGCGAGCACGAGCCCGCCTGGAAACGACTGCGCTCGATCCGCGAGATCGGCAGCTGGACGATCGACAAGCTCGCCTACGAGGGCCAGGGCCGCGACGACATGCTGCCCGCGGGCGACCTCGCCTACGTCAAGCTCGTGGGGCGCTTGGCCGGGCTCGGCAGGCGGGCGACGGAGGACGAGGTGCGCGAGTTCTTCGCCCCGTTCGCGCCGTTCCAGGGGCTGGCCGGCACGTACCTGTTGCTGGGTCATCTCGGGGCGTAGCACCCGTGGAGATCGCGGCGACCGACTACCACACGGCGGGTGAGCCGTTCCGGATCGTCGCCGAGGGGAGCGTCGACATCCCGGGCGGGTCGGTGCTCGCTCGCCGCGATCACGCGATCGCCTCGGACGAGGTCGACCGCGTCCGGCGCCTGCTCTGCCATGAGCCGCGCGGCCACGCCGATATGTACGGATGCTTCGTCGTCCCGCCGGATGACGACGGCGCCGACTTCGGCGTGCTCTTCTGGCACAAGGACGGCTACTCGACGGCCTGCGGACACGGCACGATCGCGCTCGGAGCGTGGGCGGTGGAGTCCGGGCGGATCCCCGCGCACGGCGACGGCGAGGTGGAGGTGACGATCGACGTGCCGTCGGGACGGGTGGTGGCGCGGGTGGAGTGCCGCGACGGGACGGTCGAGCGGGTGGCGTTCCGCAACGTGCCCGCCTATGTGGTCGCGCGCGGCGTGACGGCCGGCGAGACCCGCGTGGACGTGGCGTACGGCGGCGCGACCTACGCGTTCGTGCCCGCGGCTCAGCTCGGGCTGCCGATAGCCGCGGAGGCGCTGCCCGACCTGATCCGCGCGGGCCGCGAGATCAAGGCCGCGCTCGAGGGCACGGACGTCGCCGTCCATCCCGAGGACCCGCGGCTGTCGGGCATCTACGGGACCGTCATCCACGAGGAGCTCGGTCCCGGCCACCATCGCAACGTGGTGGTGTTCGCGGACGGCGAGGTGGACCGCTCCCCGACCGGCTCGGCCACCTCTGCGCGCACCGCGCTGCTTGCGGATGAGGGCGCGCTCGACGAGGGGGCGAGCTGGCGCAACGACTCGATCATCGGCACGTCGTTCCGGGCGCGCCTGATCGGCCGGGCGGCGGGCGGGGTGCTCACCGAGGTCGAGGGCACCGCGTTCCGGACCGGCGAGCACCGCTTCGTGCTCGACCCC
>DASXCV010000119.1:0-6634 GCA_036491015.1 Thermoleophilaceae bacterium | reverse complement strand
ACGATCGGCCCGAAGGTCTCGGTCGAGTACAGCGCGTCCTCGCGCTTCACCCCGTCGACGATCGTCGGATGGCAGAAGATGCCGGCGTCCGGATCGCCCACGAAGCCCTCGCGCGGGGAGTCCGACGTGATCCGGCCGGTGGCGGTCGAGCCGTGCACCGTGTGGTGGTCGTCGATCAGGTCGAGCCAGCCCAGGAAGCGCTCGAGGAAGCGCTCGTGGATCATCGGGCCGTAGATCACGTCCTGCGTGGGGTCGCCTACCGGTGCCTCCTCCACCGCCTTCACGAAGCGCGTCATGAACTCGTCGTGCACGTCCTCGTGGACGAACACGGTGCCGAGCGACGTGCAGCGCTGACCGGCGGTGCCGAAGCCGCTGAAGAGCGCCCCCTCCACGGCCAGGTCGAGCTCCGCGTCCGGCATGACCACCAGCGGGTTCTTGCCGCCGAGCTCGAGGCAGGGCTGCTGCACGTGGCGGCCGCAGAGCTCGCCGATGCGCGTGCCGACCTCGTAGGAGCCGGTGAAGCCGACCTTGTCGACGAGCCGCTCGCCGAGCGCCTGCTCGAGGCCCTCGAACGCCGTCGGCCCGTCGCACTGCACCAGGTTGAGCACGCCGTCCGGCAGGCCGCCGTGCAGGAACAGCTCCGCGAGCGCCTCGCCGAGCGCGGGCGCGTACTCGGCCGGCTTCCACACCACGGCGTTGCCGCACAGGAGCGCCGGCACGAGGTACCACGACGGCACCGCCACCGGGAAGTTGCCCGCGGTGATGATCGCGGCCACGCCCACGGGCGTGCGGTAGGTGAAGAGCTGCTTGTCGGGCATCTCCGACGGCACGGTCTGGCCGTACAGCCGCCGGCCCTCGGACACGAAGAAGTTGCAGGTGTCGATGATCTCCTGCACCTCGCCGAGCGACTCGGCGTAGGGCTTGCCGATCTCGCGCGTGACGAGGCGGGAGAGCGCCTCCTTGTTGTCCTCCACGAGCCGGCCGATCTGCTGGATCGCGCGGCCGCGGACGGGCGCGGGCACCTCGGCCCAGGCGGCCTGCGCCTTGCGGGCGGCGCGGCAGGCGGCCACGAATGTCGAGGCATCGCCGAGCAGAGTCTCGGCCACGACGTCGTCGGTGCGCGCCGGGTTGGTGGAGGTCAGACGCCCGCCGGGGGCGTCGGTTTGGGGCCGCCCGCCGATCACGGAGGCGACGGTGCGGGAGGAGGCAAGGGTGTCAGTCATGCCCTGGATCGTAGAACCGGCGCGCCGGGGAACACTTCCGAGATATGTTGCAGGCGCGGAATCGAGGCTTTGGGGGGATGTTCGTGCAGGGACGAATCGTGCTTCTCGGCGCGCTGTGCGCGCTCGCAATCGCGGCCGCGCCGGCAGGCGCAGCCACCGGCTCGCTCTACAGCGGTCCCGGCCCACGGCCTGGCCCGGACATCCTCTACGCGCCGCCCGCGAACGCGCCGCAGCTCCAGAACGCAGGCATCTGGCACGCGCCGCCGATCCTCGTGTCCGGCGCGAGCGCCTACCGCGACGGCGAGTTCCTCTATCAGGACTTCCTCTACGACGACCACGGGGCGAACGGCGGCACTCCCGACCCCACCGACCCGCGCCTGTCGGGCGACACCTTCTCGATGCCGAACGGCACCTACACGTACCCCACCAACCCGGCCTACGCCGGCAACGCCGCCGACCTCGTCGAGCTGCGCGTGAAGCCGACCGCCACGGCCACGGCGTTCCGGATCACGCTCAACACGCTGAAGGACCCCTCGCTCGTGGCCACCACGATCGCGATCGGCGACAGCGACGTCGCTCGCCAGTTCCCCCACGGCGCGAACGCGAGCGCGCCCGCCCAGTGGTTCGTGACCGTGCACGGCCAGAGCGCCGACATGCTGAACGCCGCCACCGGCAAGCCGGCCGCCGCTGCGCCGAGCGTGAGCGTGGACACCACGCGCAGGCAGATCACCGTGCTCGTGCCCCACTCGGACTGGAATCCGGGCACCGCCAGCGTGCGGCTGGCCGCGGGCACCGGCCTGTGGGACAAGGCGAAGAACGCCTATCTGATCCCGCAGCAGGTGGCCGACGCCACGCACCCGGGCGGCGCGGGCACGCTGTCAAAGCCCACGGCCTTGTTCAATGTGGCGTTCAGGTTCAACGAGCCCTACCCGGACGCGACCGACCCCGTGGGCACGGCGACGGACGCCGCCTGGTGGCGCGACGAGGCTCAGGGCCAGGCGCTCAAGACCGGCGACCTGTCGAGCTTCCACGCCTACGTGGACTTCGGGAAGCTCGCCCGCGGTGTGACCGACGACACCGGCGTGCCGAAGACCGGCCCGATGGACCGTATCCTCGCCAGCCACTTCGAGACCGAGCAGGGCACCGACTACGCGACCACCTGCCAGTCCGTGACCTCCTGCAAGGGTGAGCTGCGCGGCCAGTTGCAGCCGTACGCGATCTACGTGCCGAAGCAGGCGCAACCCGCGGGCGGCTATGGGATGACCCTGCTGCTCCACTCGCTCGGCGCGAACTACAACCAGTTCCTCGGCTCGCGCAACCAGTCGCAGTTCGGCGACCGCGGGCCCGGCTCGATCGCGATCACGCCCGAGGGCCGCGGCCCCGACGGCTGGTACTACGACTACGCGGGCGCCGACACCTTCGAGGTGTGGGCGGACGTTGCCGCCCACTACAAGCTCGACCCGAGCTGGACGACGATCGCCGGCTACAGCATGGGCGGCTACGGCACGTACAAGTTCGCGTCCCAGTATCCGGACCTGTTCGCCAAGGCGCAGCCCACGGTGGGCCCGCCCGGCCTCGGCGTCTGGGTGCCGCCCGCGCCGCCCGCGCCGGGCGGCGACAGCAGCAACACCAACAACATGCTGCCGTCGCTGCGCAACATCCCGTTCCTGATCTGGGACGCCGTCACGGACGAACTCGTCCCGTACCCGGGCGTGCTGCAGCAGGCGAACACGTTCGACAAGCTGGGTTACCGCTACGAGTTCGACTCGTTCGCACCGGGCGATCACCTCACGCTGGCGATCAACGACCAGTACCAGCCCGCGGCCGACTTCCTCGGCACGACGGCGGTGGATCGCAACCCCGCGCACGTGACCTACGTGGTGAACCCGAAGATGGACTTCCCGGAGATGGGCGGTCCGGCCAACCATGCGTACTGGGTGTCGGGGCTGACGCTCCGCGACTCGAGCGGCGACGCGCCGCGCGGGACGATCGACGCGCGCTCAGAGGGCTTGGGCGTGGGCGACCCCGTGGCGCTGCCCACGCAGCGTGGCGCGGGAGCGCTCACGGGCGGCACGCTGCCGGCGATCGCCTACACGAGCCAGTCGCGGCAATGGGGCCCGACCCCGCCGGCGCTGGCGCGCAACCGGCTGGACATCAACGCTCAGAACATCTCGGCGCTGACGATCGATCCGGGCCGCGCGCACGTGAGCTGCGGAGCGACCCTGAACGTGAAGACGGACGGACCCGTGAGCGTCACGCTCGCCGGCTGCGGCCGGACCGAGACGTTCGGCGGCTAGTAGCGACGGTAGGTAGTCGCGCGGCGGGCGGCAGCCGTGCCGACGGCGACCTGCTCGTCCCGGAGCGATCCGCGGATGGGAAGCTCCTCTGGTCGAGTCTCTGCAGGGCACGTTCTACCCCGCGCGGGCGACCAGGGTCAAGCTGGCACGCACTCGGCCGATCTATCCGTGCGTGACCCCCGACCAGATCACGCGCAACGCCGCCGCAATCGCAGGCGCAGTGAAGATGCTCGAGCGCGAGATCGCGTCGTTCCAGGACCAGCTGTCCGTGAGCGCGTCGACTGACGAGACCCGTCGCCAGATCTCGGACTACCTCACCGAGCTGCACTTCCACTTCCGCACGCTCGCATCCAGGGCCGACACGCTCGAAGCGGAGACGCGGACGCTGCTGGGCACCGAGACCGCCGCCTGAGCGCAGGTCGGAGGTCGGAGGTCGCAGGTCGGAGTCATCATCCGTTCCGTGGATGATCCGATGCGCGTGACCCGAAGCGTCTCTGTTCCGCTCTCGGAGATCGAGCTGCGCACGTCGCGCTCGTCCGGGCCGGGCGGGCAGCATGCCAACGTCACCGCCTCGCGGGTGGAGGCGATCTTCGACGTCGAGGAGTCGCCCTCGCTCAGCGATGCGCAGCGCAGGCGGGTGATGGCGAAGGTCGGGCCGCGCCTCACCGCCGTGGCACAGGACACGCGCAGCCAGGCGCGCAATCGCGAGCTGGCACTCGAGCGCGTGCGCTCGCGCCTGGCCGCCGCGCTCGCCGTGCCGCGCACGCGCCGCCCCACCAAGCCGACGAAGGCGTCCCGCACCGAGCGGCTCGACTCGAAGCGCCGCCGCTCCGACGTGAAGCGCGCACGGCGCCGGCCCAGCTCGGACGACTACTAGGCCACGCGCGCCTGGCGGTGGGCGGCGCTGCTCACGACCTCGAGCACACGCGCCGGGTCGTCCGTGAGCTCGAACAGTCCCGTGTCGCCCGGCGAGATCTTGCCCTCGCCGAGCATCTTGTCCCGCAGCCAGTCGACGAGCCCGCCCCAGTAGCCGGTGCCCACGAGCAGCACCGGGAAGTGCCGGATCTTGTCCGTCTGGATGAGCGTGAGCGCCTCGAACATCTCGTCGATCGTGCCGAACCCGCCGGGGAAGACGACGAACGACGACGCGTAGCGCACGAACATCACCTTGCGCGTGAAGAAGTAGTGGAACTGCAGCGGCAGGTCCACGTACTTGTTGATCCCCACCTCGAAAGGCAGGTCGATGTTGAGGCCGATCGAGAGCGCGCCGGCATCGCGTGCGCCGTGGTTGGCGGCCTCCATGATCCCGGGCCCGCCGCCGGTGATGATCGCGAAGCCGGCGGCGCCAAGCGTGCGCGCCGTCTCGCGCGCGAGCACGTATTCGGGATGGTCGTGGGGCGTGCGCGCGGAGCCGAAGATCGACACTGCCGCGCCCACGCGCGCGAGCGCGCGAAAGCCCTCGGCCAGCTCGCCGCGAATGCGCTGGATGCGGGCGGCGTCGGACTGAGTGGAGACGACGGAGTCGAGCTCCGCCCCGAGCAGCTCCTCGTCGAGCGTCGCCGGAGGGCGCGGCTCTTCGGTCACGCCCTGATCAGTCCCGGTGTGCCGAGAGGCGCGCCAGCACCTCGTGGCACTCCACCACGCGCTGCTTCACGGGATCGCCGTCCGGGCGATCGTGCACGAGGTCCCACGTGCGCTCCGCGACCTCGCCCGCGTTCTCGGACGTGGCCTTGGCGCACAGCAGGTCGATCAGCTTGATCTCGAAGGCGGAGATCTGGGTGGCTGGGTCGCCAGGCTCGAGCCGCGGCAGCGGGTCCTCCGTGGCCTCCCGCCACATCGCCGTCGCGATCACGAGCCGATTCCGGAGAAGGGTCGGGTCCATGCGCGCAGGCGCAGATTAGCGAGGCGCTCGGCCCTTCAGATCATCGGCGGTGAGCTGAGCCTCGTACGCCCCCCTGCCGGTGATTGACGCAGCCCCGCAGCGCGATGCCAGCTCGACCGCCTCGGGCGCCTCGAGGCCGCTCCCGAGGCCGAACGTGAGTCCGGCGGCGAAGCAGTCGCCTGCCCCGTACGCGTCCGCCACCGGGCCCGGCAGCGGGGCCGCGTGGAAGCTGCCCGTGCGGCCCTCGGCGGCGGTCCACGAGCCGCCCTCGGCGCCCGCCGTGCCCACCACGAGCTTCGGCTCCGGATCGAGCTGACCGGGGCTGTAGGGCTCGCCCGCGTCCTTCGCGCTGTGCACGAGCGCGTCGAGCTCCACGCCGGACACCTTCAGCACCTCGAGCGAGCGCGCGGTGGCCACGAGCACCTTCGCCTTGCGCGCCGCCCGCAGCGCGCTCGCGTCGCCGCTCACGAAATACACGCCGTCCGCGCCTTCGAGCTCGTCCCATGCTAGATCGTGATCGCCACTCGGCCCGTAGCGCTCGTGAATCGTCGTAATCGTGCGCTCGCCCCCTGAGTCGAGGTAGGTGAAGGCCCGCCGCTGCGGCTTGTCGAGGAACACGCAGTGCACTTTCACCCCGCGCTCCTCGAGCTCGCGCCTGGCCCGGCGGCCCAGGTCCTCGTCCCCCAGCGCGGTGTAGAAGAGCGACGAGCCGCCCGCAAGCTTGGCCAGCTGCACCGCCGCCACCGAGCCGCCGCCGGCCGCCTCGGACCACGTGTCCTCGGAGTGCACGATCTCGCCGGGCTTCGGCACGTGCTCAACGAGTGCGAACTCCACGTACTCCACATGACCGACCACCGCCACCTTCATCAACCCGGCACCATAGGAGCTGGATGACCGATCGCGAGCTGTCACCGGAGATCGTCGCGGAGCTGCTGCGGCGCGACGACACCCAGCTCGTGGACGTGCGCGAGCCCTACGAGCACGAGGCCGGGCGCATCGCAGGTGCACGCCACGTCGAGCTGGGCGCCCTGGCGGCCGAAGCGGAGTCCATCGATAAAGAGCGCCCGCTCGTCTTCTACTGCCGCGTGGGAGCACGCTCGGCGATGGCGACGCAGGCATTCGCGGCTGCCGGCTACGACGCCTACAACCTCGCCGGAGGAATCGTGGGCTGGGTTCATGCGGGGTTGGCTATCGACGGCGACGTGGCGGAGCACAAGGTGACTGGTGACTGG
>DASXCV010000118.1:0-24942 GCA_036491015.1 Thermoleophilaceae bacterium | reverse complement strand
GCGCTCAGCCGAGCCTGGTCAAGCCGCACACGGGCGTCGAGAAATCGGTGCTGCCGGGCGAACAGCACCACCCCGGCGTTGATCGACTCGCCGCGCTCGACACGGGGGACGACGCGCAGGATCGCGTAGGCGAATGGGAGTGGCTCAGCCGCGGGCATCCTCGGCCTCCTGCGCGAATCCTCCACGCAATCGACGCTCGAGGTAGCCGGCGTAGTCCGGGCCTCGCCACCCGTCGGGGAGCAGTTCGACGATGCGGTCGAGCACCGCTCGATCAAGGAGTGGCGCGAGCCGTTCGTGAGCATCGACGATCGAGCCGGCCTGAGAGAGAAGCACGTGATCGCGAATCATCGGAAACGGGGCGTCAGGCGCCAGCTCGTCGCCCACGTGGTGCTGGTAGAGAGCGGCACCGTGGTCTATTAGCCAGATACGACCGTGCCATTCCAGCAGGTTCGGGTTGCGCGGAGTTCGGTCGACGTTCGTTACGAGCGCGTCGAACCAGACGATGTTCGCCGCCAGTTCCTCGTCGAGGCTCTGGTCGGTGAACGCCAGGGCTCCGGGCAGGAAGTCCAGACCCACGTTTGAGCCGACGCTCGCGGTCAGCAGGTCTTGGATCTCGGGATCCGGCTCGGCAGCGCCGATCGTGGCATCGAGCTCGACCAGCACCAGCTCGGGCACCTGCAGCCCGAGCGTCCGGCCAAGCTCGCCGGCAACGATCTCGGCCACCAGTGCTTTGACACCCTGCCCCGCGCCGCGAAACTTCACGACGTACATGCCGTCGTCGTCTGCTTCGACGATCGCCGGCAGCGATCCACCCTCGCGGAGCGGCGTCACATACACCGTCGCATTGACCGAGCGCAACATCGGGTCGCCACTCTAGGTGGCGGCTGCCGCCGGCCGAAGCGTGTCGCGGAACGCGAGTGAGACCAGCGCGCCCAACGCGGCGACGATCGTGGCAACGAGGATCGCCGAGCGCCATCCAGGGCCGTCGGCAAGCGCCCCCGCCACGGCCGCCCCGATCGCGACACCGGAGACGAGCGCGGTGAGCGGCCAGGTGAATGCCTCGGTTTCGGATCCTGGCAGAGCCACCAGGCCCGCGAGTTCGTTGCGCGTCGCGATCAACGGTGCGATCGGGAGGCCCGCGAGGAGAAGCAACAATCCCATCTGGGCAGCCGAGCCGGCCGTCGCCAGCAGCGCGATGACGACCGGCAGGCTCACGGCGCACAGGAGGTGCACCGTCAGGAGAGGGAACCGGCGCGGTCGCGCCCCGTAGAAGATGCCACCGGCCATGCTTCCGATCGACAGAATCGCCAGCAGCACCCCCGCCAGTTGGCGATGTCCTTGAGCGTCCGCGAAGGCGGGCAAGGTCACCTCCAACGCCCCGAACGCGAACCCGACGGGGAGCATCGCCATGACAAGCGTTCGGAGGCCCGCGGATCGAAGCGCCCCAGCGATCTCCCGCCCAGGTGCGTGCGGGGCTCGGTAACGACGGATCGACCCAGGCAGCGCAGACAGGAACCACGCCGTCCCGACCACGCAGCACACCGCCGAGACGATGAGCGCGGCAGCCGCCGACGCCACCCACACGAGCACAGCCACGGCGAGCGGCCCGACCACGAAGATCACCTCCGTGAGCACCGCCTCGAATGCGAACGCCGTCGGGATGAGCTCAGGATCGTGAGCCAGCACGGTTCTATACGCAGCCCGGAGCACCGACGAGATCGGCGGCAGCGACGACCCGACGAGGAACGCCGCCGGCACCAGCACAGGGTTGGGGGCGCCATGGAGGGTGAGAGCGATGACGACGACGAGACCGCCGGCGTGCACGGCGGCAAGCCCAAGCAGCACCCGCGGGCCGAACCGATCGATCAGACGCGCCGCCAGCGGAGCTCCAAGCGCGCTACCGAGCGCCAGCGCCCCCGCGGCCGCGCCTGCCACCCCGAATGACTTTCCCTCATGCCGAAAGAACAAGACGAGCGCAAGGCTGTTGATCCCGATCGGCATGCGGGCAACGACCATCGCCGACAACAGGCCGGCGATACGCGGAGTCCGAAACAGAGCGCCATACAACGACACGCCGCCCACGATAATCCGCGGCGCACTCGAGCCTCCGCCTCTGCCTCCGGAGAACAACTCGAAACGACGGGCAGACAGCCGGAATCCGCACTGGATGGCGGATTCCGGCTCGCCACCGCGGGCCCTGTCCCTACGCGGGCACGAGAACGGCGTTCGCGGCGGTGACTATCCGCTCGAGCGCCTCCTCGGGGTGCGAGACCATCGCGCAGTGCCCGCTCGCGACCTCGATCGTGTCGGCGCCCATCCGCTGAGCAAACTGCCTCTCGGCATCGGCTGGAATCACCTCGTCGTTCTCGGCGACCAGATACCACGAGGGCAGTGACTTCCACGCGGGGGTGCCCATCACGTCATCGAACGTGGAGAGGTGCAGAGGCTGCTGCACGGCGTACATGACCTTCGCCTTGACCGGGTCGATGTCTGCGGCGAAGTGACCGAGGAAGTCGTCCTCGGGGATCCAGCCGAAGCCCTCCGAGTCGATCTCCACATGCGCCACCCCAGGGGTCGGAGGACCCTGCTGCAGCAGCGCACCGATCGACTCGCCCTCGTCGAGCCCGAAGGCAGCGATGTAGACGAGCCCGACAACGTTCGGCGCGTCCGTGCCGAGAGAGGTGATCACCTGGCCGCCGTAGGAGTGGGCCACGAGAACGGTCGGCCCGCTTTGGCGGGTGAGAACGTGGCGAACCTTCGCGACGTCAGCCGCAAGCGAGGTCTCTGGAAGCTGAACGGCGGTGACCTTGTAGCCATCGGCCTGCAGGAGCTCGATTACGTCGCTCCAGCAGGAACCGTCTGCCCACGCTCCGTGGACGAGGACGATGTTCGGTTGTGCGGCCATGGGAGATCCTTTCGGTTGGTGTGGATTCAGGAAGGACGTGTGCGCTGGCTGAGCCAGTCGTCGAAGTGCGTTGGGGCGACACGTGCGTCCTCGCCGGGGGCGAGTGACTGGTCGTCCAGCTCGGCGCCGAGATAGAGCGCGTGAGCGTCGGCCGTGACCCGTCGCGGGTCGTCGCTTGCGTCCAGGACACGGCGGCCCAGCTCGGCCAGCGGGAACGCTTCCGGGCCGGCCAGCTCCACCGTGTCGTCCAGTGCTGCGCCGAGCGCGACATCGGCCAACGTGCTTGCGACGTCAGCGGCTGCCACCGGCTGAACGAGGGCAGGCGACAGCCGAACGGTGTTGTCCTCGGTGCTCAGATCGGCGAGGCGGCCGATGAGCTCGAAGCACGGCGTCGCCCGGACGATCGTGTAGGGGATCGGTCCAGCTTTCACCATTTCCTCCTCCGCGACCTTCGCGCGGAAGTAGCCGCTGTCCGGCAGCCGGTCGGCGCCGACGACCGACAGCACCACGTGGTGTGCCACCCCCGCGGCAGCCGCCGCGGAGAGCAGGTTGCGAGCTGACGCCTGGAAGAACTCGAGCACGTCCGCGTGCTGCCAGGCGGGCGCGTTCGCCACGTCGACGACGACCTGGGCGCCCTCGAGCGCACCGGCGAGTCCTTCGCCGGTGATCGCGTCGACGCCCGAGCTCGGTGACGCCGCCAGCGAGTCATGACCGTCCTGGCGGAGCTTGCTCACGAGTTTCGACCCGACCAGGCCACTGCCGCCGATCACAACGAGCCTCATCGCGCGCGCTCGCCGCCGTCCCGCTCTGCACGGTGAGCGTGGCCGACGATCGGGCTGTATGGGTCGAGTCCCAGGGGGTCGGTCGCCGCAGCGGTACCGGCCGCCACGGGGACTCTTGGGCTGTAGGGATCGAGCGCCAGAGGGGACACGAGGCCGGCGTTCGTTCCTCCGCTTTCGCTAATGGCTGGAGAGTTCATCTGACGGCCTTGGGTGTCAGTACGCCGCGATCAGGCGCGCCGCCTTGGCGAGGCCTGTTTCGAGGCTGGTGGTGTCGACCCGCCAAGGAAGGCCATCGGCACGCGGATCGATGTGCAGCTGAAGCCGACCCTCGTCCAGGCAGGTCTGCCCGACCTGCTCGCCGTTGCACCAGAACTCGGCGACGCCGCGATCGGCTTCCTCTGCGCTGACCACGATCACGTTGATCTCGTTCATCGGTCTGCCTCCTTGACGAGGGCGTTGGCGTTTGTCATGCGACGAGACTCCCGGAGGTCCGGTTCTGTCGCATCGGCCAAGTGGCCAGCCTGGCTGGCCAGTCACCGCCCCAGCCATCCGCACCCGTCATCAAGAGGCCGCCCGATCAGCGGCCGGTTCTCACTCCTGGAGCGAGGCCAGCTGCTCCTCGAAGCGAGCCATCGCGGCGCGGTACAAGAAGTGTCCCCAGCTCACCCGGGCCACGCCCAGCCCGGCCAGCTCGGCGAGCGACGGCGCCTGCGGCAGGCGCACCACGTTCACCGGGCCGCGGACCTCCGAGATGAAACGACGCAGCGCGTCGGTCTCCCACAGGAGGATCGGGAACACGCAGTCGACGCCGGCTTCGAGGTAGGCGTTGGCGCGCCGCAGCGCCTCCGCAACGAGCCCGTCCTGGGCGCCGGGGCCGGCACCGGCGAGGAACGGACCGAGAAAGACGTCCACCCGGGCGTTGATCACGAGCGGGTACCCGTCGTCCGACGCGGCTTGGCGAACCGCCCGGAGCCACTCCGCCTGCCGGTCGGGATCACGGAGGCTGCCGGCGCCGTGGTCGGTGTCCTCGAGGTTGCAGCCGGCGGCCCCCGCGAGCCGCAACGCGGACACCAGCTCGGCCGGCTCCATCCCATACCCGGCCTCGGCGTCGACCGTCACGGGCACATCGACAGCCCTCGCGATCCGCGCGGCCGCGGCGAGCATCTCGTCGCCGGGCGCGCCCTCGTGATCCTCGTGGCCGAGCACTGCAGCCACGCCGCCGCTGGTGGTGGCCACCACGGGGAACCCAGCCGCCACGACCGCTCGCGCCGTTGCCACGTCCCAGGCGTTCGGGAGCAGGAGCGGCTCGCCGGGCCGGTGCAGCGACCGCAGCAGCTCGCAGCGGCTCTCGAGGTCTGTTGCCATGGCTCCGGATGCCACCAATGGGGGATTGTGCCGAATCACACCGAGGGGCGCCGGTTAGCTACCTTTGCCCGCGAGATGGCCCCCACCGTTGCGTCCGAGTTTCTCGACCGGACAAGCGAGCGCGAAGCGCTCGACCGGCTCCTCGCGCAGGCGCGCGGGGGTGAGAGCGCTGTCCTGGTGATCCGCGGCGAGGCGGGCATCGGAAAGACAGCGCTGCTCCGGTACACCGCTCGTCATGCGTCAGGATTTCGTGTGGCGCAGGTCACGGGCGCGGAGGCGGAGATGGAGCTGCCGTTCGCCGGGATCCATCAGCTTTGCGCGCCGCTGCTCGACCGGCTCGACGTGTTGCCGCAGCCGCAGCAGGACGCGCTGAACGTGGCCCTGGGCCTCGCCTCCGGTCACGTCCCGGACCGGTTTGTGGTCGGACTGGCCGTGCTCGGCCTGCTGTCGGCCGCGGCCGACGACCGGCCCATGCTCTGTCTGGTGGAGGACTCCCAGTGGCTGGACGAAGCCTCCGGACTCATCCTCGGCTTCATCGCGCGACGGCTGCTGGCCGAATCGGTGGCGATCGTGGTGACCGTCCGGGAGCCCAACAGCAGGCACGACTTCGACGGCCTGATCGAGCTGGCGCTGCGCGGGCTGCCCGAGGAGGATGCGCGCGCCCTTCTGGGCAGAGCCGTCCCAGGTGGGATCGACGACCGCGTGCGCGACCGCATCGTCGCGGAGACCCGCGGCAACCCCCTCGCGCTGCTCGACCTGCCGGGGACCCTGAGCGCTGGGGACCTGGCAGGCGGGTTCGAGCTTCCCGCTGTCACGGACCTCCCGCGCCACCTCGAGGATCACTATCGCCGGCGCGCCGGCGAACTGCCCGACGCGACCCAGCAACTGCTCCTCCTGGCGGCTGCCGAGCCGATCGGCGACGCGACGCTCGTCTGGCGTGCGGCTCACGACCTCGGTATCGAAAGAAGCTCGCTCGCGCCGGCGGAGGACGCTCAGCTCGTCGAGGTCGGAGCCCGTGTCCGGTTCCGGCATCCACTGGTGCGATCCGCGGTGTACCGGGCCGCGGTCCTTTCCGAGCGACGAACCGCGCATCGGGCCCTGGCGGAGGCCACCGATCCCGAAACCGATCCCGATCGTCGTGCGTGGCATCGTGCCCACGCGGCGGTGGGCGTCGACGAGGAGGTGGCCGCCGAGTTGGAGCGCTCGGCCGAACGCGCGCGCGCCCGTGGGGGCGCAGCGGCGGCTGCGGCGTTCCTGGCGCAGGCGGTCTCGCTGACGCCGGATCGAGCGGAGAGAAGCAAGCGGGCTCTGGCGGCTGCGCGGGCCAAGTTCGATGCCGGTGCCTCAGACGCGGCGCTCGAGTTGCTGGCCACCGCCGAGCTTGCCCCACTCGACGAGCTTCAGCACGCCCGGGTGGAGCGGTTGCGCGCGGAGATCGCGTTCGAGCGCACGCGCGGCAGCGACGCTCCGGCCCTGTTGCTCGATGCGGCCCTGCGCCTCGAGCCGCTCGACGCCGCAATGGCTCGCGACACGCATCTCGAAGCGATAGCGGCGGCGATGTTCGCCGGCCGCCTCGCCGGCAAGCCGGACCTCCGCGAGCTTGCCGAGGCCGCACAGGCTGCGCCGCCCACACAACAGCCGGCACGCGCAGCCGACCTGCTCCTCGACGGACTTGCCACGAGGTTCACCGAGGGCTATGTGGCCGGTGTCCCGCCGCTACGGAAGGCGCTCGTCGCGTTCAGCGAGGTGGAGGGACTGACCGCACCGGACGTGCGCTGGCTGTGGCTGGCGTGTCGCCTCGCCCAGGATCTCTGGGACGACGAGCTCTGGCACGAGCTCGCAAGCCGCGGCCTTCGCGTCGCGCGCGATACCGGCGCGCTCACCCAGCTCCCCGGCATGGCCAACTTCCTTGCCGCCTTCAACGTCCATTCTGGGGCCGTCGACGACGCCGCCGGACTGATCGACGAGGTCACGGCGATTACACAGGCCACCGGCATCCCGCCGCTCAACTACGCGGGGTTGATGCTGGCGGCGTGGCGCGGCGATCAGGCACGGATGCACGCGATCGCCGACAACGTGCTGCCTGGTGCGATGGCGAGGGGGGAGGGATACACGCTTGGCATCTGGGGGTGGATGACGGCCCTGATGCATAACGGCCGCGGCCGCTACGGCGAGGCGCTCGATGATGCGCAGCGGGCGTGCGAGCACGAGGATGTCATCGCATACGGTTGGTCCCTCGTCGAGCTGGTCGAGGCGGGGGTGCGCGTCGGCCGGGCTGACGAGGCCGCAGCCGCGCTCGACCGCCTGAGCGAACGCACACAGGCGAGCGGCACCGACTGGGCGCTCGGCATCGAGGCCGGATCACGCGCCCTGCTGAGCGAGGGAGCAGACGCGGAGCCCCTCTACCGCGAGGCGGTTGAGCGGCTGGCGCGCAGCCGTGGCGTGGTGCACCTCGCACGCGCCCGGCTCATGTACGGCGAATGGCTGCGTCGCGAGAACCGCCGCGTTGACGCGCGCGAGCAACTCCGAGCCGCCCACGAGATATTCAGTGCCATCGGGGGCGAGGGGTTTGCCGAGCGGGCACGTCACGAGCTCCTGGCCACGGGCGAGACCGCGCGCAAGCGCAGCGACGACGCGCGCGGCGTGCTCACGCCGCAGGAGGCACACATCGCTCGGCTGGCCAGAGAGGGTCTCTCCAACCCGGAGATCGGGGCACAGCTGTTCATCAGCCCCCGCACGGTTCAGTACCACCTGCGCAAGGTATTTCTGAAGCTGGACGTGACCTCGCGCAACCAGCTCAGCCGCGTTCCGGCCAGCCAGCTCAACACCGCCCAGTAGCCCTGCCCCCGCCCGGCGTGCCGACTCGCGACTGGCTAGCGAGGCTGGCTACCTGGCTGATTCGAGAGCGCCCCCGGCGCGGGAAGCTCCGTCGCGTGGCCCAAGCACAACATGCGTCGAGGAGGAGGAGTCCCAAATGTCAGTCATGAACACCCACGCCCACGCACTGATCGAGCAGGCAGCGGAGGAGTCGAGGCGCGAGGCGCGCCGGCACGATCGCCCCGCCGCTGACGAGCGTCCCAGCGGCCGCGAGCTGCTCCAGCGAGTGGTGCCGGAGATCTTCTTCGTCCCCTTGGCAGGCCCGCCGGTGATCCTGCTACTGGGTCCCTGGCTGCTGCTGGTGCTCCTGATCATCCCGCCGGCCGCGTTCCTGATCACCCTCGTACTCGTCTTCGCGGTCGCTGCCGGCCTCGTTTTCGCGCTCGGCGCGCTCGTCGCATCGCCATTCCTGCTGGTGCGCCACCTGAAGGCTCGGCACGAGTCGCGTGCGTCCCAGCCCGTCCGGCGGCGCCGGTTCGCCTTTGGGCGCCGTCGCTGGCTACCGGCACCCGCGGCCAGGGGTTAGGCACGAGTCCGGCGGCACTGCACACCTGAACACAACAGAAAGGAACGACATGAAGATCGTGGTTATCGGCGGCACAGGCCTGATCGGGTCGAAGCTCGTCGCCAAGCTCGATGAGCAGGGGCACGAGGCGGTCCCGGCGGCACCCAACACTGGCGTCAACACGCTCACCGGCGAAGGCCTCTCCGAGGCCTTGAAGGGTGCCGAGGTCGTGGTCGACGTCTCCAACGCGCCCGACTGGGAGGACGACGCGGTGATGCACTTCTTCCAGACGTCAACGCGCAACCTCCTCGCGGCGGAGGCGGCCGCGGGCATCGGACACCACGTCGCGCTGTCCGTCGTCGGCACCGACCGCCTCACGGAGAGCGGCTACTTCCGGGCGAAGCTCGCCCAGGAGCAGCTGATCCAGGACTCGTCGATCCCCTACTCGATCGTCCACGCGACGCAGTTCTTCGAGTTCCTGAACGGCATCGCCGATTCAGCGACCGAGGGCAACACCGTTCACCTCCCGCCGGCCATGATCCAGCCGATGGCCGCCGATGACGTGGCGGCCGCGGTCGGCCGGGTGGCCGTCGGCCCTCCTGTGAACGCCATCGTGGAGGTCGCGGGGCCGGAGGCGTTCCGGCTCGACCAGCTCATCGGCGACGTGCTGAAGGCGGAGAACGATCCTCGCGAGGTCATCGCCGACCCCCAGGCGCGCTACTACGGCATCTCGCCGGGCGAGCGCACCCTCCTCCCGGGAGATGACGCCCGGCTCGCCGAGACGCGACTCGAAGACTGGGCGAAGCAGCCGGCGAACGCCGGCTAGCGAGCTGCGCGGTGGTCCCGCCGATTCAACCGGCGGGACCACCGGGGCGCGGGTGGCGACGTGAGCGCGCCGGCAGGATGAGCGGTTCCCGCCGCGCTTGTGCGCGGGTCTAGTCGAAACGCTCCGCCACGCCCTCGGGCCGGGCCACAGCAACCACAGGCGTTTGCCTCGCTGTGTGGCGGGCAACACGGTGTCCATGAACACCGTTATCGCCATACCGGTCCTGGTCGTGCTCGCTGTCTTAGCGGCGTTCGGCTTCGTTTGGGGCGCGCCGATCTTCGGCATCCCGCTGCTCGTGCTGGCATTCATAGTCGGCGTGTCCTGGATGTTCGGGATCCGTGCGCGGCAGGCGGGGAACATTCAGAACGAGCTCTACAAGGCGAAGAACCAGAAGACGGATTTCACTGCGCGCGATCAGGAAACCCTGACGCACCGCTGAACGTCGGAGAGCGGCCCACCAACCCGGGGTTTGCCGTCGCTACGCGCGCGATGCCGAAACACCGGCGGTGCGCGTCTCAGCTTCGCCGGCTTCCCGCCTGCGGTCGACCGCGTCGATCTGTTGCAGCTCGCGGCACACCCGCCGCGTGATCAGAAACACCACGATCGGCAGCACGAAGACGAGCCCGCGGTAGATCCAGATCTGCGCCTCGTAGCTCCAGCCGAGGAACAGGTAGATGCGATCGGCGGAGCCGGCGAAGAAGATCAGGAAGACCCAGGACAAGAGCGCCGCGCCGAAAGCGGTGCGCCCCGGAGCGTCCCGCGGTCGGTCGAGCGCGTTGTGGAAGCCGCGATCGCCGCTGATGCGGCGCTCGATCCAGGGCCACCCGAGCAGCACAGCGAGCACCACGAGCGGGAACAGCGCGCCGCCCCAGAACGGGTTGGGCACCACGGTGTAGCCGCCGATCGTCACGTCGAAACTGGGCACGAGCCGCAGCGCGCCGATAAGCCAGCCCAGGTACCAGTCGGGCTGCGCGCCGTTGGTGCCCTGGGCCACGTGGTAGGGGCCCCAGAGCCAGATCGGGTTGATCTGGATCAGGCCGCCGAGGAAGAAGAGCAGGGCGGCCACGCCGAGCATCAGTCCGAGCGAGCGCGGCACCTGGGCGGGGAACATCGGCACGCCCAGCAGGCGGCGGTCGCCCGCGCCGCGCTGCGGCCGGCGGAACTGCGTGTGGTGGCGCGAGGCCACCAGCACGAGGTGGACAACGATCAGAGTGGCGATCAGCGCCGGAAGGAGGAGCACGTGCGCGATGTACATGCGCGACTCGAACGACGGGTCGCCCGGGAACGGCGCTCCCCAGATGAGCAGCGCCAGGTTGCCGCCGATGAACGGGATCGAGAGCGCGACGCCGTAGCCGATCGCGAGTCCCATCCCGGAGAGCAGGTCGTCCACCATCGAGTAGCCGAGGTAGCCCTCGAGCAGCGTCGTGAACAGCAGCAGCACGCCGACCACGTAGGTGAGCTCGCGCGGCTTGCGGAACGCGCCGGTGAAGAAGATCCGCATCAGGTGCAGCACGATCGCGGCCATGAACACGTCGGCCGCCCAGTGGTGGGTCTGGCGGATGAGCAGGCCGGCCTTCACGCGGAACGAGATGTCCACCACCGACTTGTAGGCCTCGCTCATCTTCTGCCCCTGGAGCGGCGCGTAGCTGCCGTGGTAGACCGTGTCGGCGAGGCTCGGGTGGAAGAAGAACGTGAGGTAGATGCCGGTGGCCAGCAGTACGGCGAACGCGTACAGCGCCACCTCGCCGAGCAGGAATGACCAGTGGTCGGGGAACAGGTAGCGCAGCGTCGCCCTGATGAACGGCGCGCCGCCGCTGCGCGAGTCCAGGAAGCCGACGACCCGGCGGATCACTCGAGCCCCTTCGGCCTGATCGCCGGCTTCTTCCGCACGCCCCACCACGACGGCCCCACCGGTCCCGAGAAGTTGCCCGCCGCGCGCAGGTGGCCGGCGCCATCGATCGCGAGCGGCAGCTGCGGCAGAGGGCGCCCGGCCGGGCCGAAGAGGACGGAGCCGCCGGTGGCCGGGTCGAACGTGGAGTAGTGGCACGGGCACACCAGCGCGGGCGTCGGCTCGATCGGCGGGAATGTGGGCTTGCGGTAGAGCGCGATGGCGCAGCCGGCGTGCGTGCAGATCTTCGAGTAGGCGAGGATGCCCTGAGGAGCCCACCCGCGCCGCGCGCGCGGCAGCTTGAGCGCCTGGGGCGAGAGGCGCACGATCACCACAGGCGCCGCGATGTCGTTGCGCGAGGAGTGCTCGGGGTACGCGGTGTAGAAGGTGTTCTCCTCGATCTCGGACGCCTTGAGCGGATTGCCGTCCTCGCTCACGAGCCTCTTGCCGCGCGCCCACGGCGACCAGCGCAGCTCGTCCGTGTCGAGCGCCGGGCCGAGCGACAGCACCGGCGCGAGGAAGGCGAGCCCGAGCGCGCTCGCCGCCGCGCCGGCCGCGCCCTGCATCAGCCGCTTGCGCGTGAAGCGGCTGCCGCTCTCGCGCACGATCTGGCTCACCTCGACCTGTTCGCGCAAGTGCTCCTGCTCGGGGTAGTCCTCCGTGAGCTCCTCGGTGACCACGAGCCGCTTGCCGATCACGATCAGCGCCGCGGCCATGAACGCCAGCGAGCCGCCGAGGGCGATGCCCTCGAACTGGGTGCGGTTCGGCCAGTGGCCGGTGGCGTACACCACGATGAAGCCGACGGCGAACACGGCCGACAGCAGGAGGAGCGCCACTACCCACAGCTCCGCGGCGGGAGCCTTCGGCCCCTCGGGGACGATCCGCTTGCGCCGGCCCCTGCCGGTCGCGACGCCGAGCATCGCGCCGAAGGCGAACGCGTACGCGCGCAGGCGCCTCATGCCCGCCGCCGCTCCCCGATCACCACGCACAGCGCGATGAGCGCCACAGCCGCGATGAACCACGTGACGATCCCCTCGGGCACGGGCCCGATGTGGCCGATGCCCCAGCCGCCGGCGTCGTCCGGCTTCTTGAGCGCCTGGATGTAGGCGATGATCGAATTGAGTTGGCGGTCGCTCAGGTGCCGCCTCGAGAACTTCGGCATGAGGTATGGGCCCACCCGAACGGCCTCCGCGATCTGCGTCGGCGTGTCGGCCTTGATGCGCGGCACGCGCGCGTTGGGCACGTAGCCGCCCTCGGCGGCCGCCTGGTGGCAACCCGCGCAGTTCTCGGTGAAGAGGTGAAAGCCGGTGGAGACGTTCCCGGCGGTCGCGTTCGGATGGGGAATCGGCGGGCCCGGCGCGAGCGAGGCGACGTAGCGGGTGATCGCCGCCAGCTCCTTCGGCGTGAACTCCACCTTGCGCCGCCACGGTTGCTGGTGCGGGTTCTGCAGCGGCATGAACCCGGTGGTGAGGTAGAGGTCGGCAGCCTCGGCGCCAACGCCGGCGAGCGGCGGTCCTTCGCCCTTCACGTCGCCCGCGCCACGCAGCTTGTTCGTGTCCGGCACGCCGCGCCCGCCGATTCCGTGGCACGACGCGCAGTTGCCCGCGTAGAGCTGAGCGCCCAGGTCCTGCTGCGAGAGCCCGCGCTCGCTGTCGGGCCGCGAGATGCCTGTGGGCAGCTCGGCGCGCGCCACCGCGGCGAGCGCGAGCGCCGCCAGCGCGAATGCGATCAGGGTCCGCGCGCGCCTCATCCCTGCCTGCAGTTGGTGAGCACGACGGTGGCGATCCCGCTCATCGCGATGATCGCGATGAAGATCGGGCTGATCACCATCCCGCAGATCGACAGGAAGTAGATGCGGCCCTCGGGCGGCGGCGAGTCCTGCTCGACCCCGCGCATCGCGCGGAACGTGAGCACCGAGGCGGCGAGTCCGCCCAGCGCCAGGGCGGCCGCGACGATCGAGGCGATGGCCGCCCAGCTGTCGATCGGCACGTTCCAGCTCGCGCTGCCGGCGCCGCAACCCGCGAGCGTGAGCCCGATGCCGAACACGTGCTGGGTGGCCCACGCGAGTGGGGCGCCGAAGATGCCGGCCCACATCAGGAGCTCTAGCGAGCGCCGGGCCTTCATAGCGCCGGGTAGAGCTGCGTGAGCACGACGGCGATCGCCGCGGCGCTGACGAAGTACCAGTAGAAGGCGGTCACCCGCACCCCGGTGAGGCGGTAGCTCGTGAGACCGCCGAGCAGCTTCCCGAGCACCCAGAGCTCGAGCAGCATCCCGAGCGCCACGTGCACGTGGTGCACGCCGAGCATCGTGAAGTAGATGGACGCGTAGGCGGTGTCCTGCGGGCTGAACTTGGCGAGGTCGCTCGTGAACTCGTGGACCTGCACGCCCAGGTAGCCGCCCTGGATGAGCAGCGCGGCGAAGAAGAAGAGCCAGGCGGCGCGCACGTTGCCCGCTCGCGCGGCGCGGCCGCCGAGGAACACCGGCGCGGTGCTCGCGACGAGCACGCCGGTGAGGATCAGCGGCAGCGCCACCTTCGGCTCGGGCACCCCCGCCGGCGGCCACTTGGCCGTGCTGAAGCGGAAGTAGAAGTAGGTGGCGAAGAGGGTCCCGAACAGCGTGGCCTCCGCTGCGATGAAGAGCGCCATGCCCCACCAGCCGCTGGGCATCGAGAGTCGCGCGCGCGCCGGCTTTGGGCTGACCGCGCTCACCTCAGGCCTCCTCCGGCTCGACGCTGTGCCATCCCACCACGGTCACCCCGAGCAGGCCGAGGAACACGTACATCGGCACGAGATGCCCGGTGAGGAGCATCGCGAACACGCCAGTGAGCATGAGCGCGACAAGGATCGGCCACGCCGAGTCAGACGGCATCTCGAGCACCTCGTCGAGGTCGGCGTCGAGCACCGTCGTCGCCGGCGTCTCGTGGCCGCGCTCGAGGACCATCACACCCTGTTCGAGCTTGCGCTCGTCGGCCTCGCGGTCGGCGACGTCCCACATCGGATATGGGCTCGTGACCGTCGGGATCACGGCGAAGTTGTAGGCCGGCGGCGGGGAGGGGATCGACCACTCGAGCGTCGCGCCGCCGAACGGATCCGGTGGCGCCGGCTCGCCACGGAAGTAGCTCACCACGAGGTTCGCCACGAGCAGGACGAGGCCACACGCGACGACATACGCGCCGGCGGTCTCGAGCTGGTTGTAGATGTCCCAGCCGAGGCCCGGCGCGTACGTGTAAACGCGCCGCGGCATCCCGAGCAGCCCGACGATGTGCATCGGGAAGAACGCGAGCGCCGAGCCGCCGAAGGTGAGCCAGAACGCCAGCTTGGCGCGTGGCTCGTGGTACATGCGCCCCGTGACCTTGGGGAACCAGTAGTGGAGGCCGCCGAGGAGCGGGAAGACCGCCGCGCCGAAGATGATGAAGTGGAAGTGGGCGACGACGAAGTAGGTGTCCGTCAACTGCTGGTCGAACGGAATCGCCGCAAACATGATTCCGCTCAGCCCGCCGATGATGAAGAAGACGATGAAGCCGATGATCCAGAGCAGCGGCGTCTTGAAGATCGGCGTGCCGGTGACGAGCGTGGTGAGCCAGGCGAACAGCTGGATCGCGCTCGGGATCACCACCATCATCGACGCCGCGGCGAAGTAGACAGTCGTGATCGTCGAGAGCCCTACCGAGAACATGTGGTGCGCCCACACGCCGAAGCCGATGAACGCCACCAGGATCTCGGCGAGCGCGACCATCGGGAATGCCACCATCCGCCGACGGGTGAAGGTGGGGATGATCGACGTGGCTATCCCGAACGCCGGCAGGATGATGATGTAGACCTCGGGATGGCCGAAGATCCAGAAGAGGTGCTGCCAGAGCAACACGCTCCCGCCTTGTGCGGAGTTGAAGAAGTTGAACCCAAGGCGGCGGTCGAGCTCGAGGAAGAGGCAGTCGACGCTCAACGCGGGCAGGGCGAACACCAGCGCGAACGAGACCGCCAGGAACGCGTAACAGAAGAGCGGCATCCGGTTGAGCGACATCCCCGGCGCGCGCAGCTTGAAGATCGTGACGATGAAGTTGATCGCCGCCGCCGTGCTCGAGATCGAGTTGAAGATCAGGCCAAGCGCGTAGAAGTCGATGCCGGAGCCCGGGTTGTACGTGCGCGAGGCGAGCGGGACGTAGTCGAACCAGCCGGCGTTCGGCCCGTTGCCCGTGATCAGGCCGGTGTACATGAACAGGCCGGACGCCACGAAAATCCAGAACGACAGCGCGTTCAGCCGCGGGAACGCCATGTCGCGCGCCCCGATCATGAGCGGCACGAGGTAGTTGCCGAACGCGCCCGTGGAGATCGGGATGACGAAGAGGAAGATCATCGTCACGCCGTGCATCGTCATCACCTGGTCGAAGGCGGCGGGCGACAGCGTGGTGCCGTGCGGGGTGAGCAGCTGCGTGCGGATGAGGAGCGCTTCCACGCCGCCCGCTCCGAAGAAGGCGAGCGACGCGAACAGGTACAGAAGGCCGATGCGCTTGTGGTCGGTGGTGGTGAGCCAGCCGAGCACGCCGGGGCGCTCGGACCAGACGCGCTCGAGCCGGCGCACGTGCCGGAGGGCCTCGGGGTGGGCGATCGAGGCCATCTACCGGAGCCCCTGCAGGAACGCGACGACCTGGTGCAGCTGCTGCGGGCTGAGGCCGAGCGCCGGCATCTTGTTGCCCGGCTTGATGCTCTGGGGGTTCGCCACCCACTGGGTGAGGTGGGTGCGGTCGTTCGGGATCATCAGCGCCGCGAGAGTCCTGCGGGTGGCGAGGTGGGTGAGGTCGGGGCCGATCGTGCCGCGCGCCGCGGTGCCGCGGATCGTGTGGCAGCTCGCGCACTGCTGGGACATGAACACGCCCTGGCCGGCCTTGGCGAGCGCGCTCGTGGGCGGTGCGAGCGGCCGCGCCATGTTCGCGAGCCACGCCTTGAACTGCGCGGGCGGATCGACGTAGACGGCCATCGACATATTCGCGTGCTGGAGGCCGCAGAACTCGGCGCACTGTCCGCGGTACACGCCGGGCTGGTCCGAATACAGCTCGATGCTGTTCGGGTGGCCGGGCAGCATGTCCACCTTCTTGTTGAGCTCCGGCACCCAGAAGCTGTGGATCACGTCCGCCGACTTGAGCGTCACGTTCACCGGCGTCTTCACCGGTATGTGGATCTCGTTGGCCGTCACCGCCTGGGTGCCCGGATAGCGCACCTCCCAGAACCACTGGTGGCCGACCACGGTCATGTTCATCCGGGTCTGGCCGGGCTTTGGCGCGCTCGTGGCGTTCACCACGCCGATGTCCGCGATGAAGAACAGGATCACGAGACACGTGACCGGGATGACGATCCCGAAGCCCACCACGAGCCCGGTGGACACTCCCTCGTCCTTGCCCACGGCCGGCAGCCCCTCGCGGGTGCGCCGCCGCCACGCGATCGCAAGGAGCACCAGAGCGCCCGCGAGCACCACGCCGGCCGCCGCCAGCATCCCCCACCAGAGATGCATGATCTTCCGCGTCTGGTCGCTCTCGGCGTGGAGAGTGGACTGGCCCCCCTGGGATTGGCCGCAGCCCGCCACGAGCAGTGTGAAGCCGATGGTTGCGGGCAGGGCAGCGAAAGCGCGAGCGCGTAGGAGAAGGTATCGCGCGAAGCTGGCCAATCCGCCGTCGGCTTACCCCAAAGCGCCGCTGCCGAACCTGAATGCGAAAACAGACTGCCTCCGTCCTCATGTTCTCGAGCCGCGACCGCCGGCATACGTGTCGTGGCCGAGCCTGGACACTGGGAGGGTGGGCAACCCTGAAATCGCCGATCGCCTGGAGGCATTCGCGTCGCTGCTGGAGCTCGGCGATGCCAACCGCTACACGGTGCGTGCATACCGCAGGGCCGCGGACACCATTCGCGACGCGTCGTTCCCGGTCGCCGAGCTTGTGCGCTCCGGCAGGGTCCGCGAACTGCGCGGGATCGGTCCCGCGATCGAAATGCGCCTGGTCGAGCTCGTCGAGACCGGAAGCATCGGGGAGCTCGCGGCCCTCGAGCGCGAGCTGGCACCAGATCTTGTCGGTCTGGGTCGCTACCTGGGCCTTGGAGCGAAGCGCTCGCTCGAAATCGCGCGGGGGCTCGGCGTCCGCACGGCGGAGGAATTCCGCGAGGCGGCGCGGGCCGGCCGGCTGCGCACGGTCGCGGGCGTTGGGCCGAAGACCGAGCAGCGGATGCTCGAGGCGCTCGCGCGGGAGAACGAGCCAAGGCCGCGGCGCGCGATCCTGCTGACCCAGGCGCGCGACCTGCTCGGAGCGGTGGCGGCTGCTCTTGGCGGCGAGGTGGCCGGCGACGCGCGCCGCTGGCGCGACTCATGCGAGCGGCTTGCGGTGGTGTGCGCCGCCGCCGATCCGAGTGCGGTGCTGGAGCGCGTGGCGGCGTTGCCGCAGATCGTCGCCGTCGTCGAGCGCGACAGGGGCCGCGTGGTGGGGGTCACCGTCGAGGGACTGCCGATCGAGGTCTTCGCCGTCGAGCCGGAGCGCTACGGGACCGCGCTCGTGCGCGCGACCGGATCGGCCGCTTACGTCGAGTCACTCGAGCCAGTTCCCGATGGCCGCGATGAGCGGGCCGTGTATGCCGCGCTCGGCCTGCCGTGGTGCCCCCCGGAGCTGCGCGAGGAGCCCTTCCGGGGAGAGCCGCCGCGCCTCGTGGACCCGGCGGACGTACGCGGCGACCTCCATTGCCACTCGACCTGGTCGGATGGGAGGGCGAGCATCGAGGAGATGGCAGCTGCGGCTCGCGCGCGCGGGTATGAGTACCTGGCGATCTGCGACCACACTCCGGCCGTGGGAGCTGTCCCCGGGTTGAGCCCGGACGACGTGCGCCGGCAGGCGGAGGAGATCGCCGCCGCGAACGAGCGGCTTGCTCCGTTTCACGTCCTGCGCGGGATCGAGTGCGACATCCTGCCCGATGGAACTCTCGACCTTCCCGACGATGTGCTCGCGGAGCTCGATTGGGTGCAGGCGAGCGTCCACGCCGGCCAGCGGACACCGCAGGAAGAGCTGACGAGGCGCGTCGAGGAGGCGCTGCGCAATCCCTACGTGCGTTGCCTCAGCCACCCCAAGGGCCGGCTTATCAACTACCGGCCTGAGAACGCGCTCGACCTCGACCGCATCTACGAAATCGCGCTCCAAGAGGGGGTCGCGCTCGAGGTCAACGGCCTCCCGAACCGCCTCGACCTTCGCGGCGAGCATGTCCGCGACGCCGTGAGAGCCGGCGTCGGGATCGTGTGCTCGACGGACGCGCACTCAACGCGCGGCCTCGCCAACATGACCCTGGCTGTGGCCACCGCGCGCCGCGGCTGGGCGACGGCCGCGGACGTCCTCAACACCCAACCCCTGCACGTCCTGATGGGCAGGGTCAGCCGCAGCGCCTGACCAGGGGTTGGAAGATCTCCCACCACGACGCCTCGAGCGGTTGCTCGACCGGTTCGGTGAGCACCGAGCCGTCCCGGTCGAGGACCTCGTAGGTGATCCTCGTGAGCCCGGGATCGACCTCGAGCACGCGGGTCAAGAGGAGGAACGGCGGGCGGCTCAGCCAGAGCTGGCCGCCCCGGGGCACTACTACGTGCAGAGGGTCGTTAGCCATCGTCTACCACCAGACGAATGAGTTCAAGCGAGCGGCGGATCAGGCGGGAGACGTGCATCTGGGAGATTCCCAGTTGCTCGGGGAGCGCCCTGAGTCCTCGTCGCACGCTCACGCGCTCCTCCACGAGCTCGAAGCAAGGATCGGTCTCTCCCATCGTGTCGACCATCGACGCAGGGTCGTCGTCCCCTACGCCGCGGGGCGCCTCGAGCACCTGCTCGACGGGCAGGTCGAGCAGGAGCGCGAGCTGCTGCGGGCTGGGAGAGCGGCCGAGATCCCGTGAAAGCCGATCGACCGCGTCGTGGACCTCGACCTGCACGAGGTCTTCGAGCGGCTCGTTGGCGCGCTCGTAGCGGCGAGCGAGCCGGCGGGCAAGAGGCAGGAAGCGTTCAACCAGCTCGGCCCGGGCGGACGGATCCCCGTCACGCCGACAGCGCACGAACAGTTCCTCATCGCGCCGGCGCCGTGCCAGTTGCTCAGACCGGCGGACGTGGGGGCGAGCTTCCGCGCGGGACGGGGCGATCTGCGTCTGCGGCATGCGGCCCTCCTTCGAAGATTTTCCGAAGGATCCGGCGCGCACTCCACTTGGTTTGCGGGTCCGTCTCCTGCTCGCAGTCTCACCCACATCCTGGGCCCCAAACATGCCGCGGGGCCTAAATCCTGTCCGTTTGCGGACAGCGTTTTCGACGGGCGACCGCGGGTAGCCCTGCCAGCCAGGAAAGTCCACGGCAAGGAGCGACCATGAAGGCACTGGCCTGGCACGGAAACGAAGACGTGCGGATCGACACGGTCCCGGACCCCACGATCGAGAAGCCCACCGACGCGATCATCCGCGTCACCTCGTCGGGCATCTGCGGCTCGGACCTTCATCTGTACGCCGTCCTCGGGCCATTCCTCGAGGAGGGCGACATCCTGGGCCACGAGCCGATGGGGATCGTCGAGGCGGTTGGCTCCGAGGTTGACAAGGGCATCGGCGTCGGCGATCGCGTCGTCGTCCCCTTCAACGTGTCGTGCGGGCATTGCTACACCTGCGAAAAGGGGCTGCAGTCGCAGTGCGAGACGACGCAGGTGCGCGAGCAGGGGACAGGGGCGGCGCTGCTCGGCTACACCAAGCTCTACGGACAGGTGCCGGGTGGACAGGCCGAATTCCTGCGCGTGCCCTATGCCAACTATGGCCCGATCAAGGTGCCTGAAGGCCCGCCCGACGACCGCTTCGTCTACCTCTCCGATGTGCTGCCCACGGCGTGGCAGGCCGTCGAATACGCAAACGTCCCCGAGGGAGAGACCGTGCTCGTGCTCGGGCTCGGCCCGATCGGCGAGATGTGCACTCGAGTAGCACAGCACCGAGAGGCGGGAAAGGTGATCGCGATCGACCTCGTGGCGGACCGGCTCGAGCGTTCGCGCAGCCATGGTGTGGAGGCGCTCAACCTCGAGGACCACGACGACATCGTCGAGGTCGTCTATGGGATGACCGACGGCCGCGGGCCGATTTCGGTGATCGACGCGGTGGGCATGGAGGCGCACGGCGCGCCGGTCGGCAAGCTCGCTCACCGGATCGCGGGCATGCTGCCGGACAGCCTCGCCGAGCCCATGATGGAGCACGCCGGCATCGACCGGCTGGCTGCGCTCCATCTCGCGATCGAGCTCGTGCAGCGCGGGGGCACCGTGTCGCTGTCGGGCGTATACGGCGGCGCCGCGAGCCCGATGCCGCTGCTCCAGATGTTCGACAAGCAGATCAGCCTGCGCATGGGCCAGGCGAACGTCAGGCGCTGGGTGGACGACATTCTGCCGCTCCTGACCGGCGACGACGATCCCCTCGGCGTGGATGACTTCGCCACCCACCACCTGCCGCTCGCGGATGCCCCACAGGCCTACGAGCAGTTCCAGAAGAAAGAGGACAACACCTTCAAGGTGCTGCTCAAGCCCTGACCACGGATTGGAGACCACCATGAGGGAGAGCACGTCAGCTCCGCCCTGATCGTCACCGACATGCTCAACCCCTACGAGCATGAGGACGCCGAGCCGTTGAAGGAATCGGTGCGGTCAATCCTTGCCGCCATCGGCGATCTGGTGGCTCGGGCGCGCGAGTCGGACTTCCTGATCGTGTACGTCAACGACAACCACGGCGACTGGAGCGCCGCCCGCGCGGAGCTCAGCGAGCGCGCGCTCGCGGGCACGGCACCAGAGCTCGTGGAACCGATTCTGCCGGACCCGGCCCTGCCGTTCGTGGTCAAGGCACGCCACTCGATCTTCTACGAGACGCAGCTCGAGTACCTGCTGCGCCAGGAGGGTGTCGGGCGCATCCTGCTCGCCGGGCAGGTCACCGAGCAGTGCATTCTCTACTCGGCGCTGGATGCCTATGTCCGCCATTTCGAGGTGGCGGTGGTCACCGATGCCGTGGCGCACATCCACGAGGATCTGGCGCAGGCTGCGCTACGAATGATGGAGACGAACATGCGAGCCGAGCTCGTGCGCTCGGACGGGGTCCCGTGAGTCCGCTCCAGCGTGCCACTGCTCGCGAGACCGCGGGCGTGGTCGTGGATGTGCTTCTACCGCTGGTCGCGCGTGGCGTGATCGTGCGTCGCCCATACGTGGTCAACCTGCTGGACCGGCTCGACGCGGACAGCAGAGCGGTGCGACGGCTACAGGCGCTTCACGCCCGTCACGGCGCGGGGCCGCTTCTGCTCCGGCTGCCATGGCGCGAGCTGGCCCTCGTGCTATCGGAAGACGACCTCTGGCGTGTGCTTGACGGCACTCCGGATCCGTTCACGGCCGCGAACTTCGAGAAGAGGCGCTCCCTCTCGCAGTTCGAGCCGCACGGAGTTCTCGTTTCATCTGGTGCAGAGCGCGGCGCTCGGCGCCGCTTCACCGAGAGCGTGCTGGATTCCGACCATCCGGTCCACGGGCGGCTGGGCGAGCACATCCAGGCGACCGTCATAGAAGAGGCGGACGCGCTCATGAGCGAGGCGCGGCGCGCCGGCTGCCTGACGTGGGATGTCTTCGCGCAGGGCTGGTGGCGCCTCGTGCGGCGCCTGGTGCTCGGCGACTCGGCTCGCGACGACGCCCACACGACTGACCTGCTTGCGAGCCTGCGGCGTGACGCCAACTGGTCGTTCCTCAAGTCCAGGCGCAAGTCCGCCCGAGAGGAGTTCCTACGCCAGGTCGGGCAGTATGTGGCGCGCGCGGAGCCCGGCAGCCTCGCAAGCCTGGTGGCGGAGTTCGGCGGCGATGATCGGCGCGTCTGTCCGGTCGAGCAGGTGCCTCAGTGGCTGTTTGCGTTCGACGCGGCCGGGATGGCTTCGTTCCGGACGCTGGCACTGCTGGACGCCCACCGGGAGGTGGCGGCGGAGGTTGCCCGCCAGATCAGCGGATCGGAGCACCACGAGATCGATCGCCTGTCCCTCCTGCGCGCGTGCGTCCTCGAGTCACTCCGCCTGTGGCCGACCACGCCGGCCATCCTGCGCGACACCACCAGGGCGACAAGCTGGTACGAGGGCGAGCTGCCCGCGGGCGCGGCGGTCCTGATCTTCGCGCCGTACTTTCATCGCGACGACGAGAAACTGCCTTTCGCCGACGCGTTCTCGCCCGAGCTCTGGACGGCCGACGGCGCGAAGGACCCATGGCCCTTCATGCCGTTCAGCGCGGGGCCCGCGCGCTGCCCCGGCCGTGAGCTGGTCCTGTTCACCACAAGTCAGCTCCTGTGCAGACTCATCACCCGTGTGCGCCTCACTCAGGCCGGGGCACGGCCGTTGGCCGCGCGTGGTCCGCTACCGAGAACGCTGAGCCCGTTCAGGCTGCGGTTCCAGATCGACGACCACTGACCAGGCTGCCGACTATGACTTGATTCCGGCCTGCTCCTTGAGCTTCTCGGCGATCTTCTTGATCTCTTCGGGCGCGTAGTCCGGCGCGAAGGCCTGGGGCTGAGGCGGGAGGTCGTTCGGCTCCGCGCCTTCGGGCGGCCCGTCGACCACCTCGAGCTCGTCACCTGTCTCCGGGTGCTTGCCGTTGAACACTGCCGCGATCTCGTTGAAGTCGTTCGGCGAGAAGCGGTAGATCCGGGCGTGGTCGCCGCGCTGGATGTGCGGCTGGCACTCCGGGATCTTGTCCGTCGGAATCCGGGGCGACGGGAACAGCTTGGACAGGTTCGCGCCGGTGAGGTTCTCGAGCGCGCGCGCGTACGCCACCTGGTGGACGCCACCGCGCACGAGCAGGTAGCCGGTGAGGGCCTTCGCGGCCGGGTGATCGACCATCTCGTACACGCGCAGCTTGTTGTTGCGCGCGGCGGTCTCGAGGAAGAAGTTGTGCGTCAGGTCCTCCACGAGGTCGCCCGAGGCGAACACGTTGTCGCCGGTCCAGGGCCGGCCGTTCGAGTCCTGCGGCAGAGCCGAGTGGCCGCCGGCGATGAACTGCTGGGTGTTGCGCGCACTCTTCAGGCCGGCCATCGCGCCCGCGATCTCGCCGCTGCCGTTGGAGGTCGGCGAGGCGCCGGTGAGCATCGTGTTGATCGTTGCCGCGACGAGCTCGATGTGGCCGAACTCCTCGGCGGCGATGTTCGCGATCAGGTCGTAGAACGGGCGAGCGGACGCCTTGTCCCTGAAGTTGAACGACTGGAACGTGTAGTTGAGGAACGTGGACATCTCCCCGAAGCGCCCGCCCATCAGCTCCTGAACGGCGGCGGCGCCATCGGGATCGGGATCGGAAGGCGGCGGGAGCTCGACTCCCCAGCGATCGAGACGCAAAATCATGAGGTCCTCCTGCAGATTGGAGTTGGGGGTGGGTCGTCGGCTACCCCGGGTCCGCCCGGCCAAACAAATAGGGACCGGGCGCTGGGCGCGCGGCGAGGACGGGCTCGCGGGCTGCCTCCACCGGAGCCGGATCACGCGGTGGCGGGACGCTACCTTCCGTCCATGGGCTTGCGTATCGGCTTGATCGGTGTGGGCCGCATGGGGATGCCGGTCTGCGCCAACCTCGCGCGTGCGGGCTACGAGGTCACGGCGTACGATCTGCGGACCGAACTCGAGCGTGACGTCGTCGCCTCTGGGGCGCGCTGGGGTGCGTCGAGCCGTGCTGTTGCCACGGGAGCGGACGTGCTGGTCACGGTGCTTCCCGGCCCCGCCGAGGTTCGCGACGCGCTGCTGGGTCCTGATGGCGCGCTGGGTGGCGAGTTGCGACCGGCAGCCACGTGGATCGACATGAGCACGTGTCCACCGGGCGCCGGCCGCGAGCTCGGTGACCACGCGCGGGCTCAGGGCCTGCGTTGCCTCGACGCTCCTATCGGGGGTGACCCCGCAGTCGCGCGGGCAGGGACTCTGCAGCTGTTCGTCGGGGGGGACCTGAGCGTCGTGGAGGAGCATCGCGATCTGCTCGAGGCGGTGGCCGAGGCGGCGGACATCAGACATGTCGGCGCCCACGGCGCCGGCTACCTCACCAAGTTGCTCGTCAACCTGCTGTGGTTCGGGCAGGCCGTGGCCACCGCGGAGGCTCTGCTGATCGCCCGGCGCGATGGTCTCGACCTTGACGTCCTTCGCGAGGCGATCGCGTCGAGCGCGGCCTCCAGCGAGTTCATCCGCTCCGACCTGGACGGGCTATTGGCTGGCGACTACCTCAGGTCGTTTCGCCTCGACCGCTGCTGCGAGGAGCTCGAGGCGATCACCACGCTCGCTCGCCAGCTGGGTGTGCCGCACGAGCTGGCCGGCGTCGTGAAGAACACCTACCTTCGCGCGCTCGAGCGCTACGGGGCAGCGGACGGGGAACTCCTCGCGGTCGCGCTGCTCGAGGAGGACGCTGGGCTGACGCTCCGCCACAGCCCGACCTCGGCAGCGCGGAAGCCACCCGTGCATCCTTCCCACTCATGACCGATGCTGTCGGCTGAGCAGCCCCGTCAGCGGCCCTTGCGCAGAAGGACGGACACCCGCTGCCTTGAAACACCAAAGCGTTCCGCGATCTGGTCCATTGTCATGCCCTCGTCGTAGAGCGCCTGCGCCTCCGCTCGGCGCAGGTTCGATCCGCAGGTGTCGAGCGCCGTCGAGCTCTCCGTGATGAGCTGGACGATCAGCGGCCTGTCCTCGTTCGAGACCGTGTCCGAGTAGGCGAGGCCCCGGGCGCGCGCCCTCCGGATCCGGGCCATCCGCCGTTTGATCAGCGTGGCCCGTTTGTCGTTCTCGGCAATGACCTC
>DASXCV010000117.1:0-7374 GCA_036491015.1 Thermoleophilaceae bacterium | reverse complement strand
GGAAGGCAACGGGCGGCCCGCCCGATCACAGGCCGCCCGTTCCGGCACCGGCTGCCGGCTAGCGCCCGTCGCCTTTCAGCAGCCGGTACCAGCGGGTGCGCCGCTCGAACGCGCGGCTCGCCAGTGCTTCGGCGGCCGCCTCCTCGCGATCGGCGGCGGCGCGGTAGACGGCGAACTCCTCCATTCCCGGGTCCTCGCGCCAGGCCAGGTAGGCGAACATCGCCTCGTCGCGCGCCGCCTTCCAGGCTGCCGCGAGCGCGTCCCCGTCCGGTCCGGGAGGGCCAGGGAGCACGAGCACGTGGCTTTCGGGCATGGCGGCGAGCAGGGCCTGGGAAAGGGTGTCGCGTGAATGGGTTGCCATCTCAAACGGGGACCGCTCGTACCCCGTATGACGCTCGCCCGGCCGCGAACCTTCCCGCTGTCCGACCAGCTAGGCGGGGCGGCGGCCGACGCCGAGGATGTGCGTGATCTGCGGCACCGGGAAGCCGGGGCTGAACCCGAAGCGGTCGACCCGCTCGATGTCGAACCCGGCTGCCTCGATCGCCGCCTGGGTCTCGCGATTGGGATGACAGCCACCGGCGATGTGAGGCCACACGTGGTCGAGCAGGTTCTCGAAGCCCGCCTGGCGCGGCTGGTCCGAATGCACGTGCTCGTAGAAATGCAGTTCGCCGCCGGGCTTCATCACGCGACGGAGCCCGGCCAGCGCGCCGGCCTGGTCGGGCACGGTGCAGAGCACGAGCGAGGCCATGCCGGCATCGAAGCCGGCTCGACCGCGAACACCTCGGTCACCCCGGGCGGATAGAAGGCGAAGTTGCGGCCGTCGCCGGCGCCCAGCTCGATCACCCGACCGGATAGCCCGGCGAGGTTGCGCTTGCGGTGCTCCACGCCCTCCGCCGGGTCCTTCATCCGCACCCACATGCGCGAGAAGAAGCGGTTTCGCACCTCGGATGTGTCGCGAGGCTTGGCCATGCTCCGTATTCTGACTCGCCTACCGAGAGAGGGAGGGCTCGTGAGGTTCGGGGACATTCGGGGTGCAGTGGTGGTCGTCGGCGCTGTGCTCGCCGGCATGGTGATGGCGCCCGGCATGGCGAACGCGTCGATGACCGTGCCGAGCCTCACCGTCACGCCGACCACGACGGCGGCCGGGGCGCACCCGGACGTGACCGTCGACGAGAAGTTCTCGTACTCGGACAGCTCGGACAGCGTCCTCAACAGCACGCTCCACTTCCCGCCCGGCCTGCTCGGCAACCCGCAGGCGAGCGCGCTCTGCTCGGAGTCCGACTTCGAGGCCGACACCTGCCCGGCCAACACGCAGGTGGGGAGCGCGGCGGTCACGGCCGCCATCGGGGGTGCCTTGCCCACGACCTCCGACGGCACCATCTACAACCTCGTGCCGGACGGGACCCATCCCGCGGTGCTCGGCATCGTGGTGCGACCCTCGGGGGGCGCGTCGAAGATCTTTCTCAAGTCGCCCGTGAGCCTGCGCACCTCGGGCGACTTCGGCATCGACTCGCCGGTGAACGATCAGCCGAACACGGTCACGCTGGTCGTCCCCGTGTCGCTCCAGATTCAGGAGACCTCGATCACGCTGTTCGGCACCCGGCCGTGGCTGACCTCGCCGTTCATGACGAACCCCACGTCGTGCAAGGTCGCCACGACGAGCGTCGACGCCAGCTCGCACGAGACGCCCGGCACGACCGTGAGCGCCTCCACCAGCTTCACCCCCACGGCCTGCGACCAGGAGACGTTCAACCCGCAGGTCACGGCCACGATGGGCGCGCCCGGTGCGACCGCGAAGAACGCGCACGTGCCGTTCGCCGCGACGATCACGCAGGCCGTCGGGGAGAGCTCGCAGCTGAGCGCCTCGGTCACGCTGCCGCCGGCGCTCGCGCCGGGCGTGGGCGCGGTGACCACCCTCTGCACGCCCGACCAACTCACCGCGGCTGCCTGTCCCGACGCGGCGCGGATCGGCACGGCCACGATCGCCAGCCCGTTGCTACCGACGCCGGTGCAGGGACCGGTGTTCGAGATCCTGCGCGTGGGCCAGCTTCCGGGAGTGGGCGTGGAGTTCGGCGGCGTGCTGCCGTTCGTGCTGGGCGGCAACGCGGCCCTCACTTCGGGGCGCCTTCAGAACGTGTTCACCGGACTGCCGGACGTGCCGCTCACGAGCTTCGAGCTGGCGATCTCCGGCGGCCCTCACGGGCTGCTCCAGTCCAACCGCAACATCTGCACCGGACCGGCGCCGACCGTCGACGGCGCCTTCACCGGCCAGAACGGAGCGTCCGTAACGCGCACCGCCAAGGTCACGCTCGTGGGCTGCACCGCGGCGAGGCCGCACGCGAAGCTCAGCGCGCGCGGCTTCCGCGGCGCGCATCCGCGGCTTCAGCTCAGCGTGACGGCCGGCGCCTCCAAGCTCCGCAGCGTGACCGTCACCCTCCCGAAGTCGATCGTCGTCGGCAAGGGCACGCGCGGCCTGAAGGTCACCGGCGCGAGCTTCAAGCTGTCGAAGAAGAACGCCAAGCTCTCACGCAAGGGCAGGCTCACCCTGAAGCTGCCGACCCGCGGCGCGAGCCGCGTGACCGCCGTGCTGAGCGGCGGCCGCATCCACGGCAGCAAGTCGCTGAAGAAGAAGCTGAAGAAGCACAAGAGCGTCTCCCTAAAGCTCACGGTGCGGACCGTGGACGTGAAGGGCACGCACGCGACGCTGCATCCGAAGTTCGCCGCGCGCCGCTAGTCCGCCAGGGAAAGCGATCCCATCCTGGTGCCCCTATAGGGCACCTACCTGGGATCGCTGTGGCATTTGACTGTTGCTGAGCAACACCTAGATGGGATTGCTCAAACGCGGGCGCCCTTATTGCTGCCATAAACGCGCAATCATTTGCTACACTAATTAGCAATGCAAACTATTACCAACCGGGAAGAGCTTTCGCCGAGGCTGCGCCTGGCCATCACCCGCACCGCGCGCCGGCTGCGCCAAGAGGCGGACGCCGGGCTGTCGCCCTCGCTCACCGCGGCACTGTCCACGATCGAGCGGCACGGGCCGCTCACACCGAGCCGGCTCGCCGAGATCGAGCGGATCCAGCGGCCCACCGTCACGCGGCTGCTGGCCACGCTCGAGCAGGGCGGGCTGATCGAGCGCATGGGCGATCCCGACGACGGCCGCGTGTCCCACGTGCTCGTGACGAGGGAGGGCCGCGCGCTCGTCAAGAAGCTTCGCTCCCGCAAGAACGCCTACCTGTCCAAGCGCCTGCGCCGGCTCGACGACGACGAGCTCGAGACGCTGGAGCGCGCCACCGCGATCCTGGAGCGGATCCTGGAGGGTCCTGAGTGAGGGCCCTCGGGGTCCAGCTCGGGAAGCCGTTCCACTCGCTCGCGGTACCGAACTACAGGCGCTACTTCGCGGGACAGATCGTCTCGCTGAGCGGCAACTGGATGCAGACCGTCGGCGAGCTGTGGCTCGTGCTCTCCCTCACCGGCAGCGCGCTCGCGGTGGGCATCACCACCGCGCTGCAGTTCACGCCGATGCTGCTGTTCGGCGCCTGGGGCGGCGTGATCGCCGACCGCGTGGACAAGCGCCGGCTGCTGATCTTCACCCAGGCCGCCATGGCGCTCCCCGCGCTCACGCTCTGGCTGCTCACCGGCTCGGGGGTGGTCAAGCCGTGGATGATCTTCGCGCTCGTGTTCGTGCGCGGCGCGGTGAACGCGATCGACAACCCGGCGCGCCAGGCGTTCCTGGTCGAGCTGGTGAGCTCCGCACGGCTGGTGAACGCCGTGGGGCTGAACAGCGCGCTCGTGCAGGTGGCGCGCGTGGCCGGTCCGGCGCTCGCCGGCCTGACGATCGCGACCGTGGGCGTGGCCGACTGCTTCCTGATCAACGCCGCCTCGTTCGCGGCGATGATCGTGGCGCTGCGCCGGATGAACCCGGACGAACTCCATCTCAGCGAACCGGTGGCGCGCAAGAAGGGACAGCTGCGCTCGGCGCTCCGCTACGTGCGGGCCACCCCCGGCCTGCTGATCCCGCTCGCGCTGATGGGCGTGATCGGCACGCTCTCCTACAACTTCCAGACGCTGATGCCGCTGCTCGCCCGCTTCACCTTCCACGGGCAGGCGGGCACCTACGCCGCGCTGACGACGGCGATGGGCGTGGGCGCGCTGGTCGGCGCCCTCGTGGCGAGCACCAGACGCGAGGTCGGACCACGGCTGCTCGTTGTGTCCGCGGTGGCGTTCGGCGGCGGCCTGCTGCTCGCCGCCGCCGCGCCCACGCTGGCCACCGAGGCGATCTCCCTGGCGCTCACCGGCGCGGCCAGCGTGACCTTCGCCTCGAGCGTCAACTCGAGCCTGCAGCTGCGCGTGCGGCCCAGCATGCGCGGGCGGGTGATGGCGCTCTACTCGGTGGTGTTCCTCGGCAGCAACCCGATCGGCGGCCCGCTGATGGGCTGGATCTCGGGCACGGCCGGACCGCGCGCCGGACTGCTGCTCGGCGCGGGCGCGGCGATCGCGGGCGGACTGGTGGCGCGCGTGGCGTTCGCCCGGATGCCCGACACGCATACGGGCGAGCTGCGAATCGCGGCCGCTAGTCCGGGCAGATCACGAGCGGGCATACGATCGCCCCGTGGGCGTTCGCCCGCGGCGGTCCCTTGCACGGCGGGCATGGCGGCGGCGGATTCGGTGGCACCGGGGCCGGCGGGGAGGACACGCTGACCGTCTCCACGGCCGCGCCGCTCTTGTTCTTCGCCACGAGCGTGACGAGCTTCGTCACGTCCGGTTTCGAGCCCGCCCAGAAGCGCGCCCTGCCGCGGTCGCGCCCGCGGTAGCGCTTGCCGCGCACGGTGTTCAGCACAAGCGTCTGACCGTCGGAGAAGGTGGCGGTGACGGTGGTCTCGCCGCGTCGCGCGAGGCCGCCGAGCACGGTCGCGCCGTTCAGCTGGAACGACTTGTACGCGAGCCCCATCTTGCGATGGCAGGCGGCGCCCTTCTTCGCGCCGTTCCGGAGCCGGAAGCAGAGGCCCCTGCTCGCCTTGGCGGAATCCCAGGCCAGGAGGCGCACGCCGCCGGACTTCACGACTGTGACCTGATGGTGCTGAACCCGCGCGAGGGCGCTTGCCGCGAGCGCCAGTGCGGCCACGGCGACGAGTGCAACTGTGAGCCTCCCGGGTCTCACAGCCCAAGAGGTTACGCCGTTACGAGCTCCTCGGGTACGAGCTCGAGCCTGACCGTGCGACCCTGGCGTATTACCGCTGCCTGCACCGTTGCCCCGATCAGCTCCGCGACCATCATCCGCTGAAGGTCGGCGACGTCGCGGATGCGCTGGCCATCCAGCTCCACGAGCAGGTCCTCGGGCCGCAATCCGGCGCGCCCCGCCGGGCTGCCCTCCACCACCTCCACGACCTCCACGCAGCTCCCCGAGCCCCACTCGCCCGCCGCCTGAGGCGGCAGCGGCCGGACACCGCCGGCGACGCCGAGGTAGGCGCGGCGCACGCGGCCCTCGCTCATCAGCGAGCCGATGATCTTGCGCGTGGCCGGGTTGATCGGCACGGCCAGGCCGAGGCCCACACCCGCCACGGCGGTGTTCACTCCCACCACGCGGCCGGAGCTGTCCACGAGCGCGCCGCCCGAGTTGCCCGGGTTGAGCGACGCGTCCGTCTGGATCAGGTTGTCGATCACTCGCACGGTCTGGCCGGAGCGCGCCGGCAGCGAACGACCGAGCGCGGACACCACCCCCGCGGTCACCGAGCCGGCGAAGCCGTTCGGGTTGCCGATGGCCACCACGAGCTGGCCCACGCGCAGATCGGTCGCCTCCCCGAGGTGCGCCGCCTCGAGGCCGCTGCCGTCCGCGCGCAGCACGGCGAGGTCGGACAGCGGGTCGCTGCCGACCACCTCGAAGCCGAAGTCGCGGCCGTCGGTGAACTGCGCGCTGCCGCGCCGGCGCCTGCCCGCCACCACGTGGGCGGAGGTGAGCAGGAAGCCGTCGGGCGTGAGCACCACCCCCGAGCCGGCGCCCACGGGCACGCTGCCGGCGCGGGTGCGCCGCAGCACGCGCAGGTTGGCCACCGACGGACCCACCCGCTCGGCCACGCCCACGACGGTGCGCGAGTAGGCGTCGAGCGCCTCCAGCTCCTCGCGCGGCGGGGCGGTCATGAGAACGTCACCTCCAGCTCCCGCTCGTCGGTGCCGCGCACGACCGTGAGCGGCAGCTTGCCGCCCTCGCCGAGCGCGTCGAGCGCCGCGTAGAGGGCGTCCACGCTCTCGATCTCGCGCTCGCCGGACGCGGCGATCAGGTCGCCGCGCTCGATGCCCGCGGCCGACGCCGGACTGCCGTCCTCGACCCCGCGCACGAGCAGCCCGTCGCGGGGCGGCAGGCCGACCGCGCGCCGCATCCGGCGCGCCGCCCGGGGCGGCGCCACCGCCACGCCGAGCCGCGGCGTGTCCTTCGCCTCGCCGCGGGCAAGCGTCTCGATGCGCTCGCGCAGCGCGGCCACGGGCAGCGACAGGATCAGGTTGCCGTCCACGCGAATCGTGTTGATGCCGATGAGCTTGCCGCCGGCGTCGAGCAGCGGACCGCCGGACGAGCCCCGCGGCAGCGCCGCGGTGTGCTCGATCGCGCCGGCCACGCGCCGTCCGCGCGGGCCGCGGAACGAGCGCGGGCCGGACGAGACGAAGCCGAGCGTGGCGCGCAACCCGCGCCCACCCGGGTTGCCAAGCGCGACAACGGCCGCGCCGATGCCCGGCTCCGCGCCGTCGCCCCACTCGAGCGGCGGGCGCCCGTTCGTCGCCACGCTGATCACGGCCAGGTCGAGGTCGGCGTCCACGCCGGCCACGGTGCCCGGCTCCGTGGTGCCGTCAGAGAAGGTGACGGTCACCTCGTCGCGCCGCAGGTTGTGCGCGTTCGTCAGGACCTGGTCCTTGCCGATGATCGTCCCGGAGCCGAGGCCCCAGCCGCGACCGAGGCCGACCACGGAGTGGCCGTGGTCCTCCGCCGTCCCGGCGATCAGCTGCTGAATCTCTTCTAGTACCGCCATTTTCCGCATCCTTGTGAGTAACTTGTCAATTGCAAGTGACTAGTTATACCACCGTGCCTGGCTCTACCATGCGATCCGTGGCCGAAGAACCGCGCGAGGACCTGTCACCGCTGGCGGAGGCGCTCCGGAGCGTCGGCGACCGCTGGACGCTCCTGATCGTGGCCGCGCTGCTCGACGGCCCGCGCCGCTTCGGCGATCTCGAGAAGGAGATCGCGGGCATCGCCCCCAACGTGCTCAGCCAGCGCCTGCGCAACCTCGAGTCGCAGGGGCTCGTGCGCGCCGAGCGCTACTCGGAGCGCCCGCCGCGCTTCGTCTACGAGCTGGCCGCCGCCGGGCGCGAGCTGGCCGGCGCGCT
>DASXCV010000116.1:0-18853 GCA_036491015.1 Thermoleophilaceae bacterium | reverse complement strand
CCGCTCGCAGCCGCACGGGCTGCGGGGCCCCTCGCGCCTCGTGGACGCGGGCGCGCTCGCGGGTCACGCGGCGGACTTCGAGACGCCCCGGCTCGAGGAGCTAGTGCTCTACGAGCTGCACGTGGGCACCTTCACCCCGGACGGCACGTTCGACGCCGCAATCGAGCAGCTCCCCGCGCTCGCCGAGCTGGGGGTGACCGCGATCGAGCTGATGCCGGTGGCGGAGTTTCCGGGCCGCCACGGCTGGGGCTACGACGGCGTCTACCTGTCGGCTCCGCACTCCGCCTACGGCGGGCCGGAGGGGCTCGCCCGGCTGGTGCGGGCCGCGCACGAGGCCGGCCTCGCCGTGGTGCTCGACGTGGTCTACAACCACGTCGGCACCTCCGGGCTCAGGGCGCTGAAGGCGTTCGGCCCCTACTTCACGGACAAGTACGAGACGCCCTGGGGGCAGGCGATCAACTTCGACGACGAGGACTGCGACCCGGTGCGCGAGTGGGTCCTGCAGAGCGCCGAGCAGTGGATCCACGACTTCGGCATCGACGGCCTGCGCCTCGACGCGATCCACTCGATCGTCGACTCGAGCGCGGAGCACATCGTGGCGGCGGTCGCCCGGCGGGTGCACGGGCTCGACCCGAACGCGCTCGTGATCGCCGAGAGCGGCCTCAACGACCCGCGCGTGATGCGGCCGCGCGAGCGCGGCGGCTACGCCTGCGACGCCGCCTGGGCAGACGACTTCCACCACTCTCTGCACGCGCTGCTCACCGACGACCGCGACGGCTACTACGCGGAATTCGGCCGCGTCGGGCAGCTGGCCAAGGCGTTCCACCGCCCGCACGTGCACGACGGCGGCTACTCGAGCTACCGGCGGCGGCGCTTCGGCGCGCCCGCGGACGACGTGCCGCCCGAGCGCTTCGTGGTCTTCTGCCAGGACCACGACCAGGTGGGCAACCGCGCCTACGGCGACCGCCTGCCGGCGCGCGCGCGCCCGCTCGCGGCGTTCTGCACGCTGCTCGCACCGTTCACGCCGATGCTGTTCATGGGCGAGGAGTACGGCGAGGACGCGCCGTTCCAGTTCTTCTCCGACCACATCGACAGGAAGATCGCCAAGGCCACGCGCGAGGGGCGCCGCCGCGAGTTCGCGAAGTTCGCGCAGTTCGGCGGCCAGATCCCCGACCCGCAGGATCCGGCGACCTTCGAGGCCTCCAAGCTCACCCGCCGGGCCGATCCCGAGCTGGCCGCGCTCTACCGCGAGCTGCTCGCGCTGCGGCGGGAACTGCCCGCGGGCGAGGCGGACGCGATCGTCTTCGACGAACACGCGCGCTGGCTGCGCGTGCGCCGCGGTGGCTTCGAGCTCGTCTGCAACTTCGCGGATGGCCCGGCGAGCGTGCCATGTGAAGGCGGCGAGCTGCGCCTGGCCACCGATCCCGGCGCGCGGCTGACGGACGGGCACGTCGACCTGGCCGCCTTCGCCGGGGCCGTGGTGGCGTGAGCGAGGTCTGGCCCGGACGCCCGTTCCCGCTCGGCGCCACGTGGGAGGGCAGCGGCACGAACTTCTCGCTCTTCTCGGAGAACGCCGAATCCGTGGAGCTCTGCCTATTCGACGATGACGACACCGAGTCGCGGATCACGCTCACCGAGCGCACCGCCTTCAACTGGCACTGCTACCTGCCGGAGGTCGGCTCCGGGCAGCGCTACGGCTACCGCGTGCACGGCCCGTACGAGCCGAATGAGGGCCAGCGCTTCAACCCGAGCAAGCTGCTGATCGACCCGTACGCGAAGGCGATCGACGGCGTGATCGGATGGGAGGCGGACGCCAGCGTGCTCCCTTACGTGCCGAGCGGCGAGGACGACGCCGACCTCGAGCCCGACGAGGAGGACGACGCGCGGGCGATCCCCAAGTCCGTGGTGATCGACCAGCGCTTCGACTGGGAGGGGGACCGCATCCTGCAGACGCCGCTCGCGGACTCGGTGATCTACGAGGCGCACATCAAGGGCTTCACCGTCAGCCACCCCCGCATCCGGGACGACCTGCGCGGCACCTACGCCGGGCTGGCGTCGGAGGAGGCGATCGAGTACCTCACCTCGCTCGGCGTGACGGCGGTCGAGCTGCTCCCCGTGCACCACATCGCGGACGAGTCGTTCCTGTACGAGCGCGGCCTTCGCAACTACTGGGGCTACAGCACGATCGGCTACCTCGCGCCGCACTCGGAGTACGCGGCCACCGGCCGCCGCGGCGAGCAGGTGCGCGAGTTCAAGGGGATGGTCAAGGCGCTCCACCGCGCGGGCATAGAGGTGATCCTCGACGTGGTCTACAACCACACGGCCGAGGGCAACCACCTCGGCCCGATGCTCTCGTTCAAGGGCATCGACAACCGCTCCTACTACCGGCTGATGCCGGACGACCCGCGCCACTACATGGACTTCACCGGCACGGGCAACTCGCTCAACCCGGTCCATCCCAGCGTGCTGCGCCTGATCATGGACTCGCTGCGCTACTGGGTGATGGAGTGCCACGTCGACGGCTTCCGCTTCGACCTGGCCTCCGCGCTGGCGCGCGAGTTCTACGACGTCGACCGCCTCTCCACGTTCTTCGACACGATCCACCAGGACCCGGTGCTCTCCCAGGTCAAGCTGATCGCCGAGCCCTGGGACGTCGGGCCCGGCGGCTACCAGGTGGGCAACTTCCCGGTGCGCTGGTCCGAGTGGAACGGCATCTACCGCGACACCATGCGCGACTTCTGGCGCGGCCAGGCGGGCACCGGCGATTTCGCGTCGCGGCTCACCGGCTCGTCCGACCTGTACGAGCACGACGGCCGCAACCCGTTCGCCTCGATCAACTTCATCACCGCCCACGACGGCTTCACGCTGGCCGACCTCGTCTCTTACAACCACAAGCACAACGAGGCCAACCTCGAGGGCGGGCAGGACGGCACGGACGACAACCGCTCGTGGAACTGCGGCGCCGAGGGCCCGACCGACGACGCCGAGGTGCTCGCGCTGCGCGCGCGCCAGCAGCGCAACTTCCTCGTCACCCTGTTCGTGTCCCAGGGCACGCCGATGCTGCTCGGCGGCGACGAGATGGGGCGCTCACAGCACGGCAACAACAACGGCTGGTGCCAGGACAACGAGCTCTCCTGGTACGACTGGTCGCAGGCGGACGGCGACGGCCGCGAGCTGCTCGAGTTCGCGCGGCGGCTGATCCGGCTGCGGCGCGAGCACCCGGTGTTCCGCCGCGACCGCTTTCTCGCCGGAAGAGAGCACGAGGGCTCGGGGCTGCCCGACGTCTGGTGGTTCCGGCTCGACGGCCGGCGCATGACCCAGCGCGACTGGCAGTCGGACGACGGCGTGATCGGGGTCTTCCTCAACGGGGACGAGATCGACACGCCGGGCCCGCGCGGCGAGGACGTCCGCGACGACTCCTTCCTGCTGCTCTTCAACGCCACGGGCGAGGAGCGCGAGTTCAGGCTGCCCACACGCCGCTTCGGGGCAGCCTGGGAGCTCGAGCTGACCACAGCGGATCCGGGCGCCGCGCCGGGCAGCGCACGCTTCGGCGCGCGCTCCGAGGTGCTGCTCATGTCGCGCTCGACGGTGATCCTGAAGCGCGCCCGGTGACCGCGCCGCGGGCTACCTACCGGCTGCAGCTCGCCGGCGACTTCGGCTTCGCCGCCGCTCGCTCGCTCGTGCCGTACCTGGCGGACCTCGGCGTATCGCACCTCTACCTGGCGCCGTCGTTCGAGGCGCGGCCGGGCTCCACGCACGGCTACGACGTGGTCGACCCCGGGCGCATCTCGACCGTGCTCGGCGGCGAGGACGAGTTCCGCGCTCTGGCCGCCGACGCGCGCGCCGCGGGGCTCGGCATCGTGCTCGACGTGGTGCCGAACCACATGGCGGCGGACGACGCGAACCGCTACTGGGCGGACGAGGAGCTGCGCGCGCGCTTCTTCGACATCGACCCGGCGACGGGCGGGCACCGCCGCTTCTTCGACATCGATCACCTGGCGGGCGTGCGGCAGGAGGACCCGGAGGTGTTCGAGGAGACGCACCGGCTGGCGCTCGCCCTCGTCCGCGACGGGCTCGTGGACGGCCTGCGCGTGGACCACCCTGACGGTCTGGCGGATCCGGCCGGCTACCTCGCGCGCCTCCGTGACGGCGGCGCCGAGCACGTGTGGGTGGAGAAGATCCTCGACCCCGGCGAGCGCCTGCGCGACTGGCCGGTGGCGGGAACGGTGGGCTACGAGTTCCTGAACGACGTGGCCGCTCTGTTCGTGGACCCGGCCGGCGAGGGGCCACTCACCACGCTCTGGGGCGAGGTGTCGGGCGACGCGCGCCCGTTCGGGGACCTCGCGTTCGAGGCCAAGGTCGAGCAGGCGTCCGGCACTTTCCGCCCCGAGCTCGAGCGGCTCGCGCGCGAGCTGGGAGCGGTGGAGCCGCCCGGCGGGCTCGACGGCCTCGCCCGGGCGGTCGCGTCGCTGCCCGTCTACCGCACCTACGTCGAGCCCTGGAGCGGCCGCGTGGAGGAGGCCGACCGCGCGGCCATCGCGGCCGCCTCGATGCCGGACGGGATCGAGCGCAAGCTGCTGCTCGAGGACGACGCTCCCGCGGGCTTCGTCACCCGCTTCCAGCAGACCACGCCGGCCGTGATGGCCAAGGGCGTCGAGGACACCGCGTTCTACCGTTACGCGCGCCTGCTCGCGCTCAACGACGTGGGCGGCGACCCCTCGCGCTTCGGCCTGGGCGTCGAGCGCTTCCACGAGGCGAGCGCCGAGCGCGCGAGACGCTTCCCGCACGGGCTGCTCACCACCCAGACCCACGACGCCAAGCGCTCGGCCGACATCCGCGCCCGGATCGGGGCGCTGGCTTCCATGGCCGAGTCGTGGGCCGAGCAGGTGGCGGACTGGCTCGAGCTCTGCGAGCCGTTGCGCGAGGGCGGCGCACCCGACCGCGTGGACCAGTACTTCCTGCTGCAGACGCTCGCCGGCGCCTGGCCGATCGAGCCCGAGCGCATCGAGGCCTACATGGAGAAGGCGCTGCGAGAGGGCAAGCGCACGAGCTCGTGGACACGGCCCAACGAGGACTACGAGGCCGCCGTCAAGCGCTTCGTCCGGCGGCTCTACGGGCATCGCCCCTTTCTCGACCGCTTCGAGCCGTTCGTCGAGCGGCTGGCGCACGCGGGCGAGCGCGCCGCGCTCGGCCAGCTCGCGCTCAAGCTGACGGCTCCCGGCGTGCCCGACATCTACCAGGGCGACGAGCTCTCCTACCGCGCGCTCGTGGACCCTGACAACCGCCGGCCCGTGGACTGGGGCCGCCGCCGCGAGCTGCTTGCGCGGCTGCGCTCGCGAGCGCAGCCGGACGACGCGGATCTCCGGAAGCTGTTCCTGGTCGAGCGCCTGCTGGCCCTGCGCCGCCGGCGCCCCGAGGCGTTCGAGGGCGGCTACGAGCCGCTCGACGCCGGGCCGGACGCCTGCGCGTATCTGCGCGGGGGCGACGTGCTCGTTGCGGTGGCGATCCGGGCGGGCGCCGCCGGCTCGAGCGTGACCGCCCCCGCCGGTCGCTGGCTCGACGTGCTGGCCGGAGGCGAGCGCTCGTTCGACCGGCGCGCCCCGCTGGCGAGCCTCTTCAGCTTCCCGTTCGCCGCGGGCGAGGGGATGCTTGGGGTGTTTGAACGGGCCGGTCGATAGGCTGCCGGTTGGGTGAGCCTGCGCATCCTTCTCATCTCGTGGGAGTACCCGCCGGTCGTCGAAGGCGGGCTCGCGCGACACGTCCGAAAGCTGTCTGAGCAGCTCGTCCGCGATGGCGTGGAGATCCACGTGGTCACGCGCGGCGGTGGCCGCCTGCCCGCCGAGGAGGAGCGCCACGGCGTGCTCGTGCACCGCGTGTCCGAGCCCGCCTACCCCAAGGACGTGAACGACTTCGTGCGCTGGGTCGAGCACATGAACGACGACATGCGCAGGCTCGGCAGCTCGCTCTGCCGGCAATTCGACTTCGACCTCGTGCACTCGCACGACTGGCTCGTGGCCGGCGCGGCCGAGCCGCTCGCGCGCAAGCTCGGGGTGCCGTGGCTCGTGACGGTTCATGCCACGGAGTTCGGCCGCCACCAGGGCTGGGTCGACAAATACCCGCAGTCGCACATCCACGCGGTCGAGAAGGCGATGGCGCGCAGCGCCGACCACGTGATCACCTGCTCGAACTACATGCGGGGCCACGTGCGTGACACCTTCGGCGTGCCCGTGCGGCGGATCTCGGTGGTGCCGAACGGCATCGACCCGAGCGACCTCGAACACGTGGCCGACGACCTCGACGCCCTGCGCGCGAAATACGCGGACCCGAGCGAGCGCCTCGTGCTGCTGGTGGGCCGGCTCGTCTACGAGAAGGGCTTCCATCTCGCTCTCGACGCGCTCACCGGCGCGATCCGCCGCTTCGGCGACGTGCGCTTCGTGGTGGCCGGCACGGGCACCGCCGAGGCGGAGTTGAAGAAGCAGGCCCGCAAGCTCGGGCTCCAGTCCTACGGCACCTTCCTCGGCTGGGCCGGCGACGACATGCTGCACTCGCTCTATCGCGTGGCCGACCTCTGCATCGTGCCGTCGATCTACGAGCCGTTCGGCCTCGTGGCGCTCGAGGCGATGGCCTCCGGCTGCCTGACGATCGTGGCCGACACCGGCGGCCTGCGCGAGGTCGTGCCGGGCGACGGCACGGTCGGGCGCCGCTTCCGCTCGCGCGACTCGGAGTCGCTGGCCGCGACGCTCGAGGACGTGCTGGCGGACGACGAGGCCCGCGAGCGGCTGGTGGCCGAGGCACGCGAGCACGTGCTGCAGTTCGACTGGGAGACGGTCGGGCGCGAGACCCACCGCATCTACGCCGAACTGGTGGGCCGGCTGGCCGAGTCGCCGGCCGGCACGCGCTGAGCCGGCGTCCGCTGCTCAGCCCGGCTCGTGCGACGCGAGCGCGAGCGTGATGAAGCGGAGCAGCTCCGGCCTGAGGTCCGTGAGCGGGCGCGGGTCGTTTGCCAGCACGTGCGAGATCACCACGCGGTTCACGCCGCCGACCACGGCGGCGATCACCGTGTCGGACACCGGCTCGATCGACGGGTCCTCCTTGCGGGCGAGCTTGTGGACTGTCTTCAGCAGGCCGGCGGTGCGGTCGCGCCGCGCCTTCCAGCGTTCGCGCGCGGCGTCGCCCGCGGCCCAGAACTCGACCATGTACGCGCGCGTGAAGGCGAGGTCCGCGTCGAGGAACGCGAGCCAGGTGGTGAATACGGCGTCGAGGATCTCGCGCCAGCCCTCGAGCCCCTCGGCGGCCTGCACCATCGCCCCGTAGGTGGACCGCGCGCCCTCGTCGTAGGCGGCGAGGAAGCAGTCCTCCTTGTCGTTGAAGTGCTCGTAGAAGGTCTTGCGCGACACGCCGGCGAGCGCGATCACGTCGGCCACGGTCGTCTCGGCGTAGCCCTTGGCGGCCACCGAGTCGGCGATCGCGCAGATCAAGCGGCCTCTCTGGGACGCCCGCAGCTCCTCCCGCGCGCTCGGGTGCGCCGGCCGCGGCAGCACCTCGATCTTCTCCGGAGACATTTCCGTATAGTACGGAAACACATCTGTTTCTCGGGAGAGGGAGTGGACTCGATGCGCAAGCTGGCCCTTGTGACGTGCTTGATGGCTTTCGTCGTGCCGCAGGCGGCCGCGGCGAAGGTGAACGTGAGGTTCCAGCGCATCGCGGGCGTCCACTCGCCCGGCACCCCGGCCAAGTACAACAAGGTCGGCATCCTCAAGACCGGCGCGCCCAGGGCGAAGAACATCCTCGTCCTGAACCCCGGCACCTCGGCGAGCGCGGCGTACTTCGAGCCGCTCGCCAAGTCGCTTGTCGGGAAGCTGAAGAACTGGCAGGTGTGGGCGGTCGAGCGGCGCGAGAACCTGCTCGAGGACCAGTCGATGCTCACGAAGGCCAAGGAGGGCAAGGCCACCGGCCAGCAGCTGTTCGACTACTACCTCGGCTACCTCGCCAATCCGAACATCAAGACGCACTTCCAGTCGATCCCGGACTCGAGCGTGGGCTACGCGCACGACTGGGGGATGAACACCGAGATCGGCGACCTGCGGCGAGTCGTGCTGGAGGCGGAGAAGACGGGCAAGCGCGTGGTCGTCGGCGGCCACTCGCTCGGCGGCTCGATCACGACCGCCTACGCCACCTGGGACTTCGGCGGCAAGGCCGGCGCCGACGGGCTCTCGGGACTCGTCTACATCGACGGCGGCTCGAGCCCCACTCCGATCAGCGCCTCGGACGCGACGCAGTCGCTGCAGAAGCTCAACTCGAGCACGCCGTGGCTGGCGTTCGGCGGGATCCCCGCGCCGCTCGCGGGGCTCTTCCAGGCGACCGGCTCAGAAGGCGCGCTGATCGATCCGAACGCGCCGTCGATCGGACAGCAGTTCCCGCTGCTGCCGTCCTACCTCAAGCCGCCGGTGCCGGTCACGAACCTCGCGCAGTTCGGCTACGCGCTCGACGTGAAGACCTCGCCGCAGTCGCTCAGGGCGGCCCAGGCGCACCTCGGTCAGCTCGCGGCGAGCGGCAACCCGCGAGGCTGGGACGGCAAGGGCGCGCTCACGCCGATCGACCGCTTCGCGGACATGTTCGCGGGCGCCGGCCTGAAGAACCTCGACGGCACCGCCTGGTACCACCCGATGCGGCTCACGCTCGACGCCGGCGCGGTGGGGCAGGGCAATGCCAACCCGGCGCAGCAGGTGCTCGACGTGCACGCCACCGAGGGCCACAAGCTCCCGCGCAACCTGAAGATCCTGGCGTTCGGCGCGGCGCTCGGCGGACCGGGCGTGCCGGCGGCGGCGAAGCAGCTCGCCCAGCAGTCGCACATCCCGCTGCACAACCTCACGCTGCTCAGCCGCCAGTCCACGTACGCGCACAACGATCCGGCCGGGGCGAGCCCGAAGCACAACCTGTTCTTCAAGAAGCTCGTGGTCTTCTTGCGGGGGATCGCCGGGGGATAGGGCGATGGCGGGCGGCGGGGCGCCTCGGGGGCGAAAGGGCCCCGCCGCTCGCTACTACTTGGGCTGGTAGGTGAGGACGATGGTCTCGCCGGCAGGCATCGAGCTCGTGAGCTCGAGCGTCTTCGAGCCGGGCGTGCCGTCGTCGAACAGCCGCTTGCCGTCGCCGAGCACGACGGGGAAGACCATCAGCCGCAGCTCGTCCACGAGGTCGTTCTCGAGCAGCGTGCGCGTGAGCTGGACGCTGCCGTTCACCAGGATGTCGCCGCCGGGCTCGCCCCTGAGCTGCCCGACTCGGTCGCGGATGTGGCTGCTCGCGATCACGTGCGAGTTGTTCCACTCGGGGTCGCCGAGCGTGTCGGACACCACGTACTTCGTCATGGTGTTGAACTTGTCGGCGAAGTCGCCCTCGCGTGACGGCCATGCCTCGGCGAAGCCCTCGTAGGTGGTGCGGCCGAGCAGCAGCGCGTCGGACGACATCACCTCGTCGAGCTTGAACTGGTCGCCCTCCGGACCGCGCTCGAACTTGAACGCCCAGCCGCCGCGCTCGAAGTTCTCCGAGCCGCCAGGATCCTCGACCACGCCGTCGAGGGTGATGAATTGAGAGACCACGATCTTCGCCATTTCAGAAGCTCCTTCGCGTTCGGTTGTGGTCGTGTAGACCCGCGCCCACCGGTGAAGTAATCGCGACCGCCGGTCACCCGATTCGGGCGAGGCGGGGCCCGGCCCCGCACCATACGGTCGCGGCCATGGACCTGGAGCTCGCCGTGATGGTGTTCCGGCACATGGACGACGCGGACCGCGTGTACGCCGACGCCTGCGTCGAGCATCGCGACGCCACGTGGCTGCGCGAGGCGGCCGTGGTGGAGCACCACCGGCACGACCGGGTGGAGGTGCGCGGCACAGTCGGCGGCCAGTACATGGACTCTGGCGACGAGGGCGACGTGGTCGGGAAGCGGACTCTCGAGGGAGCGCTCACGGGCGCGGCGGTCGGCTGCCTGTTCGGACCTGCCGGAATGGCGGCCGGATTCGCCGCGGGCGGAACCATCGGCGGCGTCCACCAGGCCGAGAGCGGCCCGCACGTGCACAACGCCTTCTTCGACGAGGTGCGCGGCGACGTGCCCGAGAAGTCGTCGGCGATCGTGCTGCTGGCGGCCACGAGCCACGTGGACGAGATGGTCGCGGCGGTCGAGGGCAAGCGGAACGGCGAGCTGATCCGGCGCGAGCTGACCGACGAGGTCGCGAGCTCGCTCCAGGAAGCCGCGCTCGCCAGCTAGCGCGCTACCCTGCGCACCTCATCCGCAGGCCAGCTCCCAAGGAGGTCCGATGGGTTTCGACCAGTACCACGAGCCGCCCGGCGAGCTGCCCGCCGCCACGCGGACGTTCGCGCGCATGTGCGCCTCGCTCACCGAGGAAGCCGAGGCGATCGGCTGGTACGAACAGCGCATCGCCGTCGAGAAGGATCCCGAGGCGCTTGCCGTCATGCGCGACGCCCAGGGCGAGGAGTTCAAGCACTTCTCGATGGACCTCGAGCTGCTGCTGCGGCGCACGCCGGCGTGGCGCGAGGTGGCGCAGGGGATCCTGTTCAAGTCCGGCGACATCGTCGAGCACGGCGAGACCGCGGAGGCCGAGGCGTTCGAGGACGGCGCGTCGGGCGCGGGCGGCGCCTATGAGGACGGCTCGCTCGGGCTCGGCAGCCTGAGGGGGGCGGCGCGATGAGCCACCTGCTTCGCTCCAATGCGCCGATCAGCGGCAGCGGCTGGGAGCTGCTCGACGAGGAGGCGCGCGAGCGCCTGGCGCCGGCGCTCGCCGGCCGCAAGCTCGTCGACTTCTCCGGTCCTCACGGCTGGGACCACTCGGCCACCAACCTCGGGCGGGTGAGCGCGCTGTCGGCGGCTCCCGCCAATGGGGTGTCGGGCCTCCAGCGCCAGGTCCTGCCACTCGTGGAGCTGCGCGCCGACTTCGTGCTGTCGCGGGGCGAGCTGCGCGACGCCGACCGCGGCGCCGAGGACGCCGACCTCGCGGCGCTCGACAAGGCCGCCCACCAGATCGCGCTGGCCGAGAACGTGGCGGTGTTCCACGGCTGGAAGGGCGCGATCAGCGGCATCGCGGAGCTCTCGCCACACAAGGCGCCGAAGCTCGGCGAGGTCACGGCGGACTACCCGAGCCGCGTGGCCGAGGCGGTGGAGGAGCTTCTCTGCGCCGGGATCACGGGCCCGTACGGCATCGCGCTGGGGCGCGAGCAGTACCGCCGCGTGGTCCAGACGGCAGAGATGGGCGGCTACCCGCTGCTCGACCACCTGCGCAAGATCGTCGAGGGTCCGCTCGTGTGGGCCCCGGGCGTGAAGGGCGCGGTGGTGGTCAGCCTGCGCGGCGGGGACTTCCTGTTCGAGTCCGGCCAGGACCTCTCGATCGGCTACGACTCGCACGACGCGGACGTGGTCCGGCTGTATCTCGAGGAGAGCTTCAGCTTCCGGGTGGCCACGCCGGAAGCCGCCGTGGCGCTCAAGCCCTGAGGAGGCCGGCCCGCTGGCCGAGCCGCCGTTCCCGCTCGAGTTGCTGAGCCGGATCTAGCTAGGCATCGAAGCGCCAGCGCGTGGCGCCGTGCGGCTCCGCGGTCGCGACGCCGAACGCGGTGCGGAGCGCGAGGCGGTAGAGGTGCCACGGCGGCGGCCCGGCGCTGGGGGCGCTGTAGGGCGCCGTGAATGCGTCGCCCTCCACGTGCGCCGGCCAGCCGATCTCGCGGTAGACGGCGGCGATCCGCTCGAGCGTGCCGCCGTCGGTCACCCGCTCGGCGCTGCCTTCGAGCACGATGTCGATCCCCGGCGCTCGGACCGAGATGGTGCAAGCAGTGTTCGTCGCGAGGTTGCCGGACTTGCGGGTGCGCGGGCCGCTTACGAACCACATCGCGTCCTCCGCCCATACCGCGCCGATGCCCGCGGAGTGAGGCGTGCCGTCCGGGCTGACGGTTCCGAGGAAGCGCGGGACCTCGGGGGGGAGGCCTGCGGCGAGCGCATCGCGTGCGCGGCTCCAGTCGAGCGGGGCGTGGCCATATATGTCGAGATTCTTGGTGTCCATGTGAGCTGAGACCGAGGCGGGCGTCAGAACTAATTGGTCTACTCGCCGGTGGATACGAGATACTGCCGCAAAACAGACGGCGGGTACGTCGTCTCTGTCCGGGGCGACCGTGCGATCCGCCGTTAGGGATTGGGAGAGGAACTCGCGCGTGTCTGAAGGAACCGGCTCACCTCCATCCGCCCCTGCAGGCCCGAAGCTGTTCGTGCGCCAGTCGTCGGGGCTCGTGCGCAACGTCAGCGTGACGAACGCACTGTTCTTCAACGTCGCGGCGTTCGTCGGGGTGGGGCTCACGCTCTATCCGATCTTCTACTCGCTCGGCGACGTGCCGGTCTGGAAGCACGCGGGCATCTCGGCGTACGCCTGGGCCGCGATCATCACCGGCCTCTTCTGCGTTGTGCTGGCGATGATCTTCGCGTGCCTGACCTCTGCGATGCCGCGGTCGGGCGGCGACTACGTGTTCACGAGCCGCATCCTCCACCCGTTCCTCGGCTGGCTCGAGTCGTGGACGCTCATGATCGCGTCGATCCTGATCATCGCGTTCGAGGTCCCGCTCGTGCTGCGCAATCTGCAGATCACGGCGCGCATCATCGGGATCGGGGCCGGCGGGCACTTCTTCAACCATGCGAACAGCTGGTTCACGGATTCCACCGGTGCGATCACCGGCACGCCGGGCTTCCTGGCGTCGCTCGTGGTGCTGCTCGTGATCGGGCTGGTCGTGCTGCTTCCCACGCGCCGCTTCCACCGCGTGGTCACGATCATCGCCGGCTTCGGCGTGGCGGCCTTCGTCGCGATGTTCGTCTTCGGGCTCCTGGCCACGCACAAGTCGCACTTCGTCCACAACCTGCCTCATTACACGGGCGGCGTGACCGCGTCGAAGATCGCGGCCAGCGGGGCGGGCACGTTCGTGGTGCCTAACCACAACAGCTTCATCAGCGACCTGTTCTCGACCACGGTGTTCCCGTTCTTCCTGTCGATCCTGCTGTTCCAGTACATCGGCTTTCAGTACTCCGCCTACATCGCGGGCGAGGTGCGCGGCAACATTCGCCGCAGCGTGCTGATCGCGCTGATCGGCGCGCTCGTGATCGGCGTGGCCGCGAACTCGCTCTACGTGGACGCGATCTCGAACCACTTCGGGTTCGGGACCAACGTGAGCTGGGGCGCGAGCTACTGGGGCTTCAACACCCACCTGTCCGCGCTGCCGATGGGGCAGCCGAACGCGATGCCGCTGCTCGCCGTGGTGGCGAACAAGGGCCTGTGGCCGATCTGGGCGCTGATCAGCCTCGCGGGCACGCTGTTCCCGTTCCTCCTCTGCCCGGTCTACATCAACTTCATCAGCCGCATGCAGCTGGCGTGGAGCCTCGACCGGCAGGCGCCGAGCTGGTTCGGCGACGTGAACGAGCGGCTGCGCGCACCGGTGAACGCCATCCTGGCGACGCTCGCGCTCACCGCGGTCTTCCTGTTCTTCCAGAGCTACAAGGCGCTGCCCACGTTCCTGGCCACGACCGGGCACAAGCTCAACCTCGCCGGCACGGCGTGGTTCTCGATCACGATGGCACTGCTCACCTGGTGCCTGCCGGGCTTCAACGCGTTGTTCGCGCGGATCAGACGCCCGGCGCTCGTCCGCAACGCGCCGTTCGTCAAGGCGCTCCCGTGGCTCGGCATCGTCTGGCTCGTGTTCCCCGTGTGGATCTACATCTTCGCGGTGTTCAAGCCGATCAAGGACGCGCTCTCGTCGGGGTCGGGACACCTCACGTATCTTGAGACGAACGGCATCATCGACGCGTTGCTCTTCTACGCGATTGGCATCGTCATCTACTTCGTCATGCGTGCCCGAACGAAGAAGGCCGGAGTGGATACGAAGATGCTGTTCGCCGAGATCCCACCCGACTGAGCGGGGGCCGAGATGGCCACGCGGCTCTACATCGCGAGTGACTTCCACGCCGCCGAGACGGCGTGGCGGAAGTTCATCAACGCGATCCGCCTGAACGTCTATCAGGCGGACGTCGCCCTGCTCGCGGGCGACCTCACCGGAAAGGCGATCGTGCCGATCGTGCGCTCGAACGGCGGCTACTCGGCCGAGCTCATGGGCGTGCGCCGCACGGCACGCGACGACGACGAGCTTGCAAAGCTCGAGCGCGACATCGCGGACGTGGGCTTCTACTCGTTCGTCACGACGTCCGAGGAGGCCGACCGCTTGGTGGGCGACGAGACCGCGCGCGACGAGCTGCTCGAGCGGTTGATGAACGACCGCATGGAGGCGTGGATGGTGCTGGCCACCGAGCGGCTGGCGGACAGCGAAGTGCCGCTCTACCTGATCCCCGGGAACGACGACTCGTTCACGATCGACTCGATCCTCGACCGCGAGGGTTACGCGCCGGTCAACGCGGACGGACGGGTGCTGGACCTCCCCGGCGGCCTGCAGCTCCTGTCGTACGGCTGGTCGAACGAGACCCCGTGGAAGACGCCCCGCGAGGTGACCGAGGATGAGCTCTACCGGCGGCTGTCCGAGCTCGCCGACCAGGTGCGCGACCCGCGGCAGGCCGTGTTCATGATCCACGTTCCGCCGTATGACTCCGGCCTCGACACGGCGCCGATCCTGGACGAGAACCTGCGCCCGACAGTGTCGGCCGGAGACATCCTTCGCGGGCCCGTGGGCTCGACCGCCGTGAGGCGGGTGATCGAGGAGCGCCAGCCGCTGCTGGGCGTCCATGGCCACGTGCACGAGGCGGGCGGCGAGTACCGGCTCGGCGCGACGGTGTGCGTGAACCCCGGAAGCGAGGCGAACAACGGCATCCTGCGCGGCTTCCTCGTCGATGTGGCGGACGGCAGGGTCGAGCTCGTACAGCGCATCGAGGGCTGAGACCGCAATGGCGGATCCAGGTGCGGAGATGAACAGCGCGCCGCTCGCGGACATCGTCGCCGAGGCGGAGCGGATACTCGCGGCCGCGGAGGGGCAGGGGGTCGTGCTGCGGCTGATCGGCGGGCTCGCCGTCCACATGCGCGCGCACCCGATGCCGGCGGCGCTCGCGCGCTCGTACGGCGACATCGACACGGCGACGGTCAAGGGACAAAACCGCCCGGTCACGGACCTCCTGACGGGCCTCGGCTACGAGGCCGCCCAGCAGTTCAACGCCCTGCACGGGGCCAGCCGCATGCTCTTCCACGATCGGCCGAACGACCGCAAGCTGGACGTGTTCGTGGACGGGTTCGAGCTCAATCACGCGATCCCGATCACAGCCCGGATCGATGCGGAGCAGCGCACGATCCCGCTGGCCGAGCTGCTCCTCACCAAGCTCCAGGTGGTCGAGTTCACGGACAAGGACATGCGCGACACGCTCGCGCTGCTCGTCCGCCACGACGTCGGCCCGAGCGACGGCGAGACCATCAACGGGGATGTCGTCGCCGCGCTCACAGCGGAGGATTGGGGCCTCTGGCGCACCACGGAGCTCAACCTCGAGCGGCTGCGCGAGGGCCTCGGCACGGTCGGCCTCGACGAGCCGGAGCAGCAGCTCGTGCTCGCCCGCATCGACGCGCTCTGGGAGCGAATCGAGGCGGAGCCCAAGTCGAAGCGCTGGCGAATGCGGGCCCGCGTCGGGGACCGCAAGCGCTGGTACCAGGTCCCGGACGAGGTCTGACGCAACGGCGTGAGCACCGGCGTCTGCTACGACGGGCGCTGCCTGCGCCACGACAACGGCTCGATGATCGTGAACCGCCGCGTGGCTGGCTGGCTCGACGTGCCGCACGCCGAGGGCGCGGAGCGGGTGCGCCGCGCGTGGCAGGTGATGGAGCACGCCGGGGTGCTCGAAAGCGTGGAACGCGTGGCCGCGCGCGAGGCCACCGACGATGAGCTGCTGCTCGTGCACACTCCCGAGCACCTCCAGGCTCTCCGGACCGCTTCGCGAGGCGACGGCGTTGTGACCGTCGGGCCGGAGGCGCGGGCGGGCCCGGGGTCCTGGGAGGCCGCCTCGGTAGGCGTCGGAGGTCTGCTCGAATGCGTGGACCGCGTGGTCGCCGGCGAGCTCACGAACGCCTACATGCTCGGCCGCCCACCCGGGCACCATGCGTCGGCTGGCCAGGCGATGGGGTTCTGCCTCTTCAACGCGGTGGGCATAGCGGCCCGCCATCTCCAGCGGCGCCACGGCATCGAGCGCGTGGCGATCGTGGACTGGGACGTGCACCACGGCAACGGCACGCAGGATCTGTTCTACGACGACGGCTCGGTGCTGTTCGTGTCCCTGCACCAGGACGCCCTCTATCCGGAGGACACCGGCACGCTCGGCGAGCGCGGGAGCGGAGCGGGCGAGGGCGCGACCGTGAACGTGCCCCTGCCGGCCGGCACGGGCGACGACGGCTACCTTCTGGCATTCGCGAGCGTCGTCGAGCCGGTGCTGCGGCGCTTTCAGCCCGAGTTCCTGCTGCTGTCGGCGGGGCAGGACGCCGCGGCGTCGGACCCGCTCGGCCGGATGAGCGTGACCACGGAGGGCTTCCGCGCGCTCGCGGCGGGCGCGCTGGGCCTGGCCGGGGAGCTCTGCGGCGCCAGGCTCGTCGCTGTCCAGGAGGGCGGTTATAGCGTTGACCACATGCCGCTCTGCACGCTCGCGATCCTGGAGGCCCTTGCCGGCCTGCCGCCGAGCTGGGAGCACGACCCGATCGAGCTGGACGTGCCGACCGCGGTCGGCGATCACGCGCGCCACGCGATCGAGGCCGCCGCCCGCGCGGCAGGTGTCGGATGACAGAGGTGGCGGTGGCCTGCTGCCAGCTCGCTCCCCGGATCGGAGAGCTCGAGCACAACCGCGCGCTGACAGGGGCCGCGATCGAGGCGGCGGCCCGGGATGGCGCCAGGGTGGTCGTGCTGCCCGAGCTAGCGAGCAGCGGGTACGTGTTCGCGGACCAGGAGGAGGCGCGGCGGCTGGCCGAGCCCGTCGACGGTGAGACCGTGTCGGGCTGGGTGCGGCTCGCTCGCTCCCTCGACCTCGTGGTGGTCGGCGGGTTCTGCGAGCTCGACCCGAGCCGCGTGCTGCGCAACAGCGCGGTGCTCGTGGACCGGGATGGCGTGAGGGCGGTCTACCGCAAGGCGCATCTCTGGGACCGTGAGGGGCTCGTGTTCACAGCGGGCTCCGAGCCGCCGCCGGTGGTGCACACCGCTGTCGGGAGAATCGGCGTGATGGTCTGCTACGACCTCGAGTTCCCCGAGTGGGTGCGGCTCGCCGCCCTCGAGGGGGCCGAGCTGATCTGCGCGCCCGTGAACTGGCCGGCCGTGCCGCGCCCGGCCGGCGAGCGGCCCGGAGAGGTGGTGCGAGTGCAGGCGGCCGCGGCCGGCAACCGCGTGTTCATCGCCGCTTGCGACCGGGTCGGCCCCGAGCGCGGCGTGGACTGGATCGGCGGCTCCGTGATCGTCGACGTGGACGGCTTCCCGGTGGCCGGACCGGCCTCTGCGGGGCAGCAGGTCACGCTGCTGGCACGTTGCCGGCTCGACAAGGCGCGCGACAAGCGCGTGACCGAGCACAACGACGTGATCGCCGATCGCCGGCCCGAGCTCTACGGTCGCCTGGTGGACGCATGACCGCTCCCCGCATGATCGACCTCTTCGCGGCAGCTCCCGTGTCGCACGATCCGGGTGTGTCCGACCGCGAGGCCGATGTGGCGGGCACGCGCTGGGCGCTCGTCGAGTACTCGCCGGGGGCCGGCCGCCGCGACTGGTGCGACACGCCCCATGCCGGCTACGTGGTGAGCGGCACGATCACGTACAGCTTCGAGGATGGCCGCGAGCCGCTCGCCATCGGCCCGGGTGAGGCGTTCGCCCTGCCCGTGGCTCCGCGTCACCGCGGTACCAACCACGGCGACGAGCCCGCACGCTTGTTCATCATCGACGCCCTGCCGGGGGCCTGAGACGTCGCCGGTTAGATCAGCGTGGCCGGCTGCCTTCGCGGCGGCGGCGGGCTGCGCGCTCGTCCTGGCCCTGAGCGGCTGCAGCGGATCGTCGGGCACGAGCCGCGCCCAGGCACGGCAACCCCGTCCGGGCTCGCCGTACTCGTTGATGCAGATGAACCTCTGCCTGTCCGGCCTGGCCGGCTGCTTCGGCAAGGTGGCGTATCCCGCGGTGTTGAACGAGGCGGCGGCCCGGATCCGGGCGGCGCACCCGGCCGCGGTCACGGTCAACGAGGCCTGCGGGGGTGATGTCGCGCTGATCGCGCGGCGCACCGGCTACCACGTGCGCTTCGCGAGGGAGATCTACTTCGGCAAGCCCCTTCACTGCGTCCGACCGGGCGGCCGCGGGCTCTTCGGCGACGCGGTGCTCACCAGGGCGGCGGTCGAGAGCGCGGACAGTCAGCCCTTCAAGGCACAGGCCGACCCCGAGCATCGCCAGTGGCTGTGCGTGACCACCCGGGCCGGCGTGGACGTGTGCACAGCCCACCTGGCCACGCGCGACGCCGTCGAGATCCGCGCGAACGACCCTCAGTGCGCCGAGCTCACGGCGCTCCTTGCGAGTCGCGCCGCCGCGCGTCCCGTGATCTTCGGGGGTGATGTCAACCGCCTGCCGTCCTGCGCCCCGCCCGGCTTCTGGACCCGCACCGACAGGTCCGCACGCCAGCGCCCCGGCATTCAGCACGTCTACGGAACCGGCGCGTTCCGCTCACCCACGGCGGAGGTGCTGCCGGCCACCCACACCGACCACGACATCCTGCTGGTCCGCGCGCGCCTCACCAGACAGCGCTAACCCTTCTCCGCAACAAAGGCGAGCTTGCGCACCCGGCCGTCCCGGAGCCAGTCGCTCCAGAGCCGGTGAGCGG
>DASXCV010000115.1:0-4720 GCA_036491015.1 Thermoleophilaceae bacterium | reverse complement strand
TCAGGCTCGCCACCTGCACGCGGCTGCCGCCGAGCTGCGCGGCAATGCTGCCCCAGAAGTTCTCAGCCGCCACTACCCGGAGGCGATTGCTGCTCGTGAACGCGCTCGAAGCCGCACAGCCCGAGACGGCGAGCGCGAGGGGGATGAGGACCAGCCAGCGGAGCATGGGGGAGAGCATACATAAGAATGAGAACGGTTCTTATCGCCGTTGCCGGTGGAAGGCCCCGCGCGAGGAGCAATCCCATCTAGCTGTTGTCTGGCAACACCAGGATGGGATTGCTCGCACGGGCAGCTGTCCCATCCAGGTGCCCCTATGGGCACCAGACTGGGATTGCTTGGCGGTTGCCGGGCGCTGGGCATTGGACCTGCGGTAAACCGCAGCGCCGGACACCGGTTGGCCTGATGGGCGGGCCGCTCCGTTGAGGCGAACATTCCTGCCATGGACTTCGACCCCTCAAACGTGAATATCCGGCTGTCCGCCAGCGACGAGGATGCGGCGTCGATCCAGCGGCTTGCGCGGCTTGCGTACGCGCAGGCGCCGCACGGGCCGGCGCTGCTGGCAGAGCTCGACGGCGAGCCGGTGGCCGCGATCGGCTTCGCGGACGGGCGCCAGGTAGGCGACCCGAGCCGCACCACGCCGGCGCTCTTCAGGTTGCTGCGCCTGCGCCGCCTCGAGACGCGCGCGATCGCCTTCGTCTTCGGCGCCTAGCGCCCGCCCCCTCACCGCATATCGAGAGCATCGGGCCGGGCACTGTGTCATCCAGGTGTTGCCAGGCAACAGCTAACTGCCACGGTGGACCGGATGGCCGGTCTCGGCCCGCCCGCCCACGTAGCGCCCCGCTAGCTCAGGTTCGACAGGCTGGCGATCTGGCCGCTCAGCCACTGACCCTGCGACTGGCTCTTCGCGAGCGCCGACTCCATCGCCGCGAACTGGCGCTTGAGCCGCGCCTCCTTGAGGCTCAGGCGATCGTCCATCGACTCGAGCTGCGACGAGATCTGCGACGACTGGGAGGTCTCGCGCGCGATGCGCGTGTCGAGCTCGCCGCCCGCCTGTGTGGCCGGGTGCACCAGCGCCTCGAGGCTGCGGGCGAAGCCGCCGTCGCCGAGCGTCTGCCCGAGGAGCGCGTGCACCCCGTCGCGGTTGTTCGTGAGAGCGGCGGTGAGCTTCTTGTCGTCGAACGTGAGCATGCCGGCCACCGCGTCCTGGTTGACCTCGCCCGAGCCGGTGGTGGCGCCGGTGGAGATACCGATGTCGTTCAGCGTTCGCGCGCCCGACGGGTTGTCCGGAGCCACGTAGCCGTAGATCGACGTGCGCAGGCGGTTGATCATGTTGCGCAGCGACTGGTCGCCGTGGAGCACGCCCTTCGTGGCGTCGTCCTCGGTGGTCGCGTTCGGCACCTGCGCCTCGGTGACCTTGCGGTTGAGGAAGTCGAGCGTGGAGTTGTACTGGTCCACGAACGTGTGGAGCTTGGCCTTGATCGCTTCGGTGTCCGGCGCGGGGGCACTCACCGTCACGGTCACGGGCGAGTTGATCGTGGTCGTGCCCTTCAGCGTGAGCTGGAGGCCCGGGATCGCGTTCGAGACCACGTTGCTGGAGGCGCTGCGCTCCACGCCGTCGACCTTGAACAGGGCGTCGAGCCCGGCGCGCGTCTTGGCGCCGTCCTCGCTGATCGAGTCGCCGACCGCGCTGAACGTGCCGGTGGCGCCCGGGGTCCGGCTCGACAGCACGAGCTGCTGCTGGCCACTGGTCGGATCGGTGACGGCCGCGGCGTACACGGACCCGTTCGCCGCCGAGTTGATCGAGGAGACGAGGCTGTCGAGCGTCATCCCCGCGGTCACGTTGAAGCTGGTGCCGCCGATGGTGATCGTGCCGTCGGCGCTCGGCGGCGTGTAGTCATAGGTGCGCTGCTCGGCGCGCGCCAGGCGCTCGACGTCGATCGTGTAGCCGCCCGGGCCGCTCGGGCCGACGCTCGTGATCGCCACGCGCGAGGAGTCCGTGCTCTCGCCGGACTGGGTGTCCGCCCACAGGCCGGCGGAGTGCAGGTCCTTGGCGGCGTTCTCCAGGTTCTTGAGCCGCGTGCTCACGTCGCGCAGCGCGTCCTGGCGCACCTTGGACACGCTCTGCTGCAGCACGAGGCGCGTCTGGCCCTGGCGCTCGATCGCCATCAGCTGCGTGACGACGGAGTCGGTGTCCACGCCGGAGGCGAGACCGGCCAGGCTTATGTGCGAAGAGGAGCTCATGGCGAAAGCGAACCCCGACGCGCGAGAACCGGGACTACGACCCGGTGATCGGCGGACCCCTCGGGATCTTTAAGCGTTCTCTTAGGTTTCTCACCTGAATTACGATTCAACTCCGGAGCGGCGATGACCAAGACCACCAAAGCGAGGGGCCGCAGCCCGGCTCCCGGCGCGAAGACGGCGCGCGGGCTGGCCACACAGGCGGCGCTCGTACGTGGCGCGCGCCAGGTGTTCGAGCGCGACGGCTTCATCGACGCCCGCATCGCCGACATCACGGAGGCCGCCGGCACGGCGCTCGGCTCCTTCTACACCTACTTCCAGAGCAAGGAGGAGATCTTCAACGCGGTCGTGGACGCGCTCGGGGAAGAGGGCCTCAACCTGCCGTCGCTCGGCTACCTGGCCGACCCGGAGACCGACGTGGCGGCGAGCATCTCAGCCCACCACCGGGCCTACCTCGAGGCCTACCAGCGCAACGCGCGGCTGATGAGCGTGGTCGAGCAGGTGACGAACGTGAGCGACAGCTTCCGTCGCCGCCGCACTCGCCGCGCCCAGTCGACCGTGAAGGCCGGCCGCGACGCGATCGTGCGGCTGCAGGCCACCGGCCGGGCGGACCCGTCGCTCGACCCGGTCGCCACAGTCCGCGGTCTGTCGAGCATGGTCAGCCGCACCGCGTACATCACGTTCGTGCTGGAGGAGGAGGGGCCGGAGGCGATCGACGAGCTCGTGGCCACGCTCACCCGGCTCTGGGTGAGCGCGCTCAAGCTCGGGCCTCGGTAGACCGCGCGGCCGCCCGACAGGTCGTAGCTCGCGCCGGTGCTGATCCGGCCGCTTATAGCACGAACTTGAAACCGCATTCAAGTTCCGTACACTGCGGCGCGAGGGACTCAGCGGTGGCGACCAAGACAGCTGGCCAGGCGATCGTCGACGTGCTGCGGGCCGAGGGCGTGAAGCACGTGTTCGGCCTGCCCGGCGGCCACGTGATCGGGATCTACGACGCGCTCTACTCGACGCCCGAGATCCAGCACGTGCTCGTTCGCCACGAGCAGGCCGCGGCCAGCATGGCGGCGGCGAGCGCGCAGCTCACCGGGGAGCCCGGCGTGTGCCTCGTCACGGCCGGCCCCGGTTGCACCAACCTCCTCACCGGCATCGCCGAGGCGTATGTGGGCTGCCTGCCGATCGTGATCTTCGCCGGGCGCGGCGCCACTGCCACCGCCCACCGGGGCGCGTCTCAGGAGGTGGCCACGGACCGGATCTTCGCGCCGGTGACGAAGTGGGCCGTGCGGGTGGACCGCGCCGACCTGATCGTCGACGTCGTGCGCCAGGCGTTCGCCATCGCGCGCGGCGGCAGGCCGGGCCCGGTGCTGGTGGACCTCCCTCGCGATCTGCTCGCCGGCGACGTGCCAGCGCGCGAGTACCTGCCCGTGGTCAGGCCGCCGCGTGCCGCCGCCGGCGGGGCCGAGCTGGCCGCCGCGGCGGATGCGCTCGCCCGCGCCGAGCGACCCGTGATCGCCGCGGGCGGCGGCGCGCTCGCCTCGGAGGCGTCCGCGCAGGTCACGGCGCTCGCCGAACTGCTCGCGATTCCCGTGCTCACCACGCTCGCCGGCCGCGGCACCATCTCGGACGACCACCCGCTGTCGGCCGGCGGCCTCGGCGCGCACAAGACGGCGCTGTCGGGCCGGCTGCTCGCGGAGGCCGACGTCGTGCTCGGGCTCGGCTGCCGCTTCGAGGAGATGGAGACGAATTGGAAGCCCGGCACGATTCCGGCGCCGGGCGCCACCTACATCCAGGTCGACATCGAGTCCGCCGAGATCGGCCGCAGCGTGCCGGCGCAGATCGGCATTGTGGCGGACGTCCGCACCGTCACGGAGCAGCTGCTCACCGCGCTCGCGGGCAGCGCGGTGGCCGACTTCGAGCAGCACCCGCGTACGGTCGCCGTGGTGGAGGAGCTGGCGCGGATCGAGGCCCCGGCGGCCGAGGACGCCGCGGCCGACATGCAGCCGATGCACCCGCTGCGCCCCATCCGCGCGATCCGCGAGGCATTCCCGCGCGAGACGACCGTCGGCTTCGACGTCGGCTGCCTGGCGCAGCACATGGCGGGCGCCACGCCGTACTTCAAGGTGTACGAGCCGCGCTCCACGATCGTGCCGTCGAGCTTCTACGGCATGGGCTTCGTGGCCGCCGCGCTGCCCGTGGCCCGCCTCGTGCACCCCGAGCGCCCGGCGGTCTGCTTTGTCGGCGACGGCTCGTTCCAGATGGTGATGAACGTGCTACCGGTGGCGGCGGAGTACGGCCTCGGCGTGACGTGGTGCGTGCTGAACGACGGCGCCCTCGGCTCGATCCGCGACATCCAGGAGCACGTGCTCGGCGATCGGCGTATCGCCACCGACTTCCAGGTGCAGCCGGACTTCGCCGCGATCGCGCAGGCCTGCGGCTGCTACGGCGAGCACGTGGAGGACGGCGACGCCGTCGAGGCCGCGGTGGC
>DASXCV010000114.1:0-2348 GCA_036491015.1 Thermoleophilaceae bacterium | reverse complement strand
CCGTTCCGCGAGGCCGAGGGGCGGATCGCCGCCGAGTCGCTGGCCGCTTACCCGCCGGGCATCCCCAACGTGCTGCCCGGCGAGCGGCTCACCGGGCCGACGCTCGACTACATCCAGAGCACGCTCGCGCAGGGCGGCAGCTTGCGCGGCGCCAGCGACCGCAAGCTCGAGACGATTCGGGTGGTGGTGGAGTGAGCGCTCCGGACGCACACCAGGCCGCCATGGAGGGCGCCGCCGAGCCGCCCTTCCACGAGGAGCTGGAGCAGGTCTGGGGCGCTGCTTACGGCGCGCACGACGAGGTGGGCGTGCTGCGGCGGGTGCTGGTCCGCACTCCGGGCGACGAGCTGAAGGCGATCAGCGCGGACGGCTGGGACGAGGAGCTCGGCGCGCTGGTGGACCCCGCGGGCCACTGGTACTGGACCGACCGCAACCCGCCGGACCTCGAGCGCGTCGCGGCGCAGCACGCCGGCCTCGTGGAGGCGCTGCGCGCCGAGGGCGTGGAGGTGGACGTGGCCGAGCCGCTCGGGCCGCCGTTCGTGAAGGCGGTCTACACGCGCGACCCCGCCGTGACCGTTCCCGGCGGCGCGATCGTCGGCCGGATGGGCGTGAGGATGCGCCGCGGCGAGGAGCCGCACCACACGCGCGCGCTCGTCGGCGCCGGGATGCCGATCCTCGGCACGATCACGGGCACCGGCACGCTCGAGGGCGGCTCGTTCACCAAGCTGCGCCCGGGGCTGGCCGCGTTCGGCACCTCGATCCGCTGCAACGAGGAGGGCTTCCGCCAGCTCAAGGTGCTGCTCGAGCTGATCGGCGTCGAGCTGATCCGCGTGCCGGTGGCCGGCTACAGCATCCACATCGACCTGCACTTCGCGATGCTGGACGCCGACCGCGCCCTGATCAACCCGGCCGGGCTGCCCTACGACTTCCTCGTCACCCTGCGACAACTCGGCATCGAGACGATCGAGGCCGCGGCGGAGGAGGAGTGGGGGCTCAACCTGCTGTGTCTGCGTCCCGGCCGCGTGCTGATGGCGGAAGGCTCGCCGCGCACCGCAGAGCTGCTCGACCGCGCGGGGGTCGAAGTGGTCACGATCCCGTACGACGAGATCCAGAAGAACGGCGGCGGCGTGCACTGCTCGACGATCGAGCTGGTGCGCGACCCGGCATGAGCGCGGCCGCCGACGCTGTCTCCGGCGAGCGGCTCTGGTCGGACCTGATGGCGATGGCGGAGGTGGGGGCGACGCCCGCGGGCGGGTCGCGGCGGCTCGCGCTGACCGACGAGGACCGCGCCGGACGTGACCTGTTCGCGAGCTGGGCCGCGGATGCCGGGCTCGAGCTGCGCGCGGACCGCGCCGGCAACCTGTTCGCGCGCCGCAACGGCCGCGACTCCGGGCGGCCCGCCGTGATGACCGGCAGCCACCTCGACACCCAGCCGGACGGTGGCCGCTTCGACGGCGTGTTCGGCGTGCTGGCGGCACTCGAGGCGGTGCGCGCACTGGGCGACGGGGGTATCGACACCGGGGCGCCGATCGACGTCGTGGTGTGGGCCAACGAGGAGGGCGGGCGCTTTTCCCAGTTCTGCACCGGCTCGGCCGTGTACGCCGCAGCGGCGACGCTCGAGGAGGTGCGCGCGCTGCCCGCCTTCGACGGGCCGCTCTACGGCGACGAGCTCGACCGCGTGGGCTTCGCGGGGGACGAGGAGCCGGGCTCGCTGCCCGCGGCCGCGTACCTCGAGCTGCACATCGAGCAGGGGCCGGTGCTCGAGCGCGAGGGCGTGCCGCTCGGCGTGGTGGAGGGCATCCGCGGGATCCGCAAGTTCGCGATCGAGCTGTCCGGGCAGGAGGCGCACGCCGGCAGCCCGATGGCCGGGAGGCGCGACGCCCTGCGCGCGGCGGCGCGGGTGATCGATGCGCTCGGGGGACTCGGCGACGAGTCGGGTGGCGCGAGCATCACCACCGGTCGCATCGAGGTGGCGCCGAACGCGCCGTCGGTGGTGGCGGGTTTGGTGCGGCTGCTGGTGGACGTGCGCGGGGCGGGGCTCGACTCGCCGGACGAGCTGGTCGCGCGCGCGAGGGAGGTCGCGGGGGCGGCGGTGTCGGGCAACGGCATCGAGGTGACGATCGACGACCAGCCCTGGAAGTACGGCCCCGTGGCGTTCGACGGCGAGCTGCTCGGCGTGCTGCGCGACGCCGCGGGGCGCAGCGGCGCGAGTTCGCTCGACATGGTCAGCCCGGCCGGCCACGACGCGGGCTACGTGGCGGCGAAGGTGCCCACCGCGATGCTCTTCGTCCCGTGCCGCGACGGGCTCAGCCACCACCCGGCCGAGTGGGCGGAGCCGGAGCACCTCGAGC
>DASXCV010000113.1:0-5282 GCA_036491015.1 Thermoleophilaceae bacterium | reverse complement strand
ACGGCGATTGCGACGTGGTCGAACACCCCGCCGAGGCTACTGAGGCCGGCATGCGCCCGAGTCCTCGAAGCTAAGTGGACGCTCTGGCACTGGCAATCACGTCGGCGATCGCCCTCGCTCGCACGGAACCTGCAACCCAGCTCAGCCATCCGCACCGACGGGTGTCAGGAAGAAAGGACTGCCGCTTCTCGTCAAAAGGGGGTATCCGGTTCGCTGCCCCTCGTTAGACTGCAACGCGGATGCGGCTCAGGCGGTGGAGCGTGAGCGTGAACTGCTCTCTGAAGGTGCCGGTCGAGCCGTCCCCCGCCGTTTTGGTGCCGGAACGGTGCGCCCGGATCACGATCGTGCGCCGGTGGCGGTTGAAGATGCGTGCGGGCCCGGCGGGGCCGCTGAGGTACGGGAGCTGACCGAACCAGGTCTGGGCGTCGCCCATGGGACAGGCGTCGAAGATGTCGGGGGGCATGACGACGCTCCCTCGCTGCAGGAACACGAACCCGAGTCCATTGCCGTGGAGCGCCGCCTGGATGTCGCCTCTGTAGTTGGCGTTGCGGGATCCGCACATCGCGGGTCGATCGTTGAAATCGTCGTTCGGTATGCAGCCCGGCATGCCCCCGTCCCCGTCGAGTCCGCTGCTGCGATCGTCGGTCACGCTGATCGTCATCCGCTTGCCGCGCACGGTCCCGCCGAAGATATCCCCGGCGTACGTGATCTGGACCTTCGTGAGCTTGGTCGAGAAGCTCACTCGGTCCGACACGTTGACGGTCCTGGTAGTCGGTGGGTTGATGCAGTCCGTGCGGCTCACCATGCCGCTGGTCGTGTACGTGCCGGAGAGGCTCGCGCTGTAGACGGCGGTGTCGTCGATATACGAGGCAGCGGCGGGAGATGCCCCGACCAGCAGAGCTGCGGCAGCCGCTGCGAGTACGACACCTCTCCCACACACCCCGTTGACGCGCGCGCTCGTCATGACATCGTCGATCTTCGACGATCGCCTAGCCGCACGCAACCCCAGGACAGGCCCACCCGGCTGTGGGCTGAAGCTCCCCGAGGGGCGATGAATTCATGGAAGCCGATAGGTCTCTACCCATATGACCGGTCGAAAAGTAATTCTCAAGATGGTGATGTCCCTCGACGGTTTTGTCACCAGCCCCGACGGGACTCACGAATGGATGTTCGAGTGGTTTGGCGACGACTCGGGCGAATGGAACCGCCGCGCCCTCGACGCGGCCGGCGTTCACGCGATGGGCCGCCGCAGCTACGAGATCATGGGCCCGCACTGGGCCGCGTCCACCGGGCCGATCGCAACCGCGATGAACGAGAAGCCAAAGGCTGTTTTCTCACGCACTCTGGAGAAGACGGAATGGGGACCGGCCGAGATTTTCGGCGGGGATCTGGGCGCAGCGATCGCAGAACTCAAGGCTCGGGACGACGACGGGACGGTGTTGGTCCACGGCGGCCCCGACTTCGCCAAGTCGCTGACCCGCCTAGGCCTTATCGACGAGTATCAGCTGACCACGGTCCCAATTGCGATCGGCGCGGGCCACAGCCCATTTGCCGAGCTGGCAGAGCACCTGAAGCTCGACGTCGTCGATGAAGAACGCTTCAACAGCGGAGCGCTCGCACAGATCCTGGTGCCAAAGCAATGAGCAAACTGCTTGACCCCGCGCGCGAAATCGAGGCATCGGGGTCGGCCCCAAGAACAGAAAACCCCGCCGCGGGCGGGGCTTTCGAGTGGGCGGTACTGGGCTCGAACCAGTGACCCCCAGCTTGTCGAGCTGGTGCTCTCCCAACTGAGCTAACCGCCCTCTACGGCGGGGCGAGCATAGCAGCGGGGATGCGGCCGTTTCTAGGCGCCGACTGGCTGCGCGGGCGTCGGCACGGAGGCCGAATCGGCGCCCTCGACGGGCAGTTTCCCGCGCGCGCGCATGGCGATCTCGAAGGTCTCGCGCGTGGAGTGACGAGGGGCCCAGCCGACGGATTTCAGCTTGTCGTTCGACACCACCCACGGGTGGAGCGCGAAGTGGAGGTTGCCCGGCGGCGTCTCGGACTGGTGCAGCTTCCACATCACGCCGGCGAGCTTCCACGCCACGCCGAGCGGCATCTTGCGCCGCTTCATGCCGATGATGTCGCCGCACTCGTTGATGCTGATCGTGCCGTCGCCGCCCACGTTGAACGCGCCGCCGTGGCGGCCGTCCATGAGGAGCATCAGCCCCTCGACGAGGTCGTCCTCGTGCACGAACTGCATCGGCGTGTCGCCGCCGCCCACGTCCATCTGGAAAGGCTGGTCCGTCCACAGCCGCACGATGTAGTTGTTCACGTTCGGGCCGAGCACGATGCACGGCCGCACGATCGTCATCACACGGTCGGGGTTGCGCAGCGCCCAGATCTGGCAGAGCCGGTCGCACTCGGCCTTGTCGCGCGCGTATTCGAAGTCGGGCACGCCGCGCACCGTCTGCTCCTCGGTGATCGGCACCGGGTTGTCCGGGAACGCGCCGTAGGCGGTGGCGGACGAGGTCACGAGCATCTGCTGAACGCCGGCCGACTCGGCCGCCTCGAGCACGTTCTGGGTCCCGCCCACGTCCACCTCGTACATGCGATCGAGGTCGTGGATCGGGTTGAGCAGGAACGCGAGGTGCACCAGCACATCGGGCTTCTCCCGCTCGACCACCTCGCGCACGCGCGCTTTGTCGGTCACGTCGAGCTGCTGGTACTCCGCCTTCGGCCGGAACGAGGCCGGCGGCCGCACGTCGCAGATCAGGATGCGCTCGACGTCGTCGCGCTGCGAGAGGCGCTCCACCAGCCGGCTGCCGATGTAGCCCGATCCTCCGGTCACGAGATAGCGCACGCGAGGATCCTAACCGGAGAACAAGAGAGGGCCCCTCACGGGGCCCCCTCGGGAAATCGGACGTGCCACCAACGTTCGTAGAGAGGCGCTGGCTCGTCGGTCCTGCCATAGGAAATCGGCAGCCCTACCCCCGATCTTGAGCCCGCGGCGCTACGCTCGGCCGCGTGGACCCCTGGGGATCTGAACTCGCCGGCCGCTTCGAGGACCACATCTTCGACAGCGAGCTGTTGCGCGGAAACCCGCTCGGGGACCCGCATCAGCGGCCACTCTACGTGTACCTGCCTCCCGGCTACGACGACGAGCCCGAGCGCCGCTATCCATCCGTCTACATCATCCAGGGGCTCACCGGACAGGTGGACATGTGGCGTAACCGCTCCGCGTTCCGCCGCAACTTTCCGGAGACAGCCGACCACCTTTTCGAGACAGGCGAGGCGCCCCCGTGCATCGTCGTCTGGGTGGATGCGTGGACGTCGTACGGAGGCAGCCAGTTCCTCGACTCGCCGGGCACGGGCAAGTACCACAGCTATCTCTGCGAAGAGCTCGTGCCGTGGGTTGACGATCGCTACCGCACGCTCGCGGCGGCCGAGCACCGGGGCATCTCGGGGAAGTCGAGCGGCGGCTACGGCGCGATGGTCACCCCGATGCTGCGGCCGGACCTCTTCGGCGGACTTGCCACTCACGCGGGCGACGCTCTCTTCGAGGTCTCCTACCTGCCCGACTTCCGCGAGGCGGTGCGCGCCCTGCGCAAGGACTACGACGGCTCGTTCGACAAGTTCTGGGACGACTTCCGCGACCGTCCGGCGTTCACCAAGGGCGCCGACGCCGTGCTGCTCAACGCCTGGTGCATGGCCGCGTGCTACTCGGCTGACGAGGATGGGACCATCCATATGCCTTTCGACCTCGACACGGGCGAGCTGATCCCGGACGTCTGGGAGCGCTGGCTCGCCTGGGATCCGGTGCGCATGGCTCCGAAGCACGCGGAGGCGCTCCGCGGGATGCGCGCGATCTACATCGACGCCGGCACGCGCGACGAGTTCTACCTCGACCTGGGCGCCGAGGCCTTCCGCAAGGCGCTCGCCGACGCCGGCGTGACCGACGTCCACTTCGAGCTCTTCGACGCGACCCACGGCGGGATCGACTACCGCTACCCGATGTCGCTGAAGTACCTGGCCGAGCGGCTCTCGCCGGCCTAAGAGAGCTTTCACGTTTCGAGGGGCGTGGGCGGGAAACCATTCCGCCGAAGACCTCCTCCCCGAGGATGCGCTGAGCCCGGCGGCGAGAGCCCCGGGCTCGCGTCTTTCGAAGCCGCCGCCGGTACCGGCTTGCCTCTTTTCCTACCGCTGTGATAGGACTTAGGCCGCCCTAATGGTTAGGGCGCCCTAAGACCCCACCAACCGGAGGACGAGGACCCGTGCTGCCTACGTTCATCATCACTTTGCGCGAGGGCGTGGAGGCGTCGTTGATCGTCGGGATCATCGCCGCCTTCCTGGTCAGGGAAGGACGCAAGGACGCCCTTGCCAAGATGTGGTTCGGCGTGGGGATCGCCGTCGGCCTGTGCCTCGCGATCGCCGTGTTCCTCCAGATCGCCGACAACAACCTGCCCCAGAAGCAGCAGGAGGGGCTGGAGACGGTCGTCGGCATAATCGCGGTCACCGCCGTCACCTACATGATCGTCTGGATGCGCCGCAACGCGCGCGGGCTCAAGGCCGAGCTCCAGGACAACGCGTCGCGGGCGCTGGCCAACGGCTCCACCGGCGCGCTCGTCGGCATGGCCTTCCTCGCCGTCCTCCGCGAGGGCTTCGAGACCGCCGTCTTCCTGCTCGCGGTCTTCCAGGACGAGTCGAACACGACCGCCGCCGGCGCGGGTGCCGTGCTCGGCCTCGTCGCGGCCGTGATCATCGGCTACCTCCTCTACCGCGGCGGCGTGCGCATCAACCTCTCGCGCTTCTTCCGCATCACCGGCTTCGTGCTCGCGCTCGTGGCGGCCGGACTCGTGGCGAGCGCAATCCACACCGCTCACGAGGCGGGCTGGCTCAACAGCTTCCAGAACCAGGCGCTCGACATCACCTGGCTGGTCGGCCCCGGCACCGTGCGCGGCGCGCTCCTCACCGGCATGCTCGGGCTGCAGCCGCAGCCGACGATCGGCGAGGCGGTCGGCTGGCTGCTCTACGCGGTGCCGATCTGCCTGTACGTGGCGTGGCCGGACAGCTGGCGGCGGCGGCACAGCGGTAGCCGTGCCACCAAGGCCGTGGCGGCGGGCATGGCGCTGCTGGCCGCGGGGCTGATCATCGCCGCCTGCGGGAGCGGAGGCGGCTCGGGGTCCGGCGGGGACTCCGGCGGCAGCGGCTCGAAGCAGGTGAAGGTGGCGCTCACCGACGCCGGCTGCTCCCCCGCGCAGATCAAGGTCGCGTCGGGTCCCACTACCTTCGAGGTGTCGAAC
>DASXCV010000112.1:0-13082 GCA_036491015.1 Thermoleophilaceae bacterium | reverse complement strand
CGCGGCGGCGGCGTGGCCGCGTCGCGCTCGCCCAGGAACACGCGCCGCACCACGCGCTCGGCGGCGCGGCCGTCGTCGAGGTAACAGAAGCGAGCCCGGAACTCGGTCCGCGCGCGCTCGGCGTCGTCGCCCGCGCGCAGTGCCTCCACCAGCTCGCCCTCGGAACGAGTCACCGCCCCCGGCGGCTCCGCCATCAGGTCGAAGTAGGTGCCACGCTTGGTCCTGTACTCCTCCCAGTCGGGCGCGTGGATCACGATCGGCCGGTCGAGCACCGCGTAGTCGAACATGATCGACGAGTAGTCCGTCACGAGCGCGTCGGCCGCGAGACACAGCTCCTCGATCGAGGGATGTCCGGACACGTCGCGCAGCCGGCCCGCGCGGTGCAGCTCGCGCATCTGGTCGTCCGACTCGTAGAAGTAGTGCGCGCGGGCGAGCACGAGCCACTCCTCCCCCAGACCGTCGGCCACAGCCGCGAGGTCGAGCACCGGCGCGTACTCCTCCTGGTACTCGCGGTGCGTGGGCGCGTAGAGCACCGTCTTGCGCCCCGGCTCGATCCCGAGCGCCTCGCGCACGCGCGCCACCTCGTCCTCCGTCGCGTTCGCGAGCACGTCGTTGCGCGGGTAGCCCACCTCGAGCGACTCGTAGCGAGTCGGATACACGCGCTCCCAGATCGGCGTGGTGAAGGCGTTCTGGGAAACGCTGTAGTCCCAGCGCGCGCAGCGCCTGAGCAGGCCGGGCAGGCCGCTGCGCTCGCCGCCGTCGGGCGTCTCGCGCAGGTCGAGCCCCATGTGCTTGAGCGGCGTGCCGTGGTGGGTCATCACGTGCACCTGGCCCTCGCGCTTGACCACGTTGTTCGGGAAGTTCACGTTGTTCACGAACCACGACGCGCGCGCGATCAGGTCGAAGTACTCGGGCGAGCCGCCCATCACGTAGTCCACGCCGTCGGGCACGTTCACGGCGCCGTCGGTGTTCACCACCCATACCCCGTGCACGTCCGGCGCCAGCTCGCGCGCCCGCTCGTAGATCGCGCGCGGGTTGCAGGAGTAGCCGCGGAACCAGTAGGCGGCGAACACGGCGAGCTGCGGGTCGAGCGGCTCGCGCCGGCGCTGGCGGTAGTAGCGCTGGCGATCGCTGCGGCCGGGCGGCCGGAGCACGCGCTTGAGCGTGCCCGCCGCGCGGCGCGCGCGCTGGGGCGTCAGCTCCTTGCGCAGGCCGAGCGAGCGCTCGAGCGCCTGGTAGGCGCGCCAGTCGCCGCGCTCCACGATGCGGGCGCGCAGCTCGAGGGCGCGCGACCCGAGCGGCGGCTCGTCGCCGCGCCGATGGCGGGTGTAGGCCTCATGCATGCGCTCGAAGAACTGGCGGCGCTCGCCGGCGGGCACGCTCGTGCCGAGCAGCGACAGCTCGTGCCGCAGCATCGCCCCGAGCAGCATCGGGCAGCGGTCGGGCGGCGCACCGGCGGCGTGCTCGAAGACCGACTCGTACTGGGCGAACACGTCGAACGGGCTGCCCCGCTCGGGCTCCGCGTTGGGCGGGCGGCGGCGCACGTAGTGCGCGCCCTCATACGGCGTGATCGACTGCGCCCGGAAGAACGCCGGCCAGGTCACGGTCAGCTCGCTGCCCATGCCCGGGCCGAAGCGCAGGCCGTCGAGCAGCGAGCGCCGGAAGAGCTTCTCCCAGACCCGCACCGCGTCGCCGCCCTTCGGATCGGGCGGCGTGCCGGGACGCTCCTCGCCGAGCACGCCGAGGCGCGACCACGGGATGAGCTGAAAGTCGACATCGGCGGGCGCCGCCAGTGCGCGCACCAGGTCGGTCGTCTCCACGAACCAGACGTACTCGCCCTCGGCCATGTCGAGCCCTGCGTTGCGCGCCTCACCGCGGCCGACCCGCTCGGACAGGTGCTTCACGCGCACGCGCGGGTCGCGCTCCGCCAGCTCGTCGAGCAGCTCGGGCGCGTGGTCCGGCGAGGCGTCGTCGATCGCGACGAGCTCGAACTCGCCGAGCGGTTGCCCGAGCAGCGATGCGGCGAGCTCGGGCAGCCAGCCCTGCTCGCGATGCACCACCAAAACCAGGCTGATCGCAGGCGTCGACACAGCGTGGCAAGCTACTCGATGGTGCAGCCGCCGGCCCGTGTGTTCGACGACGTCCCAGTGCTGTGCGGCCACCGCGGCAGCGGCAGAGGAGTAGTAGGAGGCCAGCGGGAGAACACGCTCGGCTCCTTCCGCGCGGCCGTGGCGGCCGGCATTCGGTGGGTGGAGGTCGACGTGCGCCGTGCGGGCGATGGCGTGCTCGTGGCATCCCACGACCCGATCGAGGCCCTGCCCGCCGCGGAGCTCGGGCTGATGGCGATCGAGGAGCTGCTCGAGGAGCTGCCGCCGGAGATCGGCGTGAACCTCGAGATCAAGACCGCGCTGGCCGACGCTCAGGTGCCGCGCGAGGAGACCACCGCCGCGCTCACGGCCGACCTCGCGGCCAAGGCGAGCCCGCGCCCACTGCTCGCCACGAGCTTCGACCCCTCCGCCCCGCTGATCGTCCGCGAGCGCGCCCCACGCATACCCGTCGGCCTGCTCACCTGGATCCGCTTCCCGCTGCGCAAGGCGGTACCCGCGGCTGTGCATCTGGGCATGGACGTGGTGGCGCCGCACGTGCAGTCGCTGCAGCTCGAGCCCGAGGAGCTGGCGGCCTCGATCCGCGTCGCGCACGAGGCGGGCCTGCAGGTGGTGGGCTGGTGCCCGGACGCCGAGCAGCGGGAGCAGCTCGTGGCCGCCAAGGTCGACTGTCTGATCGTCGACGACGTGCCCGCGGTGGTAGGCGGGTGAGCGCAACTCCCGCGCGCGCCCGTGTTCCAGGGAGGTTGGCCTCGCGACTCAGGAACCTGGCGGCCGCGGCGGCGCTGGCGCTGCTGGTGCTGCCCGCGGCGGCGGGCGCGGTGGTGCGCACGCCGGCCGGCTGGATCGTCAACCCCGTCGGCACCCAGCTGCTCGTGGACCCGGCGGTGTCCGGCTTCCAGGCGCCGCTCGGCACGGCGCTCTCGCCAAACGGGCAGCTCGCGCTGTCCGCCTCGAGCGGCGCCTCGCGCTTCCAGAGCGCGGATCTGTTCGACCTCGCCGCGGGCGGCCGCACCAGCTCGATCGGCTACGACGGCAAGCTAGGCGAGTCCGTGTTCTTCGGCGTGGTCTTCTCCCCCGATGGCACGCACGCCTGGGTGTCGGGCGGCGGCGAGAACGTGGTGCACGCCTACAGCGTGAACGGCGACACGCTCACCCCCACGGCCGAGATCCCGGCGCCATGGTGGCCCGCCGGCCTCGCCTACGGGCACACGCCGATCGGCGACCGCATCTACGTGGCCAACAACCAGGCGGGCCCGGCGAGCCAGGACAACCCGCCCGGCCACCAGGTGACGGTGATCGACCCCGCCACCAACTCGGTCACAGGGATCATCGACCTCGGAATCCACCGCGAGCCGCTCGCAATCGCGTTCGACCGCACCGGCCGCAAGGCGTACGTGACCAACTGGATCGGCCGCTCGGTGTCGGTGATCGACACCGCCACGCAGCAGAAGAAGTACGACATCCTGCTCTCGCCGCTGTCGGATCCCCAGCAGGCCGACCACCCGGACGCGATCGCGGCCAACCCGGCGCGCGACCAGATGTACGTGTCGGACGCCAACAGCGACACGGTGTCCGTGATCGACACGAAGCGCGACCGGCTGGCGGCCACGATCCATGTGGGGATCTCGCGCGGCAACCCGGTGGGCGCCACGCCCGACGGCCTCACCGTGAGCCCCGACGGGCGCACGCTGTATGTGGCGCTCGCCGGCGAGAACGCGGTCGAGGTGATCGACGTGAGCAGCCGCAAGGTACGCGGCTTCATCCCCACCGCCTGGTATCCGACGGACGTCGACATCACGCCCGACGGCACGAGGCTCGTGGTGACGAACCTCAACGGCACGGCGAGCGGCCCCAACCCGTGCGGCCCGCGCAGCCCGCTGCCGCAGTGCGCGGACACGGTCGACCCGAACATCCACCAGGACACCGAGTCCGTGAAGTCGATGGTGAAGGGCTCGCTCGACATCATCCCGGTGCCGACCGCGCCACAGCTCAAGGCCTACACCGGCGCGGTGCGCGGCTACGACCGCGTGAAGGCCAAGCCCGCGCGCGAGCCCGCCTTCCTGAAGAAGCACATCAAGCACGTGATCTACGTGGTCAAGGAGAACCGCACATACGACCAGGTGCTGGGCGATCTCGGCAAGGGCAACGGGGACCCGACGCTGACGCTCTTCAACTCGTCGTCCGCCCCCAACCACCACGCGCTGGCGAGCCGCTTCACCGACTTCGACAACTTCTACGCGGACGCGCAGGTGTCCGCGGACGGCCACAACTGGATCACGCACGCGGGCGCGACCGACTACGTGGAGAAGCTGTGGCCGTTCGTCTACACGCAGGGCGAGCGCAGCGACCAGCGCGCCTACGACTTCGAGGCCGTGAACCCCAACCGCGTGTTCGCGAGCGAGCCGCTGGCGTTCGACTCGAGCGTGCCGCGCTCAGCAGCCTCGCCCACGGCGGGCTACATCTGGGACGACGCCTACCGGCACGGCGTCTCATACCGGATCTACGGCGAGTTCACCCAGTCGCCCAACGCCTGCGTAGGCCGCGGCAACACCACGATCGCCACTCACCTCAGCCCGCGCTTCGGGGACCACGTGGACCGCCGCTTCCCGGGCTTCAACCTCACCTGCTCGGATCAGGAGCGCGAGGGCGAGTGGCAGCGCGAGTTCACGCAGATGAACTCAGAGCACATCCGCTCGCTCGCCCGCTTCAAGCGCCAGCAGACACAGCGCAGGCGCGAGCTGAGCCGCCGCGCGCACCTGCCGCCGAAGAAGCGCCGCAAGCTGAAGCCGCTGGCGCCGCTCAAGCCGCCGACCGACCCGCTCCCCAGGCTCGAGATGGTGCGACTGCCGAACGACCACACGGCCGGCACGCGCGCCGGCAGCCCGACGCCCGAGGCGTACATGGCCGACAACGACCTGTCGCTCGGCCGGCTCGTGGACGCCGTCTCGCACAGCTCCTACTGGGGCAATACCGCGATCCTCGTGACCGAGGACGACTCGCAGGACGGCCCCGACCACGTGGACGCCCACCGCACGCTCGGCTACGTGGTCAGCCCGTACACGTCCACCGGCAGGGTGGACTCGAACCAGTACGACACCGCCTCGCTCACCGCCCTGCTCGAGCGGCTGCTCGGCATGCCGCCGATGAGCATCGTGGACGCCCGCGCGCCGTCCATGTGGTCGGCGTTCACGAACAAGCCCAACTTCGCGCCGTACAGCGCGCTCGCGCCGTCGGTCACGCCCTTCGGCGGCGGGCCGTTCGCCGTCAACTCCACCAGCGCGCCGATGGCCGCGGCGGCCGCGACCTGGGACCTGAAGGACGCCGACGACGCGCCCGACGTGGCCCTCAACCAGGCGATCTGGAAGTCGATCAAGGGCCGCGACTCGGCGATGCCCACGCCGCGCCACGACCGGATCGCGGGCTCCGGCGCGGTGCCGGGCGACGATTAGCGGTGCACGAGCACCACGTAGCCGCCGACCCTCCGCCTCATCCAGTAGCCCGGCCCGAACTGCTGGGGCCGGAAGTCGATCGAGATCGGCGTGGGCTCCGGGAAGGTGTCCTCCTCGGTGTCGATCCGCAGGAAGCCCAGGTTGCGCGCCAGCACGAGCGCGTCGAGCTGGCCGAACTTCGAGTGCTCGAGCGTGTCGGCGGTGCACTTGGGGCCCGGGCAGCGCGCGGCCGCGCGCAGCAGCGCGATGCGCTGCGCGAGGTGCGCGTCGGGGTGCGCGTAGCGCGCGCGCAGCGGCAGGAAGCCGAAGTACGGCTTGATCACGAGCACCCCGTGGTCGCCCGACAGGATCGTGAGCTGATTCGGCCGCTTCCCCGTGCTCTGGGTGATGAAGTTCGAGATCTGGCGCGACTGCGCGAGCGGCGGCCGCTCGTGGGCCTCGCGCGAGAAGGGCCCGGACGCGAGGTCGGACGCCTGCGTCGAGCCGAGGATGAACACCGCCGGCACCGCCACCACCGCGGCGAGCAGGCCGAACACGCGCGGGAGTGGGGGTTGCAGCATCCTGCCTAAGCCGACCTTCGGGTTGAAGGCCTCGATCGCCACCGGCACGGCGGCGCCGAACGTGGCCCACATCATCGTGACCGCGCGGTGCGGCTGGAGCTGGTTGTCCGCGAACACGAGCGTGGCCACGGACACGAGCTGGTAGCCGACGCAGCCCACGAGCAGCCCGGCCACCGCCTGGCTCGCGGGCGAGGAGATCGTGAGCGCGAGCGCGCCCACCACCACGAGCACGAGCACGGTCAGGCCGATCGGCCGCCCGATGCCCACGAACACGCGCAGGAAGTCCGGCCGCACGAACCCGCCCTGCGACGCCCCGCCGTGGGCGAGCGCCTTCAGCAGCGGGATCCAGAACACCGCCGTGAGCGCGCCGATGCCGAGGAACAGCATCCCCGCACGTCGGGTGGTGGCCGCGCGGTTCTCCCTCGGCACGATCGCGAGCACGAGCAGCACGACGGCCAGGATCACGAACAGCAGGTAGTAGGTGAGCGCGAGCACCGCGCCCACGAGGCCGAGGAACACCAGCCGCGTCTTCGCGGGGCGGGCGGGCATTCGCAGGCTCATGAGCGTGGCCGCCAGCCAGGCGGCGCCAGTCACGGCCACGAAGCAGGAGTACGGCGAGTACCAGGCCTGCGTGGCGAACTTGAGCGGCCCCACCTGCGAGTCGAGCACGAGCGACGAGCCGATCGCCGCCGACAGCGCGCCGGCCGGCGACAGCGTCATCCGCCACAGGATGTAGGCCACGAACAGCGCTCCGCCGATCGTGAGGATCGTGAACGGCTTCATGATGTGCCACGGCTCGTGGAGGCCGAGGACGTGCGCCGTGCGGCCCGCCACCCAGAACCAGGCCGGCGGGTAGAAGGCGTGCAGGCCCTTGAACGTGTAGTCGTCGAGGTGCCAGGTGGACGCGAAGCGCGTCACGTACTCGGTGCGGAACGCCATGTCGCCGCCGAGGATCGTGTTGAGCGGCTGGTCGGTGCCGCGCAGGCCCGCCGTGAGCGGCAGCGTGACGAGGCCGGTGGCCACCCCCGCCAGCACCGACACGGTCATCCGCGCGCGCAGCTGATGAGCGGCCGCGCTCATGCGCTGCACGAGCTGCGCGCCCACCGCGATGGCGATCATCGCCGCCGCCCAGAGCGGGCCGAGGCCGGTGGCCACCTCGCTCAGCGGGTTGAAGTTCGTGGCTACCAGGAAGAGGTGCACGAACCACGCGGTGAGCGCCGCGGCGACCAGCACCAGGCCCAGTTCGGCGACGGACGGAACGCCCGCCCGCAGACGCGTTGTCACAGAAGGTGCTCGCACCGTTTCGGAGGCGCTGGGCGGGTTGGCGATCATATTTTTCGCTCGTTACTTCCAGGTGCCCTGACCGCGCAAGCGCGGCCGCCCGCGGCCGACAGTAGCGCCGTGGACTGTGGGCGTTCTTAGGTTCTTCTTCAGTCGCTAATCTCGGATTAGCAGTCAGGATCCGGACGCGACTGCCCTCGCGTCGTCACATTCCCGATCGGAGGCCTAGCGATGCCTACGGACACGCCCGAGACCGCGCCCCCGCCGCCCCAGCACACCATCGTCCTGATCCACGGACTGTGGCTCACGCCGCTCTCCTGGGAGGGCTGGCAACAGCGCTTCGAATCGCGCGGTCACAAGGTACTCGCACCCGCGTGGCCCGGGTTCGAGGGGAGCGTCGAGGAGGTGCGCGCCAACCCCAAGCGCTACGAGCGCCTGGGCGTGAAGGAGATCACCGACCACTACGACCGCGCGATCCGCGACCTCGACACGCCGCCGCTGATCATCGGCCACTCGTTCGGCGGCCTCGTCACGCAGCTGCTGCTCGACCGCGGCCTCGGGGCCGCCGGCGTGGCCGTGCACCCGGCGCCGATCAAGGGCGTGCTCGGCCTCCCCTACTCGCAGCTGAAGGTGGCCTGGGTGGCGCTCAAGAACCCGGCCAACCGCAGGCGCCCGGTCACGCTCACGCCCGAGCAGTTCCACTACGGCTTCACGAACACGCTCAGCGCGGAGGACTCGAAGCAGGTGTACGACCGCCTCGCGGTGCCCGGTCCGGGCCGGCCGCTGTTCCAGGCGGGGCTCGCCAACTTCAACCCCAACGCGGTCACGAAGGTGAACCGCCACAACTCGAGCCGCGCCCCGCTCCTGCTGCTCGGCGGCGGCAAGGACCACACCGTGCCCGCCTCCACGGTGCGCGCCTCCTACAAGATCCAGGAGAAGTCGGGCGCGCCGACCGAGCTGAAGGAGTACCCCGAGCGCTCCCACTACACCGTCGGGCAGGACGGCTGGGAGGACGTGGCCGACTACGCGCTCGACTGGGCGATCAGGAACGCAGCCCTACGGGGATGAGCAGCGCGCGGCCGGCCAGCCCGGTCGCGCGGTCGTTCACCGCCTCGTAGTCCCGCTGCAGTGACGGCGCGTCGCGCAGCGACCAGATCACCTGGGCGCGGATCCAGGCGGCGTCGCGCGCACGCTCGACGTCCCACACGGCCACGATGTCGTCGACCGGGTTGAAGGTCTCGTCGAGCTCCTTGAGCAGCCCTGTCATCAGCCAGGCCTTCATCTGCTGCTCGACCTTGGAGATCAGCCCGTTCACGGAGTCGTAGTCCTTGTGCTCGGGATCGCCGGGCGTGCTGCCGCGCGAGGCGCAGGTGTCGCACACGCCGATGGCGAGGTCGTGGTTGATATGCGCGTTCATGCCCGCCAGCGCGAACTGCACCGGCGCGATCTCCTTGTCGTGCCGGGCGGCGAACAGCGGCTTCCAGGCATGGAACGGGTAGTCGCCCGGCAGTTGCCTGTGGTGGGCGGCGGCGTCGAAGGCGTCGAAGTAGCGGTTGCCGAAGAACACGTCGAGCGCCGGCAGGAAGCCGGGCGCCTCCTGCTTCATCGTGGGCGCCACCGCCGCCACCTGCTGGGTCACCTCCAGGTACAGCTTGTTGAACCACTTCACGCCGTCGGTGTCCGGCAGCTCCTTGTCGAGCGTCTCGAGGCGCTTCAGCACCTGGTCGACCGTGGTGGAATGGCTCATCGAAGCTCAGCCTAACCGCGTAGGTTGGGGTGGATGACGCGAACCGTCATTGCCCTGATCGCGACGGCGCTGTTCGGCGGCCTGCCGGCGGCGGCGTCCGCGCCGGGCCGGCGGATCGGACACTCGGCGCAGGGGCGGCCGATCGCCGTCTACCGAGCGGGCAATCCCTCTGGCGTGCGCATCCTCGTGGTCGGCGTGATCCACGGGAACGAGCGCGCGGGACTGCCGGTCGCAAGCGTGCTCCGGCGCATCCACGGCGGGCCCGCCGACCTCTGGATCGTCCCCACCATCAACCCCGACGGCGCGGTGCACAACACGCGCCAGGACGCCCGCGGCGTGGACCTCAACCGCAACTGGCCGGTGGCCTGGCACGGTGGCGGGCGCCCGTTCGACACCTACTACGGCGGCCCGCGGCCGTTCTCCGAGCGCGAGACCCGCGTGGCCCGCAACCTGATCCTGCGCATCCACCCGGCCGTGACGATCTGGTTCCACCAGCACATGAACCTGGTCTGGGCGTTCGGCAATCCCGGCACGCGCGACGGCCAGATCTACGCGCGCGCGGCCGGGATGCGCCTCTACCACCACGCTTCGCTGCCCGGCACATCGACGCTCTGGCAGGACCACCACCTGCGCGAGAGCGCGGCGCTCACCGTGGAGCTGCCGGCCGGAAGCCTCAGCGCCGCGCAGGTGCGCAAGCACGTGCGGGCGGTAATGACGCTGGCGCGCGCGATCCGCTAGGCAGGCGCGAGCACCGCGCTGTGTCATCTAACTGTTGCCTGGCAACACCTAGATGGGATTGCTTGCCGAACGGGCCGCCGTTATTGCCGCTGTAAACGCCCGAGCTAAGCGCGCACCGGCGAGAGCGCCGGCGCCGCCGGGGGGCCCGGGTCGGGCAGCTGCGTCGCGGCCGGCTGGTGCTGCCCGAGCCACTCCACGAGCGCCTCGTTCGGCATCGGGCGGCTGATGAAGTAGCCCTGCGCGTGGCCGCAGCCGAGGCTTGCGAGCGTGTCGTACACCTGCGGCGTCTCCACGCCCTCGGCTACCACCGCCAGCCCGAGGTTGTGGGCCAGATCGAGGGTCGAGCGGACGATGATCTCGCTGTCCGGGTTGTCCGCTCCCATCGCGCCGATGAAGGACTTGTCGATCTTCAGCGAGCTCACCGGCAGCCGGTGGAGGTACGCGAGCGACGAGTAGCCGGTGCCGAAGTCGTCGACGGTGAGCAGGAAGCCGAGGTCGCGCAGCGCCATGCAGACGCGGAAGATGCGCTCGGGGTCGGACATGATCATGCTCTCGGTGATCTCGAGCTCGAGCGCGTCCGACTTGAGGTTCGGGCTCTTGTGGATCAGCTTGCGCAGGTCGCCCGGCAGCTGCGAGTCGAGCAGGTTGCGCATCGACAGGTTCACCGCGACGGTCACGTCGAACCCGGCGCGCCGCCAGCCGCTGCAGTCGTGCAGCGCCGTCTCGACGATGTAGAGCGTGAAGCGCCGCAAGAGGCTCGACTGCTCGAGCAGCGGGATGAACTCGTCCGGCGCGAGCAGCCCGCCGCGCGGATGCTCCCAGCGCACGAGCGCCTCGACGCCCTTCACGAGGCCGGTCGCCAGCTCGATCTTCGGCTGGTAGTAGAGGACGAGCTGACCGCTTTCGAGCGCGCTGCGCAGCTCGCCGATCAGGGCCAGCCGCTTGCCGCCGTCCTCCCCGGGGTCGTTTCCGTGGGTGAAGAACGTGTAGCCGCTGAGCGACTCCTTGCCGAGATACATCGCCACATCGGCGGCGCGCAGCAGCTTGGCCACGCGATCGCCGTGATCGGGGTAGAGCGCGATGCCGATGCTGGCGTCGACGTCGAGGGCGAGGCCGGCGGCCACGAACGGCTCCTCGAGGGACTTGAGGATCCGCTGCGCGACCGCCGTCACCTGGCCCTTGTCGGTAACCGAGGGCAGCAGGATCGCGAACTCGTCGCCGCCCAGCCGCGCGACTGTCTCCGAGTCGCGCAGCACCTTCCGCAGGCGCGAGGCGAGCTGCTGGAGCACGCGGTCGCCGGTGTGGTGCCCGAGCGTGTCGTTGATCTCCTTGAACCGGTTCAGGTCCATGAGCATCAGCGCGACCTTCTGCTTCTTGCGCTTCGAGTCGACGATCGCGGCGTGCACCATGTCGTGCAGCTGCTCGCGCGTGGGCAACGAGGTGAGGGGGTCGCGGCGGGCGCGGTGCTCGCGCTCGACGAGCTCGTTGGCGATCTTGGCCGCCGCGCGGTGCGCCAGCAGGAGGGAAGCGAGATAGAGCAGCCCGAGGCAGCCCGCAAGCGTGAGGTCGAGCCGCGTGAGCGCGGTGCCGGCGCTCGCCATCACCCGGTCGTACGGCACCGACGCGTCCACGATGCCTATGCCCCCGGCGCCACGACTGAGGCGGACGGGCACGCGGAAGGTCAGCACGTGCTGGGTATGAGGCGCGCGCGGCGCGCTCACCGAGATGTTCACCGGGCCGGCAATCGACACCTGGGTCGGGCTCGTGGGGCCGTAGCCGGCCGCGAGGGCCTTGCGCACGATCCGCTTGAGTGAGCGGCGCGGATCCTGGTGGAAGCGCGGGTCCGCGGACACCTCGCTCTGGATCTGGAAGGTGAGCTGCTGCGCCGCCTGGTGGGCGTCGTCGACCGCGCGCTCGCGCACCGTGGTGGCGGCGAAATGCCGCATCGCGAGACCGACGATCACCGTTGCGACCAGGGCCGACACGCCGAACGTGACAACCAGGCCGCCCCGGTGAGGGACGAAGCGCTTCAGGGCCACTTGGTCCTTTTCGGACAAAACGCGACCACCCTTGAGTGGTCAATTCGGTACGTCAGATTGGTGACGCGCCAGAAAATGGGTCGCTGCCAACGCGACCTCGTGGTTTCGAGCTGCTCGATGCCCATGGCGTAGCATTGCGCCCATGAGCGACGAGAGCATTGCCGCCCGGATCGAAAGACTCGTGACTGAGGAGCACCAGCTCCGCGATCGCGAGCAGGCGGACAGCCCTGACGACAACGCGCTGGCGGCAGACCGCGACCGGCTGAGCGCCGTCGAGGTCGAGCTCGACCGCTGCTGGGACCTGCTGCGCCAGCGCCGCGCGCTCAGGGACGCCGGCGCCGACCCGGACTCGGCCCAGGCCCGCGACGAGGACACTGTCGAGCGCTACCTCCAGTAGGGCGGCCGGATGGCGGGCCGGCCCGGGCTCAACAGCATTCGAGAAAAACGGGGCAGGAAGGACTCGAACCCTCGACTTCTGGTTTTGGAGACGACCCAGGATCGCTCTAGTTCGCGCTTGGTAGAGCCAATTTAACCGACTTGGCGGCGGGATGGGACAGTCAAAGGGGCAGCCGCTGCGCGTCGATGCAAGCGAAGCCCGATTCCTCAAGCGGAAGCCGGCGGAACCATTCGACTATCGCTTTCACGCGAAAGCAACAGCGCGGGGCCCGGGCTCGATGTTCGATCGCGCGCGCTTGGGGATTGGGGTGCAGGGGCGAAACCCCAGACGCTCGTCTAGCCCCGCTGAGAACTGCCATCTCGTACTAGAAGTTCAACCGCCCCCAGAAGCCTTCTGGCGTACTCGTTGGCTGCCGACTCAACCCACGCTGGCTTGACCACTCGCGCATACATCGCAAGCGCGAGGATCGACCAGACGCCGGGGACTATCGCGGCACTGATCCGACTCGATGCGCTCGCATTCGAGACCAGGCCGGTGATGGCAGCGGCCACAAGGGTGACGCACGCGATCGCCCGGCCCCAGGGACGCAAGCCGAGCAGATTCCGCCGAAATCCGTATGACGTGTTCTCTTTGTGGAGGAGCGCAAAGCGAGCGGGATCACGACTTAGCTCCCGGAGTGTCGCAGCAGCCTCGTCGTACGCTCCGTCCGCACCGTCCGGGTCCATTGCCTCCTCGTCAGCCGTGGGCAAGGGCCAGCCCACGA
>DASXCV010000111.1:0-11888 GCA_036491015.1 Thermoleophilaceae bacterium | reverse complement strand
CGGCTACAACTTCCACAAGGACGTGAAGAAGGGCGGCAGCGTGTCGTTTGATTTCCCGGCGACGATCGACGGCATCTTCGTGATCGAGCTGGAGAGCCGGAGCGAGCAGATCGCGTCGCTCCAGGTGAATCAATGAGGGGTTGGGCGGCACCAAGGCGAGCACTCGTCGCCGCCCTGCTCTCGGGACCGGCGGCGGGAGCATTGTTCCCGCCGCCGGCCTCGGCGCACGGCATCGTGGCGCGCACGGACCTGCCGATCCCGGTCTGGCTCTTCGGCTGGGCGGCGGCGCTCATCCTGATCGTGTCGTTCGCGGCGCTCGCCGCGCTGTGGCCGAATCCGCGGCTTCAGCGCAACGTGCCGCGCAGGCGCCTGTTCCGCATCCCGGTCGCGATCGACTTCGTGGTGAGCGTGCTCGGGCTGGTCGCGTTCGGCGCGACCGTGTACGCCGGGCTCGTGGGTGTGCAGGACGCGCTCGGCAACCTCGCGCCGACGGTGATCTACGTGGTGTTCTGGGTCGGCCTGGTGGTGGCCAGCGCGCTGTTCGGCAACGTCTGGCGCGTGATCAGCCCGTGGCGCTCGGTCGCGCGCGCGGCGTCGTGGCTGTCGCGCAAGATGTCGAGCGGCGAGCCGCCGGCGGCGCTCGAGTATCCGGAGTGGCTCGGCCGCTGGCCGGCCGCGATCGGGATCCTCTTCTTCGCCTGGGTCGAGCTGACCTACGTCAACAAGGACGACCCGTCGACGCTCGCGATCATGGTGCTCGCCTACATGGTCGTGATGCTCGTGGGCATGGCGCTCTACGGCATCGAGACCTGGAGCGAGCGGGCGGATCCGTTCGGCGTGTACTTCGGGCTGTTCGCGCGGCTGGCGCCGCTCGAGCGCCGCGAGGGCGTGGTGTACGCGCGGCCGCCGCTGGCGGGGGCCCCGCAGCTCGAGCTGTGGGCGGGCACGATCCCGCTGCTCTGCGTCGCGATCGGCTCGACGACCTTCGACGGTGCCGAGAACGGCCCGCTCTGGACCTCGATCCGGCCGCATCTCATCTCGCTCTTCCAGCACCTCGGGGCGGGCGGCGTGAAGGGCGACCAGTGGGCCGGCACGGTCGGCCTGCTCGTGTGCGTGGGGATCGTGGCGAGCTTCTACCGGCTCGGCGTGGGCGGCATGAGCGAGGTGGGAGAGGGCCACACGCCCGATGAGCTGGCGGGCAAGTTCGCCCACACGCTGATACCGATCGCGTTCGCCTACGCGCTCGCGCACTACTTCTCGCTGCTCGCGTTCCAGGGCCAGGCGATGGCGCACCTGATCTCGGACCCGCTCGGGCACGGCTCCGACCTGTTCGGCACCGCGCGCACCGGCATCAACTACAACCTGATCTCGGCGTCGGGCATCTGGTACGTGCAGGTGGCGGCGCTCGTGATCGGCCACGTGTCGGGCCTCGTGCTCGCACACGACCGCGCGGTCGACATGTACCGCGACGTGCGCGACGCCGTGCGCTCGCAGTACTGGATGCTCGTCGTGATGGTGGGCTTCACGAGCCTCGGCCTGTGGCTGCTGTCGGCGGTGAACACGTGACCCCGCCGCTCGCCCACGCGGGGCACGTGCTCGTGGAGCTGCCGATATACCTCGGGCCGGTGGTGCTGCTCGTGGTCTGGTTCAAGGTCAGCGAATGGAGGCAGAAGCGCAAGGGCGAGCAGAAGTGAGGCCGGGGCGGGCCCGGGATGCGCCCGCTCCTCGTGCCAGAATCGCTTCGTGACGCCCACCGGTACGAGCGCCCTGGCATTCCGCGAGCGAATCGCGGCGATCGAGGAGGAGTTCCTCTCGCCGCTCGCCCAGCGCTCGTACCCGGCCCGGCGGGCTGTGCCGGAGGACGATTCGCCGGTGCGCACGCCGTTCCAGCGCGACCGCGACCGCATCGTGCACTGCAAGGCGTTCCGCCGCCTCAAGCACAAGACGCAGGTGTACATCGCGCCCGAGGGCGACCACTTCCGCACCCGGCTCACGCACACGATCGAGACCACGGGCATCGCGCGCACGGTCGCGCGCGCTCTCGGGCTGAACGAGGACCTCACCGAGGCCATCGGCCTCGGACACGACCTCGGGCACGCGCCGTTCGGGCACATCGGCGAGGAGGTGCTCGACGCCTGCCTGCGCGAGCGCTACGGGCTGCGCTTCCGCCACAACATGCACTCGCTGCGCGTGGTCGAGCGGCTGGAGCGCGACGGCCACGGACTCAACCTCACCGAGCAGGTGCGCGACGGGATCCTCAACCACACGGGCGAGGGCATGCCCGCCGCGCTCGAGGGGCGGATCGTGCGACTGGTCGACCGCATCGCCTACATCAACCACGACATCGACGACGCCCTGCGGGCCGGCTCGCTGCACACGGAGGAGCTGCCGCTCGCGGAGATCGAGCAGCTCGGCGACACGGGCTCGAAGCGCATCGACACGCTCGTCCGTGACCTCGTGGAGCGCTCCGCCGAAGCCGGCGACATCGTGCAGAGCGACGAGGTGGGCGGCGCGATGGACCGCCTGCGCACGTTCATGTTCGAGCACGTCTACCTGGCGCCGGCCGCCCAGCGCGAGGCCCCGCGCATCGAGCGGATGCTGCGCGCGCTGTTCGACCACCTCGTGGAGAACCCGCCCCCGCCGGCCACCGCGGACGCCTCAGAGGCCGACCGCGTGACGGACTACATCGCGGGAATGACGGACCGCTTCGCCGTCAGGGTGTTCACGGAGCTGGCGGTGCCGCATGGGGTCTAGGTGCGGAGTGCGCAGTGCGCAGTGCGCAGTGCCGGGGCCGAACGGTCAACGGTCAACGGTCAACGGTCAACGCGCATAGCGGCCTTGTCCCTCTACACAAAAGACAGCATCGACAAGGTCAAAGACACCGTCGACATGGTCGAGCTTGTGGGCGCGCGGACGGACCTGAGGCGGGTGGGCACGCGCTTCACGGGCATCTGCCCGTTCCACGAGGAGCGCACGCCGTCGTTCTCGGTGAACGCCGAGCACAAGCTCTACCACTGCTTCGGCTGCGGGGCGTCGGGGGATTCGATCCGCTTCGTGCAGGAGGTGGAGGGGCTCGACTTCAAGCAGGCGGTGGAGGCGCTCGCCGAGCGCTACAACGTGGAGCTGAAGCGCGAGCAGGAGGACCCGGCGGCCGAGCGCCGGCGGGAGCGCCGCGAGCGGCTGCTCAAGCTCGTGCAGCGGGCGACGGACTACTACACGCGCTACCTGTGGGACTCGAAGGAGGCCGCGGTCGCGCGTGACTACATGGCGGGGCGCGGGCTCGAGGAGCAGGTGCTGCGCGACTTCCGCGTGGGATACGCGCCGAGCGCGTGGGACAAGGTCACCGTGGCGGCCCAGCGCGACGGCTTCACGCGCGAGGAGATCGCGGCAGCGGGTCTCGGGCAGCGAGGCCGCGGCGGGAGCGGCTTCTACGACAGCTTCCGCGCCCGGATCATGTTCCCGCTGGCGGACTCGCGCGGGCGCGTGGTCGGCTTTGGGGCGCGCGCGGTGCGGGCCGAGCAGCAGCCCAAGTACGTCAATACGCGCGAGGGCGAGCTGTATGAGAAACGGCGACAGCTGTTCGGAATCGACCTCGCCCGGGGACCCGCTGCCAAGAGGGGTAGGATCCTTGTGGTCGAGGGGTACACAGATGTGCTAGCGCTACATCAAGCTGGGCTGAGCGAGACCGTGGCGATCATGGGCACCTCGATCACACCCGATCAGGTGACGCTGCTCTCCCAGACGACCAGTTCCGTCTTCCTCGCCCTCGATGCGGACCCGTCCGGGCAGGAGGCGATGCTGCGCGCCTCGCGGGTGGCGGCGGACCGGAAGGTGGAGCTGCAGGTGGTGGAGATGCCGGAAGGCACGGATCCCGCGGAACTCGTGTCGGGAAGCGGCCCGGAGGCCTTTACGGAGCTGCTTGGGAGCGCTTCGTCCGTCGTCGAGTTTCAAATTCGGCGCGTACTGGCCGATTCAGACTTACAGAGCCCTCGTGGCAGAGACCGGGCCTTCGACAGCGTGAGGCCCCTGATCGCCACGGCGGACAGCCCCGCAACCCGCGACCACCTTGTGCGTTATGTAGCGGACAAGTTGGATCTCGCCCCTGAGGTAGTGAACATTTCCCTTCAAACCGCCCCGAACAGGGCGCCGCAGGACCCAGAGAGGCGCAACGAGCCGCAGCGCCGGCCCGAGCGGCTGCTCGACGGCGCGTCCCGTTCCGAGCGCGCTTTTCTCTCGATGTGCCTGTCGCAGGGCGATATCGGGCGGGAATATCTCGCCAGGGTCACGGACGGTCACCTGTCATCCGAGGCGCTGCGACTCACGAGGGATCACCTGGTGGCCCAGTTCGCGGATCCGCTTGCACAGCTTCCTGCCGACGATCCCGCGATCGCAGCTACCATCACCGAGGTAGTCATGCTTGCGGACGAGGAGCCGTCCTCAGAACCCGCTTTGAGACTGGGCTTTCTCCAGTTGGAGCTACGCAGAATCGAGCGCGAACTACGGCATGCAGGGCAGGGTGACGACTTCGATAGGCAGAGGCAGCTTTTCTCCGAGCGCGAGAGCGTGAGGGAGGCCATCGGCAACGTAATGGGAGAGACGCCGTGAGCGAAGCGCACGAAAACGAAGTCGCGCGCGACCAAGAGGTCGAAGAGCGCGAGGACGACGAGCGCGAGCCCGCCGCCGAGGCCGAGGTCTTTGACCTGTTCGAGGAGGGCGGTGTCGTCACATCCGGCCTTCCCGTCGCGCCGCCCGAGGGCGGTCCCGAAGACAGCGTCCGTCTCTATCTCAAGAAGATCGGGAAGGTGCGCCTGCTCACGCGGGAGGACGAGGTGCGCCTCGCCCGCCGCGCCGAGCGCAACGACATGTCCGCGAAGAACGCGCTGGTGGAGGCCAACCTCCGCCTCGTCGTCTCGATCGCCAAGCGCTACACCGGCCGCGGCCTCACCCTGCTCGACCTGATCCAGGAGGGCAACCTCGGGCTGATCCGCGCGGTCGAGAAGTTCGACTGGCGCCGCGGCTTCAAGTTCTCCACCTACGCGACCTGGTGGATCCGCCAGGCGATCACGCGCGCGCTCGCCGACCAGTCGCGGACGATCCGCATCCCCGTGCACATGGTCGAGCGCATGAACCGCGTGGCCCGCGTGCGGCGTGCCCTGCTCCAGAAGCACGGCCGCGAGCCCACGCCGGAGGAGATCGCCGACGAGCTCGAGATGCCCGTCGCCCGCGTGGAGGAGGCGCTGAAGGTCGGCCAGGAGCCGGTCTCGCTCGAGACCCCCGTCGGGTCCGAGGAGGGCGACGCCTCGCTCGCCGACTTCATCCCGGACTCCAGCATCGACCGCCCGCTCGAGGTCGTCGCGAACCGCCTCCGCGAGGCGGATCTGCAGGCCGCCCTCGAGTCGCTCCCGTGGCGCGAGCGGCGCGTGCTCGAGCTGCGCTACGGCCTCGCCGGCGAGGGCCCGATGACGCTCGAGGAGATCGGCACCCAGGTGGGCGTGACGCGCGAGCGCGTGCGCCAGATCGAGTCGAAGACGCTCCTCAAGCTGAAGAACTCGGGCGAAGCCGGCCGCCTCGAGGGCACCGCGGACCTCGCCGAAGGCAGTTAGCGGGCAAACCGCTTCCTTGCGGGCGTGACAGCGGTGCGTTATGGCTTAATCGTGGCCCGGCCCCGTCCGCATAGGTGACCTGTCCTTCCTGCTCAACGGAGAACGGCGATAGCGCGCGTTTCTGCGTCGAATGCGGCACCCCGCTCGCGGCCCATTGCCCCAACTGCGGCGCTCCTCACGGCCCCTCGCAGAAGTTCTGCGCGGAGTGCGGCAACCCGCTGAGGGGCACTGGCGCGTCAGACCTGCCGGTGCCCACGGCACCCCGCCCGGTGGCGGGCGAGCTGCGCCTCGTATCGATGTTGTTCGTGGACCTAGTGGGGTACACCTCGCTTTCCGAGTCGCGCGACGCGGAGGACGTTCGCGAGCTCCTCAGCCGCTACTTCGACACCGCGCGCACGATCGTCGGCCGCTACGGCGGCACCATCGAGAAGTTCATCGGCGACGCTGTGATGGCTGTCTGGGGCGCGCCCCAGGCGCGTGAGGACGACGCCGAGCGCGCCGTGCGCGCCGGCCTCGAGCTCGTGAGCGCCGTGCGCGCGTTCGGCGAGGAAGTGGGCGCGCCGGAGCTGCGAGCCCGCGCCGGCGTGGTGACCGGACAGGTGGCCTCCATGAGCTCGCCGGGTGAGGCGCTGGTCGTGGGTGACCGCGTGAACACCGCCGCCCGCGTGCAGTCGGTGGCCGAGCCGGGGACGGTCTACGTGGACGACGTGACCCACCAGGTGACCTCCGCCGCGATCGCCTACGTGGACGCGGGCGAGCACCGGGTGAAGGGCAAGGAGGAGCCGCTCCGCCTGTGGCGGGCGCAGCGCGTGGTGGCCGGCGTGGCCGGGGCGCGCTCCCAGGGAGACCTGCTCGCCCCGTTCGTGGGCCGCGACTCCGAGCTGCGGCTGATCAAGGAGCTGTTCCACGCGGGCGTGGAGCGCCGCAGCGCACGCCTCGTGGCGGTGAGCGGCCCGCCGGGGGTGGGCAAGTCGCGCCTGCGCACCGAGTTCGAGAACTACGTCGACGGCCTCGCGGACACGACGCTCTGGCATTCGGGGCGCTGCCTGTCCTACGGCGACGGCGTGGCCTACTTCGCGCTCGCGGAGATGGTGCGCCAGCGGCTCGGCATCCCGGAGGAATCGCCGCCCGAGGAGGCCGCCAACAAGCTGAGGATCGGGCTCGAGCGGTGGATCCAGGACGCCGGCGAGCGCGACTTCCTCGAGCCGCGCCTGGGTGCGCTGATCGGCGTCGCGCAGCCTGGCCTCGACCGTCACGAGTTGTTCGCCGGCTGGCGACTGTTCTTCGAGCGCCTGTCCGGCGAACTCCCTGTGGTGCTCTCCTTCGAGGATCTCCACTGGGCAGACGACGGGCTCGTCGACTTCATCGACCACCTGCTCGAGTGGGCGGCGGAACACCCGATCTTCATCCTCGGCCTGGCACGGCCCGAACTCACCGAGCGCCGGGCCGGCTGGCCCGCCGGGCGGCGCGGCGCGACTCCGCTCTACCTCGAGCCGCTGAGCGACGTCGCGGTCGAGCAGCTGCTCGACGGCCTCGTGGCTGACCTGCCCGCCGACGCGGGGGAGCGCATCGCGAGCCAGGCGGAGGGCATCCCGCTCTACGCGCTCGAGACCGTGCGCGCGCTGCTGGATCGCGGCGTGCTGGTGGACGACGGCGCCGGGCGCCTGCGGCCCGTGGGCGAGCTCGGCGACCTCGACGTGCCGGCCACCCTCAGCTCCCTGCTCGCCGCGCGCCTCGACGCCCTCGACCCGGATGAGCGCGAGCTGGTGAAGGCGATGGCGGTGTTCGGCGGCAGCTTCCCGCGCAACGCGGCGCTGGCGCTCACCGGCATGCCGGAGGACCGCTTGGAGGAGACCCTGGCGTCGCTCGTGCGCAAGCAGGTGCTCGCGGTGCGGGCAGATCCGCTCTCGCCAGACCGGGGCCAGTACGCGTTCGCCCAGACCCTGCTGCGGACAGTCGCCTACGAGATGCTCCCGAAGAGCGAGCGCCGGCCGCGGCACATCGCCGCCGCCAACCACCTGCGGAGCACGTTCCCGAACGACGGCGAGGAGATGACCGAGGTGATCGCCTCGCACCTGCTCGACGCCTACCGGGCGGCCGCGGGCGATCCCGACGCGGACGAGCTGCGGGCCGAGGCGCTGTCGGCGCTGCGCCGCGCCGCGCAGCGCACCGGGGCGGTCGGAGCGCCCGAGGCGGCGGAGCGGGCGTACGTGACGGCGCTCGAGCTCGCCCGCTCGGACGACGAGCGCACTGAGCTGACCGAGGCCGCGGGCAGGATGGCGATGCTCGCCGGCCGCTACGACTCGGCGATCGAGCTCCTGGACGCGGCCGCGGCCGCCTACACCGCCGCGGGACACGAGGCCGAGGCGGCGCGACTCGCGGAGCTGATCGTGGTGGCGCTCCAGCGCTCCGGTCACGTGGAGGAGGCGATCGAGCGGGCGCAGACCGCGCTCGCGATCCTCGAGCGCGATCCACTGGACCCAGGGGTGGCCTCGGTGAGCGCTGCCCTCGGGTCGTCGCTCAGCTTCTCCGGGCGTCACGAGCAGGCCGCGGGGTACCTCGATCGCGCGCTGATCACCGCCCAAGCGCTCGATTTGCCCATTCCACTGTGCCGCGCGCTGAACGCCCGAGCCGTGTCGTACATGCAGCTCACGCGTTTCGACGAGGCGATCGGCCTCTGGACGGTCCTGGCGGACATCGCCGAGCGGAACGGTCTCACGGACCTTCAGTCGTCCGCGGTGTCCAACATCGGCAACACCCAGCTGGCCCGAGACCTTCCCGAGGGCATCGAACGGATCGAGGAGGCGATCGCCCTTTCGCGCAGGATCGGCGACTCCTACGGCCGGGCCGTCGGCACGGGCAACCTGATGCTCAGCCACCTCTTCACGGGGCGGTGGGAGGAGCTCGAGCGCCTGGGCGAGGAGCTGATGAACAGCTCGGCCGAGAACCAGGAGGATGCCCACGCACGGCTCGCATGTCTCAAGGCTTGGCGCGGGGAGCCGGCCGGGGAGCACATCGCGACGCTCATGGGCTGGCTGGCGGGCGACAACGTCGAGACCCGCTTCATCGCGTTCGCCGCCCGTAACACGGTTGCTCTTTCCGAGGGACGTCTCGAGGTCTTGCTCGACGACGGGACGGCACTGGTGCGGGACGCGATGGAGGCGCTGGGTCCGCTGCATGAGTCGCTGAGGCAGATCTGGCCCGACACGCTCGAGGCCGCTATCGCCGGTGGCCAGGTGGATGTGGCGGCAGAGCTGGTCGCACTCCTGAACGTGGAGCCGCGCGGTCGGATCTCGCCGTTCCTGCGGGCTGAGCTCCACCGCGGGCGCGGGCTCGTGGCGGCGGCGCGGGAGGAGCACGACGAGGTGGAGGCGGAGCTGCGGGCCGCGGTGGAGGACCTGCGAGGGCTCGGGTATCCGTATCCACTCGCGCGCGCGCAGATTGGCTTGGCCGCATGGATGATCGGGCAGGGGAGACAGGCAGAGGCCGCACAGGTCCTGGCGGACACGGTGGCGACTTTGACGCCGCTGCGCGCCGCGCCGCTCCTGGGACGCGCGAGCGAGTTGCTCGCCAGCGTGCCGGCGGCGGTCGCGTGAGCAGACTCGCCCGCTGGACAGAGGGGATCCGGGGCGCGCTGCGCCACCGCGACCTGCGCCTGCTCTTTGGCGGGCTCGTGATCTCGGCGAGCGGGTCATGGGCGTACAACGTCGCGCTGCTCGCGTACGTCTTCGACCGCACGCATTCGCTGGGATGGGTGGGGGCGGCCGGGCTCGGAAGGTTCCTGCCCGCGCTCGTGTTCAGCACCTACGGCGGGGTGCTCGCGGAGCGCTTCGAGCGGGTGCGCGTGATGGTGACCTCGGACGTGCTGTGCATGGTCTTTCAGGCGGCGCTGTGCGTGGCGGCCGCGCTGACGGCGCCGGCCTGGGTGGCGATTTTCATTGCCGCGCTGACCGCTGTGTCCAACGTGGTCTACAGCCCGTCGGTGGCCGCGATGCTGCCCGAGCTCGCCGGCGAGGACGACCTCGTGGCGGCCAACGCCCTCAACGGGACGATCGACAACCTCGTGGTGATCGTCGGGCCGGCCATCGGGGCGGGCCTCCTCGCGCTCGGCTCGGCCTCGCTCGCGTTCGGGGTGAACGCAGCATCGTTCGGCGTCTCCGCTCTCCTGGTCGTGCGCATGAACGCGCGCAGCCGGCCGGTCGACGTGACCGAGGGCGACACCGCCGGCATCTTCAAGCAGATGGCCGTGGGGGTGCAGGCGATCTTCTCTTCCGGCGCCGCGACCGTGCTCGTGATGTTCAGCGTGCTGGCGAGCTTCGTCTACGGCACCGACACGGTGCTGCTCGTCGGCGTGTCGGACTCGCAGCTGGGCACGGGTCCGCAGGGCTTCGGCTACCTGCTCGCCGGGCTGGGCGTGGGCGGCATCCTGATGGCGCTGGTCGTGGACCGCCTGGCCAGCTCGCGGCGCCTCGCGCTGATCATCACCGGCGGCATGGCGGTGTACTGCCTGCCCACCGCGTTGCTCGTGGCCGTGCACGCGCCCGGGGTGGCATTCGCGCTCGAGGTGATCCGCGGGGGCGGGACGCTCGTGGTCGACGTCCTGGCGATCACCGCCCTCCAGCGCGCCGTGTCCGACGACGTGATCGCGCGCGTGTTCGGTGTGTTCTTCGCGCTGGTCCTCGCGGCGATCTCGCTGGGCACGATCGTGACGCCGCCGATCGTCGACGGCCCCGGTCTCCACACCGCGCTCTACATCATGGGCTTCGTCCCGCTCGGCATCGGGCTGCTCGGCTACCCGTCGCTCGTGCGGATCGACCGGGAGGCATCCTCGCGGCTGGAGGAGCTCGAGCCACGCATCGGGCTGCTCGCGCAGCTCGGGATCTTTGCCTCGGCGAACCGGGCCGTGCTCGAGCGGTTGGCCGCCGCTTGCGCGGTCGTGCGGGCGGGGGCGAACGAGTCGATCGTTCGCGAGGGCGAGGAGGCCGATGCCCTTTACGTGCTCGTGTCCGGTCGGGTGGACGTGAAGGCGCGCGGCGAGGGGGAGACCGAGCGCCACATCCGCGTGATGGAGCCGGGCAGCTACTTCGGCGAGATCGGCGTGCTCGAGCGGATCCCGCGCACGGCGACCGTGACCGCTCTCGAGGACGTGGAGCTGTACCGGATCGAGGGAACCGCGTTCCTCGACGCGCTGGCCACAGCGTCGGCCACGCCGTCCCTTCTCGCGGGCGCGCGCACGCGCCTGGCGCGCACGCATCCGTCGCTCGAGCCGCAGTTCGAGGCGGCTTCGTAGCGATCTGGCGGGGGTGAGCAGAGCGAACATACGTTCGATTGTTCCGTCCGGGTCGGACGGCAAGGTCGCCGTATGGACAAGGACTCGCTGAAGCTCTTCCTCGACCAGGGCCTATCGCTCGAGGAGATCGGTCGGCGTATCGGCAGGCACCCATCGACGGTCGGCTACTGGGTGAAGAAGCACGGGCTGACGCCGGCCAACCAAGCGAAGCATGCAGCGCGTGGTGGTATCTCGCGCGAGCGGCTGGCGATTCTCATCGAAGAGGGTCATTCGCTCGTGGCGATTGGCCGCTTGCTCGGAGTCAGTGCCACCACGGTCCGGCACTGGGTCAGCAAGTACGAGCTGAAGACGGCGCGCAGCGAGCGTGTGCGGCATGGTCGACAGAACCGGGCCGATGGGCGAGCGATTGTGCAGATGCGATGTTCCAAGCACGGGCTGACCGACTTCTGGCTAGAGGGTCGCGGCGCCTACCGATGCATGCGGTGTCGGGTGGAGGCGGTGGCGCGCCGCCGAAGGGAGGTTCGCGACACGCTGCTCTCCGAGGCTGGCGGCTGCTGTGCCATCTGCGGGTACTCTCGCTGTGCGGCCGCGTTGCACTTCCACCACCTCGACCCGGCGACCAAGCGATTCAACGTCAGGGGCGGCCACACGCCGTCCCTCGATCGGCTGCGAGAAGAGGCAGGGAAATGCGTCCTTCTTTGCAGTAACTGCCACGCAGAGGTCGAATCAGGGGTAACGACGCTCCCCGCTAAAGTTTCGGGGCTCAAGGTTCGCGCCGACCGGACGACCTCTCCGGCGTAGCGCGTTGTTCATTCCGGGGTAGCTCAATCAGGCAGAGCATTCGACTGTTAATCGAAGGGTTGTGGGTTCGAGTCCCACCCCCGGAGCTTCCAAGGCGCGTCCCGAGCGCCTGAACATCTGACAGTAATCGCGCTGCAAATCCGCCTACAGGGCGGCATCCGGCGCTAAAGGGCGCGTCCGTGGCGGCCGATTAC
>DASXCV010000110.1:0-2951 GCA_036491015.1 Thermoleophilaceae bacterium | reverse complement strand
GCGCTTCTACGCCAACGGCTGGCATAGCACCGGCGAGATGGGCGGCGTGATCACCCCGCCGCTCAAGCTGCTCGACGGCGTCTGGTTCGGTGTCGATGGGCAGTGGGTCGGCCAGGCCACGAAGTTCACGAGCGGCTGGGGCTACACCCGGTTCGACTTCCCCGACATCTCCGGGCTGCACGTCCAGCGCACCGACTTCGCGCCGGACGCCCACCGGGCGGTGCTGTTCGGACTGAAGCTCACCAACCCGGGATCCAGTGACAAGACCGTGCCCGTGATGGTCGACGCTCACTCCGAGCTGATGACCGCCTATCCATGGGGCTTCACCGGGGTCACGCCGAACGCCAGCGACAACATCCCGGACCACGGGTCCTTCACGAACGACCGGCTGCAGTTCACGGATGACGGCGCGCTCCCGGGCGCGCCCGAGCACCACTACGCGGCACTCGTGGGCGCGAGTCAGAGTCCCACGACCGGAACCGCGGCCGACACGGGCGGAAACTTCCGCGGCCCTCAGCAGGACCACGTGTGCGCGGCGGACGACAGCACGTCGCTGCCGAGCGCCTGCGACGACGGCCCGTTCGGCAAGGGCACCGGAGGAGAGCTCCAGTACAGCGTGACGGTGCCGGCGAACGGCTCGAAGACCTTCTGGGTGGGCGCGGCCGGCTCGAACGACGGGTCGACCCAGGCCGAGAGCATCGGCGACGCCCAGGGCGAGCTGAGCGCGGCGCTCGGCAATCCTGACAAGGAGCTGAGCACGAAGGTCGCCGGCCGCAAGAAGCTCGGCAGCCAGTCACGGGTGGACCTGCCGGGCGACCGGCTGCTCCAGAACTCGATCGACTGGGGCAAGCAGAACCTGGCGGATCTGACGCAGTCCGCATCGAATCTCCAGATCCGCTGGACGAACCAGGGCACGCAGTTCCCGGCGCCGCTCGGCACGGTGTCGCACGCCCGCTGGTTCGCCGCCGGCTTCCCGGACTACCCGTGGATCTTCGCCACCGACGGCGAGTACACGGCGTTCGCCGCCGCCGCCCTCGGCCAGTTCCAGACGGCCGAGGACCACCTGCGGGCGCTCAAGGACATCTCAGACATCCTCAACAACCGCGACGGGATCGTCGTGCACGAGACGGTGTCGGACGGCTCGGTCTGGTTCGGTCACGACTCCCAGACGAACGGGGTCAACGACTTCAACACGGACGAGACGATCAAGTTCCCGAGCGCTGTCGCGCTGATCTGGCGCTGGACCGGTGACAACCGCTTCCGCGACGAGATGTACGACTTCGCGAAGCGGAACCTGCATGCGGTGGACGATCGCCTGGATGTGGACAAGGACGGCTGGCCGGAGGGATCCGGCAACGTCGAACGGCCGGGCATGGGTCCGGAGAAGCTCGACAACGGCGTCTACTACATCCGCGCACTGCTCGACCTTGCCGACATGGCGCGCTCGAAGGGCGACGACGCCACGGTCACGTGGGCGACCAACCTGGCCCACAAGCTGGAGGTGCAGTTCGAGAGCACGTGGTGGGATCCGTCGGCGCAGCAGTACGCCGACTCGCTGCTCGATCCGGGGAACGCGCAGTCGTTCCAGAAGCACTGGATCGGCGAGGTGCCGATGGAGGCCGAGCTGGACAACGGCACCCAGACGACCCCGGGCGTGGCGTCGCAGGACCACGGCACGACGGCGCTTGCCGGGCGCGAGAACTCCTGCTTCAGCGGCGACCGTCCGGGCAACCCCGGCCTCTTCCACACCGGCTGTGGAGGCGGGGCCGATCAGAAGGGCGACTTCGAGATCTTCTCCCTGACCACGTCGATCGCGGCGGTGGGAGAGGGCAACTACGGTCGCCTCGGCGCGGGTCAGCAGCAGCGCTACACCGATGCCAACGCGGAGACTCAGTTCAACGAGCCCGCCACGGGTGGGACGCCGGACGAGCAGCCGGGCGCGATGCCGGAAATCTTCCCGTCCGCGCCGAACGGCGATCCGTCTCAGGGCATCCCGGCGAACATCGACCGCTGCTGGACCTGCCGCTCGATGTTCATGCAGGCGTGGGGCAACTACGGCACCGCCTGGTCGGTGATCCACCAGCAGCTGGGCGTCCGGCCGTTCCTCGGCAACGGCAGCCTTGAGGTGACGCCCCAGGTGCCGCCCGGTGAGCCGCGCATCGCCGGGAGCAATATCCGCCTCGGGCACGGTTCCATCGACGTGAGTGCCAGCGCGTCCCACGGCACCTACACGACGACGGTGGCGCCGCACCTGAGCGTGAACCTCACGATCGGGCACACGCTGCCGGCGGGCGCCGACGTGAAGAGCGTGAAGCTGGACGGCCACACCGCGCACTACACGGTCCGCGACACCAACCGCGGCCGCGAGGTGCTGGTGAAGGCCACGGGCAGTGGCCTGCAGACGCTGGTGGTGACCGCCGGCTAGCGGCTCAGCCGAAGAACGAGGCCAGCTCCGCGGCGACCTCCCGAGGCTGATCCTCCGGGATGAAGTGGCCGGCGCGCATGACGGCGCGCCCGGCCACCCGCGGCGCGAACACACGCCACAGCTCGAGCGGATCGTCGTAGAAGATCGGCAGCGCGCCGTCGGCGCCCCACAGCGCGAGCACCGGGCAGGCGATCGTGCGAGCGCCCTTGTCGGCCTCGTCGAGCGCGCGGTCGATCGTCGCACCCGCGCGGTAGTCCTCGCACATCGCGGTGACCGTGTCGGGGTCACGAAGCTGGGCGCGGTACGCGGCCACCACCTCGTCCGGGAAGCGCTCGTCGCCCGGTTTGATCCCCATCCGCTCGCCGGCGATCCAGAACCCGTCCGGGTCGCCGAGGATGAGCCGCTCGGGCAGCGGAGCGGGTTGCGCGAGGAAGCCCCAGTGCCAGTAGCCGATGGCGAGGCGGTCGTTCGCTTGCGACCAGAGCTCTCCGGTCGGGACGATGTCGAGCACGGCCAGCCGCGCGAC
>DASXCV010000109.1:0-12867 GCA_036491015.1 Thermoleophilaceae bacterium | reverse complement strand
ATGGAGCTCGTTCTGGCTCGTGGCTCGCTGGGCGTTCGCCGCCTACGTGGTGATCACCGGAATGCTTTTCTACGTCTTCGTCCGGGATGGCACGCGCGGCACCCAGCTCGTGCTCGTCACGCTCATGCTCGCCTGCTACGGGCTGATCATCCCGATGCTGCTCGCGTTCAGCGTCGCGCGCTACCAGCCGCCGGACTAGCTTCGACGCCGTAACCTTCTGCCCATGGGTGCGCGTTACGGCCGCGAGGTCAAGACGCTCGGGCAGGCGTGGGGAGAGTTTCGGGCCAAGCGGTCACCGAAGCTGATCCTGTTCGCGATCCTCGTGACGCTCGCGATCCGGCTGGCGCTGGGAGCGCCCGACTGGCGCGACGCGGTCGCGGCCGTCGCGCTGATCGTGATCTACCCGTTCGGCGAGTGGGCGATCCACGTCTACCTGCTGCACCTCAAGCCGTTCCGCCTGCGCGGTGAGAAGGTCGAGCTGGCCACGGCGCGCGCGCACCGCGAGCACCACGAGCAGCCGAACGACCTGTTCATGATCCTGCTCGCGCCAGCGGAGGCGATGGCCCTGATGTTCCTGGCCGTGCCGCTCACGCCGCTCCTCGCCGGACTGGTGATCGCGGCCACCGGCGGCAGCGTGCCGTACGCCGCGCTCGTCACCGGGGTGCTCACCGGCCAGCTGCTCGTGGCGATCTACGAGTGGACCCACTTCCTCATCCACACCGCCTACCGGCCGAGCTCCCGCTACTACCGCTCGATCTGGCGCAACCACCGGCTGCACCACTTCAAGAACGAGCACTACTGGCACGGAATCACGAACACGATCGGCGACCGCGCGCTGGGCACCCTGCGCGACCAGCGCGACGTGCCGAAGTCGGAGACGGCGCGGACGCTGGTCGAGAACTAGGCGCGCAGCGGCTCGAGCTCGGGCTTCGGCGTAAGCGGCTTGCCTACGGCCGCTCGGGCCTCCACGCGGCTCAGCGGGCGGCGGCCCCAGTCGGCTGCCTGGGCGAAGCCCACGAGCTCATCGAAGTAGTCGCGCAGCGGCGGCATCCGGATGCCGGCTGGATCGAGCGCCTCGGTGGCGCGGCTGGTGTCGAAGCTGGCGCGCACGTCGAAGTACGGGAAGTAGACCTCCGAGCGCTTGAGCACGCGGCGCTTGGCCGCGCTGCCCCGGCGCACGACCCACGGGTGAACGAGCCGCTTGTAAAGAGCGGGGCGCAGCGCAACCGCCCGGCGGCGGTCGAACGCCGCGGCCGACATGTCGATCAGGTCGCCCATGCTGCTTGCAGCCGGTCCGGCGGCCAGCGTGTAGGTGCGGCCGACCGCCTCGGGGCGGCCGGTGAGCTCGCAGATCGCGTCGGCCACGTAGTCCACCGGCACCACATCCGCGGGGGCGCGCCGGCGCGCCGGGATCGCCGTGAGCGAGCCGCGCGAGTAGGCGCGGAGCGGCCCGTAGACCACGTTGAACGCGGGCGTCCAGCCGCTGTCGGCCTCGCCGACCACGATGCTCGGCCGGAAGACGGTCACCGGCAGCTCGCCGAAGCGGGCGCGCACCTCGCGCTCGGCTTCCCACTTGGACACCTCGTAGCTGTTGTTGAAGTCCTGGCCCGACTCGAGATCGTCCTCGCCGAACGGCCCGCGGTGCGTGCCGGCCACGTACGCGGTGGACACGTGCGCGAGGCGGTCGAGACCGCGGCCGCGCGCGGCGCACAGCTCGGCCAGCTCGAGGATCCGGCGCGTGCCGTCCGTGTTGATTGCCCGCGCCTCGGCGAGCGGCAGGCTGAACGACACCGACGCCGCCGAGTGCACCACGTCGGTGACCTCCTCGGCCAGCTGCTCGCGGCGCGCGCCGCCGAGCCCGAGGTCGGGCATGGTCACGTCGCCGCGCACGGCCGTGAGGCGGCTTGCGTGGCGGTCGGCATCCGGCACCACCGTGCGGGCGGCGGCGCGCAGGCGCTCGCCCGCCTGCTCGTCGTCAGCGGCGCGGATCAGCGCGTAGACCGGGCGATCCGTGTCCTCGAGGTAGCGGGCAAGCAGCTCCATTCCGAGAAAGCCGGAAGAGCCGGTTAGAAAGACGGCACGTGAGTCCATAGCTCCAGTGTTCCGGGTACGGGCATTTGCGAACACCGACGGAGAGATGAACTTTGGAGCTCGAAATTCGACAGCGTGTATACGCGCGGTGAAAATCGCCTTAGGTGCGCTGTACGGCGGCGCGCGCCGCACGGGAGTCGGCACGAGTGGGGTCGAGGAAGACCTCGGTCACGTCGGGAACGACCTCGCGCAGCCGCTCGTCGATGCGGTCGGACACCTGCTCGAGCCGATCCGGATCCAGGCCGTCGGCGAGATCGATGCGGGCCGCGACGAGCAGGGAGTTGGGGCCCAGCGCCATCGTGAGCAGCTCCACGACCTGGTCGACTTCGGCGAATTCGCGCAGCGCGCGCTCGAGAGCGTCCCGCTCCTCCGGGCGCGCCGCGCGCCCGATCAGCAGGTGCGAGACGTCGCGACCCATCCACACGGCCACGGCTACGAGCAGCGCCCCGATGGCGATCGAGGCGGCGGGATCGAACACAGCCGATCCGGTGAGCTGATCGACCAGGATCCCGGCGAGGGCGATGACGATGCCGATCAGCGCGGCGCTGTCCTCGAACAGCACCATCTTCACGTTGGGGTCGCGACTGCCGCGCACGTATCTGAGCAGCGGCAGGCCGGCCTCGCGCGCCTCGGCACGCACCTGCCGCAGCGCGCGCAGCCACGATGCGCCCTCGGCGGCAAACGCGATCGCGAGCGTGACGTAGGCGATGGCGAAGCCGCTGGCTTGCTCCCCCTTGATCAGCTCGTACACGCCGTAGCCGATCGCGAACACCGCGCCCGCCAGGAACATCCCCACCGCGGCCACGAACGTCCACAGGAAGCGCATCTGCGCGTAGCCGAACGGCTGATCGGGGCTCGGATCCCGGCTGCCGAGTGCGATCGAGACCAACAGGAACGCCTGGTTGGCCGTGTCGGCCAGGGAGTGCGCGGCCTCCGCGAGCATCGCCGTCGATCCGCTCGCCAAGCCGCCGAACAGCTTGACCGCCGCTACGGTGACGTTCGACGCGAGGGCCACGAGCACGGTCCTGCGGCTCGCGGCCGTGTTGCGGCGGGTGCGCTCCACGCTCCGCCGGCTGGTGCGACCGGCGCTCGTGCCGTTCGTCTCGCTCACTCAGCGTGACTACCCGGCATCGAGCGCGCGCACGCCGAATCGAAATTCCTCCTAAAGCCTGCTGGACCGGCGCCGTAGCCGGCTATACCGTTACGCGGAGGGGAATCGGGGATGAGCTTCAAGATCCTGGCGGTCGGCCGACCCGGAATGGGCGAGGAGTCCACGGTCGAGCGCGCCGCGGCGCGGGCCGCGGAGGAGCACGCGGCGCTCACGCTGATGTGCGTCTGGTCGCCGGCACGGCTCGTGCACTGGGCGCGGCTCGCGGGCGTGGACCCCGCCGATCTGATCAGCGACCACGCGCACCAGTCGTCCGAGTGGATCCGCCAGATGGTGGCGGGCCTGCCCTCCGACGTGAGCGTGACCTTCGCCTGCCGCAAGGGCATGGCCAAGCGTCACGTGGCGGCCGAGCTGCGCGCCGGCAACTTCGACGAGCTCGTGATCAGCCGCCCGCTGCTCGGTCAGCGCTGTCGCGCCAAGCTCGAGCGCGAGTATCCGGAACTGCGGATCGAGCTCGTCGATCCCGCGCAGGTGCTGCTCGCCGCTTGAGGGTGTCGTCGGGGCCCGACCCGATGCATGAGGAGAGGACTCATCGGGCCGGACCGCCGACGGCGTTTCAGCGGTCCCCGTTGCCGCTGAAGCTCGTCAAGTGGTGAGCTCCACCGGCGCCTCCTCGAAGTGCGTGATGCGGCGAAGCTCGGCCACGCGCCCGTGGACCTCGTCCGCGGTGAGGCGGGTCACGCGCTCGGCGCCGAACTCCTCGACGTTAAACGAGGCGAGGGCAGTGCCGTACGCCATCCCCTGGCGCAGGGTCTCGTCGCTCAGGCCGTCGTCGAGCCGGCGCGCGACGTAGCCGAGGAAGCCGCCGGCGAACGTGTCGCCCGCCCCGGTGGGATCGACCACGGTCTCGAGCGGGTAGGCGGGCAGTGCGAAGAACGAGTCCGCGGTGACGAGCGCGGCGCCGTATTCGCCCTGCTTGGCCACCACCACGCTCGGCCCGAAGGACAGCACCTGGCGCGCCGCGCTCAGCAGGTTCGGCTTCTCGGTGAGCTGGCGCAGCTCGGCATCGTTCAGGATCACGCAGTCCACCCGCTCGATCACGCTGACGAGCGAGTCGCGCGCGGTGTCGATCCAGAGGTTCATCGAGTCGAGCGCGCTGAACCTCGCGGCCTCGCACTGCTCGCGCACCGCGCGCTGGAGGTCCGGCTGGATGTTCGCCAGGAACAGGACGTCCGCCGCGGCCGAGCGCTCCGACAGCTTGGGCTCGAACTCCGCGAACACACCCAGCTCGGTGGCGAGCGTCTCGCGATCGTTCAGGTCCCAGCCGTACTGGCCGTGCCAGAAGAACGTCTGCCCGCCGGGCACGCGCTCGACGTCGCCGATCTGTGTCCCGCGGGTGGCGAGCACCTCGAGCTCGGCATCGCCGAAGTCGTCGCCCACCGGGCCAACCACGTTCACCTCGTCGAAGAACGAGGCCGCGAGCGCGAAGTGCGTGGCGGCGCCGCCGAGCATCCGCTCGCGCTCGCCGAACGGCGTCTTGACCCTGTCGTACGCGATCGAGCCGACGACGGTGATGCTCACGCGCTCACCGGCTCCGCCTCGGCCTGCGAGAGGCCGGCGGCGTCGCGGAGGGCGTCGGCGCGGTCGGTCCGCTCCCACGTGAAGTCGGGGTCCTCGCGGCCGAAGTGGCCGTAGGCAGCGGTCTTCTGGTAGATCGGCCGGTGGAGGTCGAGGTACTGGCGGAACGCGCCCGGCCGCAGGTCGAAGTGCTCGTTGATCAGGCCGATGATCTGCGCGCGGCCGATCTTCTCGGTGCCGAAGGTGTCGACCATCACCGACACCGGGTGGGCCACGCCGATCGCGTAGGCCACCTGCACCTCGCAGCGGTCGGCCAGCCCGGCCGCCACCACGTTCTTGGCCACGTAGCGGGCGGCGTACGCCGCGCTGCGGTCGACCTTCGAGGGGTCCTTGCCGGAGAACGCGCCGCCGCCGTGGCGGGCCGCGCCGCCGTAGGTGTCGACGATGATCTTGCGCCCTGTCAGGCCGCAGTCGCCCATCGGCCCGCCGATCTCGAACTTGCCCGTGGGATTCACGAGCAGCGAGCCGCGCAGCTTGTTCTCGTCGTACAGGTCAGCCGGCAGGATCGGCTTGATCACGTGCTCCCAGAGATCGGGCTTGATCAGCGTCTCCGAGTCGACACCCGGCCCGTGCTGCGTCGAGATCAAGATCCGCTCGATCTCGGTGGGCCGGCCGTCCTCGTAGCGGACGGTCACCTGCGTCTTGCCGTCGGGGCGAAGGTAGGGGAGCACCCCGGACTTGCGCGTCTCGGCCAGGCGCTCGGCCAGCCGGTGCGCCAGCGAGATCGGCATCGGCATCAGCTCCGGCGTCTCGCGCGTGGCGTAGCCGAACATCATGCCCTGGTCGCCCGCGCCGGCGAGGTCGAGCTCGTCCTCGCCCCCGCTGGTGCGGCGCTCGTACGCCTGGTTCACACCCTGGGCGATGTCCGGCGACTGCTCGTCGATCGCGCTGATCACCGCGCACGTGTGGCAGTCGAAGCCGTAGCTGGCGTCGTCGTAGCCGATCCGCTCGATCGTCTCGCGCGCGATCTTCGGCACGTCCACGTACGTCTCCGTCGTGATCTCGCCGGAGACCACCACGAGGCCGGTGTTCACGAGCGTCTCGCACGCCACGCGGCCGAACGGATCCTCGGCCATCACTGCGTCGAGCACGCCGTCGGAGATCTGGTCGGCGATCTTGTCCGGGTGGCCCTCCGTCACCGACTCCGAGGTGAACAGGAACTCGCCTGCGGCATCGGTCATCTGGGCAGGCCCTCGCTTTCCGCACCCTTGCGGGTGGCTTCGAGTAGATACGCGACCATGATCTCCTCGCTCCCGATGTTGAGGTGGTACGCGTCGGATAGTTGTTCCACCCGCTCGATCTGGTCCTGCTTGTCCTTGAACAGATCGTGGAACGGGAAGAAGGTGTAGTCCACCACACGTGCCTGGAAGCCCGCTTTGTCGAGCAGCTCGGCGGTGCGCTCCTGGCCGATGATCGAGAGCTGCATGATGTATGCAACGCCGTCCTCGGCGAGTGCCTGGGGGAGCAGCTCGATCAGGTGGTCGATCAGGTTGCGGCCCCAGTAGTCGAGCGGGCGATGGGTCACGACCTGCTCGAACGGATCGACGGGCATCTGGTAGAGGCTCGCGACGATCACGTCGTAGCGCTCCTCTGGGATCCAGGGGTAGAGGTCCACGGCGGCTGCGCTCACGCGGTCGGCCACCCCGTTGCGGAACGCGTTGGTGAGCGTGTTGTCGATCGCCTGCTTGTCGATGTCGATCGCGTGCACGTGCGCCGCGCCGTTGAGCGCGAGCTGCACCGCGAGGAGGCCGGTGCCCGAGCCGATGTCGAGGCAGCGCGCGTGGCTGCCGATGCGCTCGGCGAACAGGTACTTCCAGACCAGGAAGCTGCCCTGCGTGGGAAGGAAGACGCCGTTCTCCACGAGCATGTCGGGGAACTCGAGCGGGAACAGGGAGTGCTCGCGGGCGTCGGTCCAGCGCTGGGGCTGGCCGTGGCCGTTGCCGTTCAGGCCGTTCTCGTCGTCGAGCTCGGGGCGCTCGTGGCCGGGTTTCGTGTCCACGAGCGCGGCGCGCGCCGCGCCGATGTGCTCGGGGCCGACGCCGCAGCAGCCGCCGATGATCTGGGCGCCCTCCTCGCGCCACTGGAGCGCCATCTCCGCGTACTTCTCGCCGGTGATGGCGGTCTCGAAGCGCCAGCCGGCGTTCGTGAAGTAGCCGAGGTTGGGGTACACGCCGAGCGGCATGTCCGTGAAGTCGCGCAGCCACGAGAGCATGCCGGGCACGTGGTCGGGCGGGATGCAGTTGAGGAGCAGCGCGCCCACGCCCATCTCCTCGAAGCGGCGCGCGGCGCGGCCGAAGGCGTCGCCCTCCGGGCCGCCCCAGTGCTCGCCGTAAACCCCGCACACGCCCTGGCGGCAGCGGCGGAAGCTGACCCACACCGGGATGCCGGTGGCGAGCAGGCTCTCGACGGTGGAGTACGTCGAGCTGCGCACGAGCGAGAGCGTCTCGAGCAGAACGATGTCGGGCGGGTCCTCTTCGAACACGCGCGCGAGGAGGCGGACGGTCTCGTGGCCCTCAGGGGTGTCGACATCGCCGTTGATGCTGAAGGCCACGGCGCACTCGCCGGTGCGGCCGCCCTCCTCCACCGAGTGGCGGGCCAGGCGCACGCCCTTGCGGGCGATGTCCATCCAGTGGATCGGGCGGGTGGAGTCCCAGAGCGCGGGGCGGTCGCTGCGCAGGGCGCTCGGCAGGCCCCAGGTGTCGGTGGAGATCACGTCGCAGCCCACCTCCACGTAGCTGCGGTGCACGCGCGCGACGGCATCCGGCTGGTTCACGAGGGCGCTCGTGCCCCAGAGTCGCTCCTCGAGCTCGGGCCGGTCCTCGGCCACCTCTTCGAGCTCGGTCGCGGTGCCGCCGTCGAGCATCACGCAGCGGTCGGTGACGATCAGCCGCTGGATGCGCTCATAGGCGCTGCGGGGCTCGCCGGCGTCTGGCGCTCCGTCGGCTGGAAGCGCGGTGCTCACGTTTGCCACTTCTCCTCGCCTCTCCCTCGAGTTCGAGCGACCCGCGGACGTACCTGGGCCTGTGCGCATGGTGCTTGAGGGGCGTCGGTGCCGCGACTCCCATCACGCCGGACTTCCCCTACCTTTCGAGCAGGTTGGGCTCTATGAAGAGTACCCACGGCCCCATTTTCCTCGCTGTTCTGCATACAACCACTCTTTAGATAGGGCAAGACCTAACTACTGGGAGAGGCGGATGCCCCATTACTCACGTACGGTGCCCGGAATGTCGCTCTCCCGCAGCCCGCTGGAGGATGTGCTGCGCCGTGCAGGCGCCGTGATGCGGCGCCGGGACGGGCGGCGCGTCGCCGTGCACTTCGGCTCTCCAGGCGGCGAGCTGGCCGTGTGCGCACGAAGCGTCGGTCTGGTGGACCGCTCGGAGATCGCGAAGCTCGAGCTGCGCGGCTACCCGGAGGCGCTCGACCAGATCGTCAGCCTGCTGTCGGACTCGCAGCTCGAGCCCAACGAGGTGCTGCGCGCCGGGCCGGTCACGTGGTGCTCGGCCTCGCCGGATCGCGTGTTCGCCCTGTCCGAGCCGGCGCACGCGTTCGAGCTGTCCGAGCGCCTGCACGCCGCCGTGGCGCGCACGCCGGGCGCGCTGCTCACGGACGAGACCGACGAGCTCGCCGCACTCGCGCTGTTGGGTCCAGCTACCCCCTCGGTGATCGCGGCACTCGGCGCCTGGGACCTCGAGACGATCGCCCTGCCACGGCCGAGCTTCGCCTCGCTGTCGCTCGAGGGACTGCCCGTGTTCCTACTCGAGGAGTCGACGGCCCGCGCGTTGCTGCTCGTGGAGAGCGAGTACGCCGAGCGCCTGTTCGACCTGCTCGAGCGCGTCGGCCGTCGCTTCGGCATCAGTTGCGTGGGCGCCGACGCCGCCGAGCGCTTCCCCATCATCGAGCGCAGCCTCACCCGCCCCAGCCGCTCCCGCCCGGCGCTGGCGTAGCTCCTTCGTTACAAAGCCGTCGCGAAGTTGTCGCCCACAGGTGTAGAAGCGTGTGCGCCGATGCCGCACGCTGGCCTTATGGCAGACGTGTGGTCACCTTGGCCCGCTGAGCGGGCTCAATTGACCGAACGTCAGCGGGCGGTCGCTCGGTTGGGTGCGAGGCACGGCGGCGTGGTGGCTCTGTGGGAGTTGCTGCAGCTGGGGTTCAGCCGGAGTGCGGTGGCGCGCTGGGTGGCCTGTGGCCGGCTGCACCAGGTGCACCGGGGCGTGTATGCGGTCGGGCACGCGGCAATTGGGTGGAAGGGACGGCTGATGGGTGCCGTGTTGGCTTGCGGCCCTGAGGCGGTTCTCAGTCACCGGAGTTCCGCGGCGTGGTGGGCGATCCTGCCGTCGGCGCGTTGGGTGACCGAGGTGAGCGCGCCGGGCCGTCATCGTCTGCGCGGCATCGAGGCTCATCGAATACGCCTGGACCCCCGAGACCGAACGGAGCACGAGGACATCCCGATCACCACCGTCGCCCGCACCCTGCTCGACCTCGCCGAGGTGGCACCCATGCCGAGGCTGGCCAAGGCGATCGAGAACGCCGAGCGCATGAACCTGTTCGACCTGACCGCCGTCCAAGACGTGCTCGAGCGTAGCCCGGGACGCCACGGCCACAAGCAACTCCGCTCTCTCATAAGCACTTACACGCAGGCACCCATGACCCGCTCGGAGATGGAAGAGGCGTTCTGGGAGTTCCTAAAGGAGTACGAGCTCCCGAAGCCCGACGGCAACGCGCTGGCCGCCGACATCTACGAGGTCGACTTCCTGTGGGAGAAGCATCGCGTGATCGCCGAACTCGACTCCTGGGAGTACCACCGCACGCGCGAGGCTTTCGAGCGCGACCGGCGGCGCGACATCGAACTCAGCCTCGCCGGCTACACCGTGATCCGCGTGACGGCAAGGATGCTGGGCGAGAGCCGGGAGAGACTGGCGGCCCAGCTCAGGACCCTCCTCGTCCGCCGGTGAGCCGCAGGTAGCGCGACGCCGCCTCCGCCCGGTTGCCCGCGTGCAGCTTGCGCAGGATGTTGTTCACGTGGAACTTCACCGTGCCCTCCGAGATCACGAGCTCGGCGGCCACGGCGGAGTTGGTCTTGCCGCGGGCCATCAGCCGCAGCACGTCGAGCTCGCGGCGAGTAAGCAGCCCGTCGAACACGGCGCGATCGTCGCGTCCCTCGGTGAGGAGCGGCTCGGACAGAGAGGCGGCCATCGTGGGCGAGCCCTCCTCGGCGGAGAGGTCGAGCGCGGCGTCCGACAGCTGGCCCGAGCGCGCGTTCAGCCAGTCGAGGAAGCGGCGGGTCTGGTCGCGCTCGCGCCGCAGGGTGCGGCGCAGCGTGGCGGACTCGAGGATCTGCGCGTAGCCGAGCGCGAACGCCCAGAGCACGTCGCGGTCGAGCGCGTCCACCTGGCGGCCGGACGGCAGTCGGTCCGCGTGCAGCAGGCCGACCACCTCGCCCTGGATCACGATCGCGGCCGCGGCGTACGACTCCCAGCCCATCAGCTCCGCCAGCTCGCGGTTCACGCGCGGGTGCAGGCGGGCGCCGAGCACGATCGTGGCGCGCCGGCGGCGCATCACCTCGGTCTCGATCATCGGGTGCTGCAGGCGCGGCGCCAGTTCGCGCAGCTGCTCCAGGGCCTTGGCGGCTCCGGCCGCGTCGTCCGCGAAGTGGGCGGACTCGGCGATCATCCGGCCGTCGCGTATGCGGCTGAGCAGTGCGCGGTCGAAGCCGGACGCGGCACATAGCTCCTCGGGCGCGCGCGCGATCATCACGCCCGGCGAGGTGATCTCGCGCAGCCGCACGAGCGCCTGGTGCACGCGCTCGAGCGCCCCGAAGCGCAGCTCGAAGCGACGGCGGACGAGCTGGAGCTGCAGGCGATGGAGCTCGGTGGCCTCGGCCCAGGGCTCGCCGGCGCCGGAGCGCACAAGCGCGTCCGTGACGGCGTCCACGAGCTGCCCCAGGGCGGCCTGCGGATCGTCGTTCGCGCCGGCGGGCATGCGCTCGCCGAGGAGCGAAGCCGCCTGCGCACGCGCGCGCTCGAGCCGGCGCGCGAGCTGCTCGTCGAGCGGCCCGAGGAATGCCTCGCTCTGCACAGCCGGCGGCTGCGGCGCCGCGCGCGTCATTCCGGCAGCCCCGCGGTCATGCGCTCGTAGCGGGCGACGGCGTCCGCCCGGTTGGCCGCCCGCAGCTTGCGCAGGATGTTCTTCACGTGGTACTTCACCGTGCCCTCTGCCACCACGAGTGCCTTCGCGATCGCGAGGTTGGTGTTGCCGCGCGCCATCAGCCGCAGCACCTCGAGCTCGCGCGGCGTGAGCAGCTCGTCGAGCTCGGCCACCTCCGGCAGCGAGTCGGCGGCCACCGCGGGCGAGCCGTCGGCGCCGCCCGAGGTCGCGGCCACGGACGAGTCGGACAGGCGCGAGAGCCGCGCGTTCATCCAGTCCACCGCGCCGCGCAGCTCGCCACGGTGCCCGCGCAGCCGCCCGCGCAGCACCGCACGCTCGAACACCTGCGCCAGTCCCTCGGCGTAGGCCTCGAGCGCCTCGCGGTCGATCGCGTCGATCGTGCGCCCCGACGCCTGGCAATCCGCGTGCACGAGGCCGACGGTCGTGCCGCCGAGCGCCAGCGTGACCACCGCGTACGAGGTCCAGCCGAGAGCGGCCGCCCAGTCCGCATCGATACGTCCCTTCGCCGCCGGGAGCGACACGACAGCGCTGCCCTGGCTGCTCGCCAGCTCGGCCTCGACGAGCGGGTAGTCGAGCCGCATGGGCGAGTCCCGCAGCCCGGCGAGCAGCGCCTCGGCGCCGCCGCGGTCGTCGCGGCACCAGGTGGACTCGACGTGCAGCGCGCCGTCGCGGATGCTGCTCACCAGCACGCGGTCGAAGTCGGAGCTTTCGCCGAGCCCGTCGGCTGAGCGGTCGAGGATGCCCGCCGCCGAGCCCACCTCGCCGAGCCCGCGCACGCCCTCCTGAACCCGCTCGAGTCCATCCACGCGGCGCACGAAGCGGCGCTCGATCAGCTCGCGCTCCAGCTGGTGGAGCTCCACCAGGAGGCGCCACATGTCACGGGTGCCGGTTGGTCCGCGGGCGGACTTCGAATCCAGCTCCTCCGCGAGCGCCCCGAGAGCCGACTGCACCCTCCCGCTGGCGGATTGAAGCTCGTCGAGGCTCGGATATTCGTCCGGTCGGCTGCCGGAGACGGCCGCACGTGCGGCCTCAATCGCCTCCGAGACCTGTGGGGACGCAGCCATCTGCTTTGCGGAGGATATGTGCGCATGCCCCCAGTCGGTGAGACGGCCCTACCACGAATCACGTACCAGCTGGACACGCCGATTCATCAAAAAATGGTGTCCATTCCCCTAAAGGGTGACGGTGGGAGGCCGATGTTCCGAGTGCAGTTCGCTGCAGAAAAAGGCAAACCCGTCGTGAGGCGGGGACGCAAAACCAGAGGTCTCGCAAGGAAGCGAGATAGCTCGGTTGCCTGGGTGGGGGCCTCGGCTTCTGCCTAGGCAGCAGAAGGAGGACAAGGATGTACAAGTCTAAGTTCAAGTTCCGTCACGTGAAGCTGCTCATGTCGATTGCGGCTCTCGTGGCCGTTGTCGTTGATTCGGGAGCCGCCCACAAGTTCTAGGACTAGGGGCGGAGGTCGGGCCTCCAGCGACATAGCTGGAGGCCCGTCCCCGAACCATGAGCCTCCGGCCAGTACACCTCTTCTGCATCGCCGTTGCCATCGTCGGCACGGCGCTGCTCTGTGCGTTGGTAGCGACGTCGCCGCCACCGCTCAGCGTCTTTGGCGGCGTCACCTTCCTGGCGCTTGCGCCGAGCGTGATGCTCGGCGAGCTCCTGCCGCTCGAATTGCCACGCCGCTCGGGCGATGGCGAGGTGACCGTCTCCACGATGTTCTCGTTCGCGCTGCTCCTCGGCGCGGGGCTCATCCCGGCGATCGCCGCCCAGCTTGCGGCTTCGCTGGTGCAGGATCTCGCCGCACGCAAGCCGTGGTGGCAGATCGGCTTCAACATCGGTCAGTACACGCTCACACTCGGCGCGGCCGC
>DASXCV010000108.1:0-1968 GCA_036491015.1 Thermoleophilaceae bacterium | reverse complement strand
GGGCTACACCGTCGACGCCCACTGGCCGGGCACCAACCTGATAGTCGAGCTCGACAGCCGCGCTTTCCATCTCAACCCGACCGCCTTCGAGGAAGACCGAGAACGCGACGCACAACTGCTCCTAGCCAGTTATCGCGTAGTACGAATCACCGACCGCCAGCTCACACGGGAGCCAAAGAAGGTCGCAAACCGGATCAGGATCCTGCTCGCCGGTCCACGACCCTGACGGCCTTGCCCTCGCTGCGGGGCACCGCGCCAGGCTCGAGCACCTCCACGGCGATCCGGATCCCGATGTGCTCGCGCAGCAGCGTCTCGACCGTCGCGCCCAGCGCGGCCCCGTCAACCGAAGACGACGCCGGCTCGATCTGCACCGACAGCTCGTCCATCGCCCCCGTCCGCTCCACCACCAGCTGGTAGTGCGGCGCCACGTCGGGCACGCCCATCAGCAGATGCTCCACGTTCGACGGATACAGGTTCACGCCGCGGACGATCAGCATGTCGTCGCGCCGGCCGCGCAGCCCGCGGATGCGCGCGGTCGTCCGCCCGCACGCGCATGGCTCGAGAACAAGCGACCCGATGTCGCCGGTGCGATACCGCAGGAGCGGCATCGCTTCCTTGACGAGCGTGGTGAACACCAGCTCACCCTCCTTGCCCTCTTCAAGCACTGCACCGGAATCCACGTCGACCACCTCCACCAGGAAGTGGTCCTCCTGCACGTGCAGCCCGTCCCGCACCTCCAGGCACTCAGCAGCCACGCCCGGGCCGCACATCTCGGACAGCCCGTAGAAGTTCACCGCCCGCAGCCCCGGCAGCTCGCGCTCGATCTGCTCGCGCAGCCCCTCCGTCCACGGCTCGCCGCCGAACAGCCCGAGCTCGAGCTTGAGCGACGCCGGGTCGATCCCCGACTCGCGCACCGCCGCTGCGATCACGAGCGCGTACGACGGCGTGGCCACGAGCACCTGCGCGCCGAGGTCCTGCAGCAGCATGGCCTGGCGCGTGGTGAAGCTGCCCGACACCGGGATCACCGGCGCGCCGATCCGCTCGGCGCCCTGGTGGAAGCCGTGACCGCCGGTGAACAGCCCGTAGGTGTTGGCGTTGTGCACGAGCATCCCCGGGCGCACCCCGGCCATCGTCATGCAGCGAGCCATCAGCTCTGTCCAAGCGTCGAGATCCGCCCGCGTGTAGCCGACGACTGTCGGCTTGCCATGCGTCCCCGAAGAAGCGTGCAGCCGCACCAAAGACGACACGGGGACCCGCAGCAGCCCAAACGGATAGGCCTCCCTCAATGCCGCCTTGTACGTAAAGGGCTGCTCGGCCAACGAGTGGAGCGAAACACCAAAAACAGCGCGCAGCCGCTCCTCCTGCAACTCCCGCAACGCCTCGCGGGGGAGCTGCTCAGACGCGGCGCTCGTGCGCATTCCAGTTCGCCTCGAGGTTCCGCACGAGCGCCGGGCTCAAGTGGCAGTAGGCCTGCTCGCGGCAGTACATCGCCATGTACTCGCGGAACACGTCGGGAGGCTCCGCCCCCACGCGCAGCGCCCGCCGGTTGGCCGCGGCGTTCACGAGTCCCGACGAGGTCAAGGCCTCCACCCGCGCCTCGAGCGCAGCGTCCATCTCCGCACCCGAGTCCACGACCTCGTCCACCAGCAGGTCCCCCTGCGGCGTGCCCGCCTCGAACTCGAGCCCGGAGATGATCGCCTGCCGCGCCAGCCGCTCCCCGACAGAGCGCGCGAGCCGCAGGTTGGACGCGCCGGGGATGATCCCTTCCTTGCGCGCCGGCAGATACAGCCGGCAGCCGCGCGTGGCGATCACGTGGTCCATCGTGTGGAGCAGCTGGCAGGCGCCGCCGATCGCGTACGTCTCGGCCGCCGCCACCCACAGCTTCTCGGTCGTGTCCTCCGGCTCGTCCGGCCGGTGCTCCTCGGCGCTCAGCCCGCGGTAGAGCTTGTTCACGTAGCCCATGTCGCG
>DASXCV010000107.1:0-3862 GCA_036491015.1 Thermoleophilaceae bacterium | reverse complement strand
GTGACCATCGGCGTGTACGGATCGACGCTCGACGCCTTCCTCGACGAGCTGAGGAAGGCCGACGTGAAGCTGCTGCTCGATCTGCGTCAGCGGCGCGGGGTGCGCGGGCCCCAGTACGCATGGGCAAACGCAGCCCGCCTCCAGGCCGCGCTCGGGGAGGCGGGCATCGAGTACCAGCATCACAAGGAGCTCGCGCCCACCACCGAGCTGCGCCAGGCCCAGTACCGCGAGGACGACCGGCTGGGGGAGGGCAAGCGCTCCCGCACCCGTCTCGCGCCCGTGTACGCCGAGGGCTACACGCGGCAGATCCTCGACAAGGTCGACCTCGGCCCGATTGTCGCGGCGATGCCGCCCGACGCCGCCACCGCGCTCTTCTGCGTGGAGCGCGACCCGGAGGCCTGCCACCGCTCGCTCGTCGCGGAGCGGATGGCAGAGCGCCACGGCGCGACGGTCACGCACCTCCGCGCCGGCTGAGGACCGACGCGATCCATCTTTACCACCGTATGGGTGGCAAAGATGGATCGCGTGAGGGCTACCCCCTTATTGCAGCCGTTCGCGCCGCGCCAGGAACACGCCGGCACGTGCCGCTCCTAGACCCGCTCGGTATCCCGCCGGTAGGCAAACACGGCGCGCGCGGCGAGCACCACATCTCGCGGCAGGTGCGCGCGGGGAGGCTGACGCCCATCGTCAGGCCCGCGATGAGCCTGGCCGACCGCAAGAAGGCCCGGCAGTAACGACCTGCTGCGCGACGGCCTCGGCGAAGTTTGAGGGGAGGCGCTAGGTGGCGGGCGCCCGGCGGATGCGCCCGGACCCCTGTCCGCGCTTCTCGGGCGGATCTGGCTGGACCGGCCGCAGCAGCGCCCAGCCGATCATGAAGAACGCGAACAGGATCAGCGCGAGCCCGGTCCAGAGGTTGATGTTCACCCCGGCCGCCTTGTTCTTCACGTGGGACGAGCCGACGATCCCCACGATCGTCAGCACCACGCCGTAGAGGAGGAACAGGCCACCGATGATGCGGCGGATGTCGAAGCGGTTGGCTACGCGCGCCGCGCGCTCCTCGTCCTCGTCGCTGATCTCGGGCGATGATGTGAACGGTTGTTCCTGGTCGGTCACCTGAGTCCCTCGTTCCTAGATGAAGATGATGTTCAGGACGACGAGAATGGCGATGGCCACGCCACCAAGCAGCTCGGGGGAGCGCCACCACAGCTTGTCACGCGGGTCCTCGTTCACCTCGGGCTCGGCCTCGCGCTCGAGTCCCCACACGAGTCCGCGCAGCTCCTCCTTGGGCTTGGGCTGCGTGAAGAGCGAGACCACGATCAGCACGGCCCCGTCCACGAGGAACGCGATGATCGCCTGCCAGAAGCTCGCGCTGAGCGCTGAGCCGAAGTGGAAGATCGTGTTGTAGGCGTCCAGACGGTTGACCGTGTACGCCGCGGCGGTGCCCGCCACCAGGCTGCAGAAGCCGGCCCACGGCGTGGCCCGGCGCCAGAACATCGCGATGATGAACGTCGCGAACAGCGGCGCGTTGAAGATCGAGAACAGCGTCTGGATGTAATTCATGATGTTCGAGTAGCCCTTGGCGATGAACGCCGTGCCCACCGAGATCAAGATCCCCACGATCGTCACGATCCGGCCCATCCGCAGGTAGTACTCGGTGTCCCGGTCCTTGGCGAAGTAGGACTGGATCAGGTCGTAGGTGACGACCGTGTTGAACGACGTGACGTTCGCCGCCACGCCCGCCATGAACGCCGCGACCAGGCCGGTGACCGCGAGGCCGAGCATGCCCTCGGGGAGGAAGTTCCCGATCAGGTGCGGGATCGCGGTGTTGTACTGGAGGGCGAGGCTGCTGCCGCCGAGCCCGTGGACCGTCACGGTCGCGATCAGCCCGGGCAAGATGATGATCGCCGGCAGGAAGATCTTCGGGTAGGCGCCGATCAGCGGCGTGCGCCGCGCGGCGGACATGTTCCGGGCCGACAGCGCGCGCTGCACCTCGGCGAAGTTCGTGGTCCAGTAGCCGAAGCTGAGCACGAAGCCGAGGCCGAACACCACGCCCACCCAGTCGGAGGCGAGCGGGTTCGACACGTTGTGGATGCCGAGGCCCTGCCAGGCGTGGAGGCCGGGCTCGCCGAGCGGCTTGAAGTTGCGCACGCGCTCCTTCAGCCCGTCCACGCCGCCCACCGAGTGGAGCGCGACGAGCGTCAGCGGCAGCAGGCTCGCGACGATGATGAAGAACTGCAGCACCTCGTTGTAGATCGCCGACGTGAGGCCGCCGAGCGTGATGTAGACGAGCACGACCGCGGCCGCCACGAGGATGGCCACCGCGATCGACCAGCCGATCATCAGGTGGATGATCAGCGCGAGCGCGAACAGGTTCACGCCCGAGATCAGCACGGTCGCGACGGCGAATGTGCCCGCGTTGAAGGCGTGCGTGGCCTCGTTGAAGCGCAGCCGCAGGTACTCGGGCACCGAGCGGACCTTCGCGCCGTAGTAGAAGGGCATCATCACGATGCCGAGGAACACCATCGCCGGCACCGCGCCGATCCAGTAGTAGTGCACCGCCGCCACGCCGTACTGCGCGCCGTTGGCGGCCTGCCCGAGGATCTCGAGCGCGCCGAGGTTGGCGGCGATGAACGCGAGGCCCGTGATCCAGGCCGGCAGCGAGCGGCCCGAGAGGAAGAAGTCGAGGTCCGTCTTGATCGACAGCCGGGCGACGAAACCAATGCCCAGGACGACCACGAAGTAGGTGATCAGAATGCCGTAGTCGACGGCGCTTAGATTGAGCCTCAACATGAACCCGGAACCCTCGGGCGTAGAAGTAACCGCACGAGGGTCCGCCCAAACGCCTGGCGCGCCAAGCGCCGCCGACGTACGATCAGCACAACCCGTCGTGCGGATTCGCCTTCTCGCCCCCGTCCTCGTAGTGGCCGCCCTCGCTGTGGCGGCGCCGGCGGCCGCGTCCGCGGCGGTGAAGACCGAGAACGCATCGGGCGGCGACGTGCAGGCCGTGCTCACCTACAACGTGGGGCCGGGGCTGTTCAACGTGTCCGGCACGCACCTGCAGATCACGCGCGCGGGTGCGAGCCTGCTCAGCACCGACGTGCCCCAGGCCTGCAACCACTGCGGCATCGTGCCCACCGGCGCGCTCGGCCCGGGCGCGAAGTCGCTCCAGGTGCGCGACCTCGACGGCGACGGCGAGCCCGAGGTGCTGCTCGACCTCTACAGCGGCGGCGCGCACTGCTGCACGAGCACCTGGGTCTACCGCTTCACCGGCACGTCGTACACCGGCACGCCCGTGGAGTGGGGCGACTTCGCCTACAACCTGAAGGACCTCGACGGCGACGGCATCCCCGAGCTCGTGACGAACGACGACCGCTTCGCCTACGCCTTCACCGCGTACGCCGAGGACTGGTTCCCGCCGCGGGTGATGCAGTACCGCGCGGGCAAGCTGAGCGACGTCACGCGGCACTTCCCGGCGCTGGCCCGCGTGGACGCAAAGCGGGCGCTGAAGATCTACCACAGCAAGAACCGCAGGCAGCTCGACCTGCGCGGCGTGGTGGCCGGCTACGTGGCGGACCAGTACCTGCTCGGACACGGCTCGCGGGGCTGGAAGCTCGTGAGCTCCGCTCGCAAGCTGGGACTGCTGAACGGGCTCGGAAAGGGCGACCCCTGGCCGCGCGGCGCCCGCTACGCGCCCGCGCTGCGCAGGTTCCTCAAGCGCAACGGCTACATCCGCTAGGGCGCGAACTCGTTCTCGGTCCGCACCACGACCTCGAGCAGCAGCGGGTCGGTGCGGTCGACGAGCGTGGGGATCACCTCGTCGAGCGATCTGAGCAGCTCGTCGTGGGCGACGATGCGCCGGGAG
>DASXCV010000106.1:0-8432 GCA_036491015.1 Thermoleophilaceae bacterium | reverse complement strand
CGGCTACGGCATGGCGGTCGCGCAGGCCCAGCACGCGGTGCGCGAGCTCACCAAGCTGCTCGAGAAGAACGGCGTGGACGTGGCGTACGCGATCCATCCCGTGGCGGGCCGCATGCCCGGTCACATGAACGTGCTGCTCGCCGAGGCCGACGTGCCGTACGACCAGCTCAAGGAGATGGACGACATCAACCCGGTCTTCCCGCAGGTCGACGTCGCGCTCGTGATCGGCGCCAACGACGTCACCAACCCCGCCGCCCGCGACGTCCCCGACAGCCCGATCTACGGCATGCCGATCCTCGACGTCGACAAGGCCCACAGCGTGATCGTCCTCAAGCGCAGCATGAACACCGGCTTCGCCGGCATCGACAACCCGCTCTTCTACAAGGACAACGCCTCGATGCTGTTCGGCGACGCCAAGGAGTCGATCCAGCACGTGACGGAAGAGGTCAAGGCGCTCTAGGGCGCGGCGGTCCAGCTCACGAGGTAGTTGTCGCAGCGGTCGGGAAAGGGCGTGCCGTTCGGGAAGACCTGTCGCAGCCGAAACGTCCCGACGGCGCCATCCGCGAACAACTGGCCGACCGTGTCTGCGCGAAAGGGAGCGACAGCGCCGTTCGCGAACTTGAGGCTGAAGTGCTCGTGCACCTCGAAGTGACCCTGCGCGTCTGGCGTTAGGACTGGAGTGACGTTCGCAAAGAAGGAAGTGGTCCCTCCCCGACAAAAGGCGAGCGCGCTCCACTCCACTCGAATCTGCCCGTCCGTCTCCCACGGAAAGACGACCGCGGTGTAGGACAAGCCCTCGCTGCTTTGGCTCGTGGCCCCAAACAGGCTCGCCCCCAAGGGCGTCGTGAGGGGCGGTCCCGAAGGATGCGATGCGGGCCTGACCGACCAGGGGCCTGTCGCACCGAATACGAAGCATCGCGTCCTGGCTTTGTGAGCGTGGAGTTTGACCCGGCTAAAGAGCCGGCCGTCCCCACCGTCACTGCTCACGTGGCCCAAGAGTCGGAACCGCGCGTCGACGTGCCCGCTGAAGGGCGGCAGGTTTGGTCGCGCCTTGCGGCTGGTGCTGAAGCTGCCACCTGCCTGCGGCGTGAACGTGCCCCTCATCGTGAGCGGAAACTCGAGCCTTTTGCGACCGCAGACGGCGGTGCCGTTGACGCGGTAATCGAACCGGGATCCGACTGCCGTCATCGCCACCTGGATCCCAGCGCAGCCGACGCTTCCTCCGGCGAGGTGGACAGGCGCCGCGGACTGCGCCGAGGCACCCGCTGGCATGCAGCCCGTCGCCACCGCCGCGGCCAGCCCGAGCATCGTGGCTCTCATCACGGCGGCGACCGGATCGAGTCTCATGGAGCGCCTCCCACGGCTGCCGTATATCCCATCGCTCAGGGAGAGTCAATCGACTCATCGGTGCCGTTGGCCGTTTCGCCGTCGCTGACCCAAGCGCCAACGTTCGGTGGGCTCCGACCCGTTCGGTTAGGGTCGGCTGGTGCTCGCTCGATGCGCAGCAGGTGTGCTCGCTGCGTCGGCGTTCGCTCTGGTGGGAACCTCCGCGGGTGGCCAGGCCCCCGCAGCCCCATGCCCGGCAGGCACGCCCATCGTCGCGGGGAGCCTCCAGTTCAGCGCGACCGACGGCAGCGCCGACGCGACGCAATCCCTGACCGCCACGCATGAGGGGACCGTGAGCTTCAGCGTGGCCGACGACAGTGCCCTGGCGCTCCCCGACCCGGCGATCCACATCACGGGGCCGCCCGGTCTCGCGCTGACGCCCACGAATCCCGGCAGTTCGACGTCCTTCGACTTCGTGCCGGCCACACCGGGAACGCTGACCTTCACCGCGACGTGGTCGCAAAACGAGCAGGCGGACGGCCCGACCTGCACCGACACGACGTCCGCGACGCTGACCGCGACGGCGCCCACACCGGCCAGGGCGTCGAAATCGCTGACCTACTCGATCGGCCACTACCCCGGGAAGCCGGGCAGCTTCAACGAGTTCGTGCTCACGGCACTGGTGAAGTCGGCCCCGACCACCGGGGATGAAAGTCCGATCCGCCTCACGGTGCGCACTGTGGCCAAGCAGCGGTCGCCCTCGGCGAAGGCGCCGGTCACGACCCTGACGTTCGACCCGGTGCACAGCCCGTCCCGCGGAGTCCGCGTGTCGCACGGGCTCGCGTCGCTCTCCGCCTCGCCCTTTGGCGACGATCCCGCGATCTACCAGTTCAAGATCGGCGTCTTGGCCCGCCCGGCGCACCCGCGCGGACGCACGCGCCGCGGGGTCGCAATAACTCTCAGCCAGGGTTCCCGCACGCTCCGCACCTACCACTTCGCGACGAAGTGCGACTCCGCAGGGCACGGCTCCCTCGAGTGCTTCCCGCAGCCCTAGGCTCGCCCGCTTCACAGATTTCCGTCGGCCAGTCATGCGAACATATGTTCGTGCACAGGTCGGACGCATCCATCCTTCACGCGGACCTCGACGCGTTCTATGCGTCGGTCGAGCAACGCGATAATCCCCGCCTCGCGGGCCGGCCCGTGATCGTGGGAGGCGGCGTCGTCCTCGCGTGTTCGTACGAAGCGAAGGCGCGCGGCGTCCGGACTGCGATGGGCGGCTCGATGGCGCGGCGGCTGTGCCCGGACGCGGTCGTGGTGCCTGTGCGCTTCTCGGCCTATACGGAGGCGAGCAAGGCGGTATTCGAAGTGTTCGAGAGCCTGTCGCCCGTCGTCGAAGGACTGTCGATCGACGAGGCGTTTCTCGACGTCCGCGGGCTCGACCACATCTTCGGCTCTCCGGCGGAGATCGGCGCGCGGCTGCGGCGCGAGGTGCGGGAGCGGGTGGGGCTACCGATCACGGTCGGGGTCGCGCGCACGAAGTTCCTCGCCAAGGTGGCGAGCGGCGTGGGCAAGCCGGACGGGCTGCTGGTGGTGCCACCGGACGGCGAGCTCGCATTCCTTCATCCGCTGCCGGTGGAACGACTGTGGGGCGTCGGGAAGGTCACGGGCGCGAAGCTCCGGGGGCTCGGCATCACCACGGTCGGCGAGGTCGCGCGCCTGCCCGAGACCTCGCTGATCTCCATGCTCGGGAAGGCGTCGGGCCGGCACCTCCACGCCCTGGCGCACAACCGCGACCCGCGCGTCGTGCGCAAACGGGTGCGGCGCAGGTCGATGGGAGCGCAGCACGCGCTCGGGCGCGCGCCGCCGAGGACGTGGGATGCCTTGGACGCGGTCCTGGTCGCGCTGGTCGACCGTCTTGCCCGCAGGCTGCGCGCCGCGCGGCGTGTCTGCCGGACGGTCGTGCTGCGGCTGCGCTTTGACGACTTCACGCGTGCGACGCGCTCGCACACGATCGCGGAGGCGACGGCGCGGACGCAGACGATCCTCGCGACCGCTCGGGGGCTGCTTGCCACGGCCATGCCGATGATCGAGAGCCAGGGCATCACGCTGCTCGGGGTCGCGCTCGGCAATCTGGATGACGACGACGCGATTCAGCTCGCATTCCCGTTCGACCAGGTCCGCGCGACCGCACTCGACGCGGTACTCGACGACATACGCGAGCGCTTCGGAACCGAGGCGATCACGCGGGCGGTGCTCATCGGCCGGAAGCGGCCGCTGGCGGTGCCGCTGCTGCCCGACTGAGCGGGCGGAGTGCCGGCGAGGGCGCCAGTCGCCGAGCTGTGAGCGGACGCGTGTACATTCAGTTCCGGGTGGCAGCCATCGGTGCGGACAGCTCGCGGCTCTTCTCGTTCCCCAATCCGGTGAACGAGGTCTCCGCGCGCCTCGTCGCGGGCGGCGTGGTGCTGATGAGCGTCCTCGCCATCGCGCTCGACCAGCCCTGGCTCACCGCCGTGATCGCGTACGGCTTCGTCGCGCGCGTGCTCACGGGACCGACGCTCAGCCCGCTGGGCCAGCTCGTCACGCGCGTCATCACTCCACGGCTGCCGTTCCGTGAGCGGCCGGTCCCGGGTCCGCCCAAGCGCTTCGCGCAGGGCATGGGTGTGGCGTTCTCGCTCACCGCGGCGATCCTCGCGCTCGGCTTCGGCCTCCACACCGAGGCGTACGCGGTGCTCGGCCTGCTGATCGTGGCCGCCACCCTCGAGTCGGTGTTCGGGATCTGCCTCGGCTGCATGACGTTCAACCTGCTGATGCGCGCCGGGGTGATCCCGCCCGAGGTGTGCGAGCGCTGCAACAACATCGCGCTCGGCAGCTCGTCCACCTAGGCCAAACGAGGGCGCGCCCAGCCGGAGCTTCCTCGCTGTAGAACCGCGCGCGCCGGGTAGAACTGCGACCACGTGCCCCAGCTCGTCCTCGGTCCCCTGCTGCGCTACGTCAGTGAGACGGAGGCCACCGTCTGGGTGGAGACCGACGCTCGCTGCGAGGTCGCGGTGCTCGACCACACCGCGCGCACGTTCGAGGTGGAGGGACATCACTATGCGCTCGTGCGCGTCGCAGGTCTCTCCCCCGGCAGCGACACCGAGTACGAGGTCGCGCTCGACGGCGAGCGCGCCTGGCCGCCCGCGGAGCATGACTTCCCGCCCAGCCTGATCCGCACGCTCGACCCGGACCGCCCGCTGCGCATCTCCTTCGGCTCCTGCCGCGTGGCCTACCCGCAGCGGCCGCCGTACTCGCTGCCGAAGGACGAGGACCCCCAAGGCCGCGAGGTGGACGCCCTCTATGCGCTCGCCCGTCGCATGCGAACCGAGCCGCCCGACACGTGGCCGGATCTGCTGCTGCTGCTCGGGGACCAGGTGTACGCGGACGAGGCCTCGCCGAAGGTGCGTGAGTTCATCGCGAGCCGGCGCGACCCGGACGAGCCGCCGGGCTACGAAGTGGCCAACTTCGAGGAGTACGTGCACCTCTACTACGAGACCTGGGGCGACACCGACCCGTCGCTGCGCTGGCTGCTCTCGACCGTGTCGACCGCGATGATCTGGGACGACCACGACGTCCACGACGACTGGAACACCTCGGACGTTTGGCTCGCCGAGATGCGCGCGAAGCCGTGGTGGAAAGAGCGCATCAGCTCGGCGGTGATGTCCTACTGGCTCTACCAGCACATCGGCAACCTCGAGCCGCATCACCTCGACGAGGACGAGATGTTCGACCGCGTGCTGCGCTGCGACGGCGACGCCGGCCCGCTCCTGCGCGAGTGGTCGCACACCGTGGCCCACGAGGTGGAGGGCGCACGCTGGAGCTACGTGCGCGACCTGTGCAGCTCGCGGCTCGTGATGATGGATTCGCGCGGCGGGCGGGTGCTCGACCCCGACAAGCGCTCGATGCTCGACAACGACGAGTGGGCCTGCGTCGACCGCTGGGCGAGCGAGCGCGAGTGCGACCACCTGCTGCTCGGCACGTCGCTGCCGTGGCTGCTCTCGCCCGCGATGCACTATCTCGAGGCCTGGGACGAGGCGGTCTGCGGCGGCGCCTACGGCAGCCAGGCGGCGAAGCTCGGCGAGAAGCTCCGGCAGGGCCTCGACCTCGAGCACTGGGCGGCGTTCGAGCGCTCATTCGAGCACCTCGAGAAGCTGGTGCAGCGGGTGGGCTCGGCGAAGAACGGAGTCCGCCCGCCGGCCACGATCGTCGCGCTGTCGGGCGACGTCCACCATGCGTATCTGATGGAGGCCGGCTTTCGCCGCGAGGCGAACGTGGAGAGCGCCGTCTACCAGGCGGTGTGCTCGCCGTTCCGCAACCCGCTCGACCGCCACGAGCGCGCGGCCATCAAGCTGATGGCCTCGCGCGGGGCCGCCGCGGTCACCCGCGCGCTCGCGAAGACGGCCGGAGTGCGCGAGCCGGACATGCGCTGGCGGCTGGCCGGCGGGCGCGAGCCGTGGTTCGACAACCAGGTCGGCACGCTCGAGCTGGACGGTCGCCGCGCGCGCCTGATCGTCGAGAAGACGCGGCCGAACGAGCACGACGATCCTTCCTTAAATACTGCGCTTGAGGCCTGGTTGGCCGACTAGCCAGTGTGTTACTGTCCCGCCCGCGTGGGGGCGCTTGTACGCGCCAACGGAGGGAACATTCATGAAGAGACTCGCCTTGCTGGCGTGCGCTTGCACGCTCGCTCTGCCCGGCGTCGCCGCCGCGAAAGACTTCGCGTCGACCGCGCTCAACATCATTCCGTCGGGAGAGTGGGGCGACGTCCCTCCGCCGCCGAACGCAACCTCGCAGGCCAAGATGTACGACGCGCTCACGCCGCTGTTCAACCACGTGACCACGCGTGACCTCTTCAAGGACTTCAAGTCCGAGCGGCTGACTGACAAGGGGCAGGGACACCTGCGCACCGAGAACCCGCGCAAGGGCGTGCGGATCGTGCGCGACAAGTTCAACGTCCCGCACATCTTCGCCAAGTCGCGTGACCTCCTCACCTGGGGCGAGGGCTGGGTACTCGCCGAGGACCGTCACCTGCTGCTCGATCAGGCGCGCGGCGACGCCCGCATCGCGGCACTCGACGTGCCCGGCCTCGACGCGTTCAACCTCGTCGAGGGGCTGAAGACCTTCGTGCCGAGCGCACAGGCGGAGTCGATCGTCTCGCGGCAGACGAACGCGCTCAACCACGCCGGCAAGAAGGGCCATCAGCTGCTGCACGACATCGATGTCTACGACCAGGGCGTGAACGCCTGGTACAAGCACAACGGCACGCCCGCAAACCCGCCGTTCGACCGCAACGACATCTACGCGACGAACGCGCTGGCGGGCCAGCTCTTCGGCCGCGGCGGCGGCAACGAGGTGAACTCCTCGATGCTCCTGAGCGGCTTGCAGCAGCGCCTCGGCTCCGGCCCGGGCACGCTCCTCTGGAATGACCTGCGGGAGCGGCAGGACCCCGAGGCCAAGGTCACGGCGGACGGCAGCTTCCCCTACGACCCGACGCCCAAGACGCTCGGCGCGGGCAACGAGGTGATCGACGCCGGCAGCTTCACGCCGACGGCCGAGCCCGGCGTGTCGGCCTCATCGGCCGGCAACCACGCGCCCGCGCACGCGAGCAACTTCCTGCTCGTGGCGGCCAAGCGCTCGTCCAACCACCACCCGCTGTTCGTGGCCGGCCCGCAGATCGGCTACTTCTACCCCGGCCTCACTTTCGAGGCCGACCTCCACGCCCCGGGCATCTCGGCCCGCGGCGCGGCCATGCCGGGCGGTCCCGGCGACCTCCTGATCGCGCGCGGTCCGGACTTCGCCTGGAGCCTCACCTCGGCCGGCAGCGACGTGATCGACGACTACGTCGAGACGCTCTGCGGTGGCACCGACTTCGGCTACATGTACAAGGGCAAGTGCCGCCCCATGGGCTTCGTCAACGCTGGCGTGATCAAGGGCAGCCCGCAGCCCGTCACCTACCACACCACCGTGCACGGGCCGGTGATCGGCTACGCGACCGTGAAGGGCGTGCGCGTGGCCGTCTCGCAGAAGCGCTCGAGCTACGGCAAGGACATCCTCTGGCAGCTTCCGTTCGAGGACCTGACGCTCGGCCGCGTGCACAACGCGAAGCAGTTCGTCAAGACAATGCGGCAGTCGCCGTTCACGTTCAACGCCGGCTATGCGGACGACCGCAACATCGCCATGTACTCCACCGGCCTGTTCCCGAACCGGCCGAAGGGCGTCGACGGCGACCTGCCGACGAACGGCAACGGCAGCTTCGAGTGGCACGGCTTCGCGCCGCCGCGACTGCACCCGCAGGAGATCGGCGCCAAGGACGGCACGCTCGTGAACTGGAACAACAAGCCGGGTGCCGGCTTCCCCGCCGCCGATGACCAGTGGGGCTACGGCTCGATGTTCCGCGTGCAGATGCTGGACGCGGGTCTCGTCGGCCACAAGAAGCTCGACCTCGCGCAGGTGGTGAGCGCCATGAACGGCGCCGCCACGACGGACTTCAGGGACAAGTTCCTGATGCCGGTGGTCGCGAAGATGATGGCCAAGGCGTCTGCGCCGAACCCGCGCGATGCGCAGATGCTGCAGCTGCTGCTGCAGTGGCGCAAGAACGGCTCGAGCGTGCTCGACCGCAACGGCGACGGCAAGGTCGACGATCCGGGCGCGGCGATCATGGACGCCTTCGGGCCGGCCCTCTCCGACGCCGTGATGGACCCGGTCCTCGGACCGCAGGCCAATCAGCTGCAGCGGCTGATCGGCAAGGACGCCAACGAGGGCAGCGGCTTCACCGGCGGCTGGATCTCGTACATCGACAAGGACCTGCGCACCCAGCTCGGGGACAAGGTGAAGGGCAAGTTCCACTTCCGCTTCTGCGGCAGTGGCAACGTGACCACCTGCGCCCAGTCGATCTGGACCGCGCTCGACACCGCCGGCAACCAGCTGGCGGCCGCACAGGGCCCGGACCCGACGACCTGGCGAGCCGACGCGAACGCCCAGAAGATCACGTTCGCGCCCGGCGTGCTGCCGATCAAGATCCGGTACACCAACCGGCCATCGGGCATCCAGCAGGTGCTGTCGTTCTTCGG
>DASXCV010000105.1:0-44477 GCA_036491015.1 Thermoleophilaceae bacterium | reverse complement strand
ACATCTGGGCGAAGGTCATCGCCGCGGTGCCGACGACCGTGCCGAGCACCACGCCGTCGATGCCGAGCGGACCGTGAAGCGCGGCCGCCACCGCCGCGTTCAGGCCGAGGTTCGTGCAGGCGAAGGCGATCGTGATCCATGTGCGCTGGAGGCTGAAGAAGGTGCGCGAGTAGAGCAGGGTCATGCCCTCGAACGGCAGCGTCACCGACCACCACACGAGCGCGTGCGACACGAGGTGCGTGGCGCCCGGCGTGAACGCGCCGCGTTGGTACACGAGGCGCGTGGCCGGCACCGACAGCACGATCATCAGCAGCGCGGCGGGGATCAGCAGCAGGCAGATCTGGCGGACGCCGTTGGCCATCGTGTGGCGCAGGTCGTCGATGTCGCCGCGGGCCGCCTGGCGCGCCAGGGTGGGGAAGATCACGGTCGCGATCGCAACCGAGAAGAGGCCCTGCGGCAGCTGCGAGATGCGGAAGGCGCGGTCGATCGCGGCGGGCGCCTCGCTGCTCACGAAGGTCGCGAAGAACGAGTCCACGAGCAGGTTGAGGCTCACGATCCCGAGCGCGATCGTCACCGGCAGCATCAGCTTCAGGACGCGGCGCACGTGCTCGTTGCGCCAGTCGAGCGTGAACGTGATCGTGCCGCCGCGGCCGCTCAGCCATGGGATCGGCAGGAGCAGCTGCACGATTGTGCCGCCGAGCACGCCGATCGCATAGGCGTAGATCCGCTTGCCCTCCGGCAGCGCCGGGGTCAGGCCGATGAGGCAGCCGATCACCACGATGTTCCACGCCAGCGGGGCGAGCGCAGGGGCGGCGAAGTGGTCGAACGAGTAGAGCATCCCGACGATCAGTCCGGACAGCCCGAGCATCGGAACGGTGAGGAACACGAGCTGCGCGAGGTGGGTGGTGAGGTGGCGCAGCGCCGGCTGGTCGTGGAAGCCGGGCGCGAACAGCGGCATCACCACCGGCGCGATCAGCACGAAGATCGCGGTGAGCGCGCCCATCACGAGGCAGATCAGCCAGAACAGCACCGAGGCCACGCGGAACGCCTCGCGGCGCTCGCCGCGCTCGAGCAGCTCGGTGAACACGGGCACGAAGCCGGCCTGCAGCGGGCCCTCGGCGAACAGCGCGCGCAGGACGTTCGGCACCTGGTAGGCGATCGTGAAGGCGGACATCGGGCCGGTCACGCCGAACTTGCTCGCCGCCACGACCTCGCGCGCGAAGCCGGCGACGCGCGACAGCCCCGTGGCGAACGAGAAGAACGCCGTATTTCGGACGAGGTGCCGGCGGTGCTCGGCGGGGTCGATCGCGTCCGCCGGGGCCGCCTCTGTGCTGCCGGGCGTGGTCAAGTTCTCGGTATCGGTCGCAGGGCTGACTAAGGTGGCGACGTGGTGCCGCCCGCAGTGCAAGCTACCGCCGCCCCCGGCCGCCGCAGCCCGCGATGTGCGGGATAGCGGGCATCCACGCGCCGCGCGGCGGCGCCGATCCCGAGCTCGTGCGCGCCATGACCGCGCGGCTCGAGCACCGCGGCCCCGACGGCGAGGGCTACCACTCGGCCGAGCGGATCGCGCTCGGGATGCGGCGCCTCGCGATCATCGACCCCGAGCACGGGCACCAGCCGCTGTTGAACGAGTCGGGCGAGATCGTCGTGCTGTTCAACGGCGAGATCTACAACCAGCTCGAGCTGCGGCGCGGCCTCGAGGAGCGCGGGCACGAGCTGCGCTCGCACAGCGACGGCGAGGTGATCCCGCACCTCTACGAGGAGCACGGGGCGGCGTTCGTCGAACGGCTCAACGGCATCTTCGGCATCGCGATCTGGGACGGCCGCGAGGGCGCGCTCCACCTGATGCGGGACAAGTTCGGCGTCAAGCCCCTGTACTGGTCGGGGCACGGCGGCAGGCTGAGCTTCGCGTCGGAGCTGCGCGCGCTGCTCGTGGACGAGTCGCTGCCGCGCGACCTCGACCTGAGGGCGATCGACGAGTACCTCACCTTCCGCTTCGTGCCGGCGCCGCGCACGCTGTTCGAGCACGTGCGCAAGCTGCCGCCGGCCAGCGTCCTCACCTCGACCGCGGACGGGATCAGCGAAACGCGCTACTGGACCGGAGAACCGACCGCCGACCGCCGCGACAGCGACGCGCTCGTGGACGAGTACGGCGCCGCCTTCGAGCGGGCGGTCACGCGGCAGATGATGAGCGACCGCCCGATGGGCGTGATGCTGAGCGGCGGCATCGACTCGGCAGCGATCACCGCGGTGATGGCGAAGCACTCGCCCCAGGTCCGCACCTTCAGCGTCGGCTTCAGCGGCGGCGGCGAGGGCACGAACGAGGTGCCGCTTGCGGCGGAGACGGCGCGCCTGTTCGGTGCCGCGCACGAGTCGGTGATCGTCGATCCGGACGAGTACCTCGCGCGGCTGCCCGGCTCGCTCGTCACGCTCGAAGAGCCGGTGGGGTCCACGAGCGCCCTCGCTGTGCGCTTCGTCGCCGAGCTGATGAAGCCGAGCGTGCCGGTCGCGCTCACCGGCCAGGGAGCCGACGAGCCGCTCGGCGGCTACGGCCGCCACCTCGGCGTGAAGCTCGCGAGCGGTCTGCGCAAGGCGGGACCGCTCGCGCGGCCACTGTCGAAGCTCGCGGACCGCGCGCCGAGCGAGCAGCTGCGCCGCGGGCTCGCCACCCTCGACGCCGACGGCGACGCCGAGCTGCTCCTCTCCGCCTACACGATCTTCGGCGAGGACGAGAAGGCCCGGCTGTACGCGGGCGAGCTGCGCGAGCTGCTCGGCGGCGCCGACGAGCTGGAGGTGGTGGAGCGCCACCGCGCGCCGGTGGCCGGCCTGCCCCCGCTCGCGCAGATGCTCTACGTGGACACGCGCCTCACGCTGCCGGACGAGCTGCTCCTGATCGCGGACAAGATGTCGATGGCGGAGTCGGTGGAGCTGCGCGTGCCGTTCCTCGACGAGGACCTGGTGCGGCTAATCGAGTCGATGCACCCGTCCGAGAAGGTGCACGGGCGCACGGGCAAGTGGATCCACAAGCAGGCGATGCGCAGGCTTCTGCCGGAGGAGATCGTGAATCGCCGCAAGCTCGGGTGGGAGACGCCGCTCGACCACTGGCTGCGCGCCGAGCTCAAGCCGCTCCTCGAGGAGGTGCTGCTCGGCGAGGGCGAGCTCTGCCGGCAGCTCTTCGACGAGCAGGAGCTGCGCCGGCTGATCGCCGTGCACGAGCGCGGCGAGCGCGACCTCACCAAGCAGCTCTTCCTGCTGCTCAGCCTCGGCCTCTGGCACCGCGGCTTCGTGGCGGGCGGCACGCCCGTGGCCGTGGCCTGACCCAGCCTCACCGCCTGCCCGCCTGCGAATATGCGGCCCGTGCAACCGCCCGGTCCCACCCTGCCGATAGCGATGTTCGACTCCGGAGTAGGGGGTCTCACCGTGCTTCACGAGTGCCTCGTCTCGCTGCCGCACGAGGACTTCGTCTACCTCGGCGACACCGCTCGCTTCCCCTATGGAAACCGCGACCAGGACGAGCTGCGCGAGTTCGCCCTCGAGCTGGCCGAGCTGCTGCTCGCCGATGGGGCCAAGCTGCTCGTGGTGGCCTGCAACTCGGCTACGGCGGCCGCGCTTCCGGAGTTACGCGCCGAGCTGAACGGGCGCGTGGGAGTGGTGGCGGTGGTCGAGCCCGAGTCGCGGCTGGCGGCGCGCTCCACCGAGACCGGCCGCGTGGGCCTGCTCGCCACGCCCGCCACCGTGGCGAGCGGCGCCTACGAGCGCGCGCTCGCGCAGGCGGCCCCGGACGCGGCGCTGCACGCGGTCGCCTGCCCCGAGCTCGCCCCGATGATCCAGGCCGGCGACGAGTTCGACCAGCGCATCGTGGACCTCGTCGAGGGCTACTGCGAGCCGCTGCGCGCGGCACAGGTCGACACCGTGATCCTCGGCTGCACGCACTACCCGCTGGTGCGCCCGATCTTGCAGCGGGCGCTCGGGCGCGGTGTCACGATCGTCAGCTCCGGCCAGGCGATCGCCGACGCCGTCCACGAGGAGCTGAGCCTCGAGGGGATCGAGAACGCACCGGCCCGGCGCGGCCGCTACAGCTTTCTCTCCACGGGCGATCCGGAGGCGTTCCGCGCCGTCGGCACGCGCTTCCTCCAGATGCCGCTCGGCAAGGTGCGCCAGGTGCAGGTGCGCGAGGCGAGGCGCGCCGCATGAGCGACCCGCGGCACGACGGCCGCGCGCCGGACGAGCTCCGGCCGCTCTCGATCATGGCCGGCTTCGTGCGCTCGGCCACCGGCTCGGCGCTGATCGAGGCCGGCGGCACGCGCGTGATCTGCACGGCGTCGGCGGTCGAGGACGTGCCGCGCTGGATGGCCGGCAAGGGCCGCGGCTGGGTGACGGCCGAGTACGGGATGCTCCCCGCGTCGACGGGCGACCGCAAGCAGCGCGACGTCACGCGCGGGCGCCCCGACGGCCGCACCGTGGAGATCCAGCGCCTGATCGGGCGCTCACTGCGCGGCGTGATCGACTTCGAGGCGCTCGGCGAGCGCACCATCTACATCGACTGCGACGTGCTCGAGGCCGACGGCGGCACGCGTTGCGCCTCGATCACCGGCGGCTTCGTGGCGCTCAAGCTCGCCTGCGATCGGCTCGTGCGGGAGGGCAAGCTCGCCCGCCTGCCGCTCACCGGCTCGGTGGCGGCGGTGTCGTGCGGGATGGTGGACGGCCGCGCGCTCCTCGATCTCGACTACGTGGAGGACTCCTCGGCCGAGGTGGACGCGAATGTGGTGATGACAGGCGACGGCGGCCTCGTGGAGGTGCAGGCCACCGCCGAGCGCACGCCGCTCTCGCGCGCCTCGCTCGACGAGCTGCTCGCCCTCGCCGCGGGCGGGATCGACCGCCTGCGCGATGCGCAAGGCGGGGCCGCCGGCGGCCTACCCTCATAGCTCGGGGAACGCAATGAGGCTCGTCCTCTCCACACGTAACGAGCACAAGGTCAGAGAGCTGGGGGTGCTGCTCGCGCCGCACGAGGTGCTGCCGCTGCCCGGCGACGTCGAGCTGCCGCCGGAGACCGGCGACACCTTCGCCGAGAACGCGCTCGTGAAGGCGCGCGCGGCCGCGGAGGCCACCGGCCTGCCCGCGATCGCGGACGACTCCGGCATCGAGGCCGCCGCGCTCGGCGGGCGCCCGGGCGTGCGCTCGGCCCGCTACGCCGGCGAGCACGCCACCGACGAGGAGAACCTCCACAAGCTGCTTCGCGAGATCCCGGCGGACGGCGACCGCCGGGTGGCCTACGTGTGCGCGCTCGCCTACGTCGACGGGAGCGAGGAACGGCTGTTCGAGGGTCGCTGCGAGGGCACCCTGGCCGCCGGCCCGCGCGGCAGCGGCGGCTTCGGCTACGACCCCGCGTTCCTCCCGGCCGACCGCGACGACAACCGCACCATGGCCGAGCTGAGCGTGGAGGAGAAGGACGCGATCAGCCACCGCGGCCGGGCGGCGCGCGCGTTCCTTGCCTGGCTCGAGCGGGAAACCCAGGCGGCATGAGGATGCTCGACGCACCCGCGCGCCCGGCCGGCTCCGGCACGGACACCGAGCGCCCGCGTGCCAAGTCGCGCGCCGCCGCCCTCTCGATCGCGTCGAACAGCACGCTGATCGTGCTGAAGATCGTCGCCGGCGCCGTCACCGGCTCGATCGCGATCCTCACCGAGGCGGTGCACTCGTCGATCGACCTGCTCGCGTCGGTGGTCGCGTTCTTCTCCGTGCGCAAGGCCGAGGAGCCGCCGGATCCGAGCCACCCGTACGGCCACGAGAAGGTCGAGAACCTCACGGCCGCGCTCGAGGGCGTGCTGATCCTCGTCGGCGCCGCCGTGATCATCTACGAGTCGGTCCACCGGTTGATCACGCCGACGAGCGTGAGCACCCTGGGCGTGGGCATCGCCGTGGTCGCCGTGTCCGCGGCGGCCAACTTCGCGGTGTCGACCTATCTCTACAAGCAGGCGCACATCACGGAGTCGCCCGCGCTCGAGGGCGACGCCGCCCACCTGCGCACGGACGCCTATACCTCGCTCGGCGTGCTCGGCGGCCTGCTGCTCGTGAAGATCACGGGCGCCGAGCGCTTCGACCCCGCCACGGCGCTGGTGATCGCCGCGGCGATCGTGTGGTCCGGGGTGCGGCTCGTGAACCAGTCGAGCCGGGTGCTCGTGGACGAGGCGCTGCCGGCGGAGGAGCTGGCCGCGGTGCGCGAGACGATCGACGAGTACGCGGCACCCGAGGTCGCCGGCTTCCACAAGCTGCGCGCGCGGCAGGCGGGCAGCCGCCGCCACATCGACCTGCACGTGCAGTTCCGCGAGGGCACGACGCTCGAGCGCGCCCACCAGGTGAGCCACGAGCTGCAGGACGCGATCGGCGCCCGGCTGCGCGACGCCGATGTGCTCATCCACCTCGAGCCGGAGCACCATCCCGGGCTCGGCGACCACGCCGACGGGCCCGTCAGCGCAGATTGACGGCGGCCGAGGCCGCCACGGCGAGCAGGATGCCGAAGTAGCCGACGTAGCCGTTGATCAGAAGCAGCAGGGCCGCCACGAGGCAGATCAGCACGACGCCGAGCCAGGAAGCCTGGGGAAGAGTCACGTGGGTATCGTGACAGCGGTGCCCGACTCGACGCTCACCCCCGACCTCGCGCTGCGCTATCTCGACGAGCTGTCCACCGACATCAGGGCCGCCGTGCTGCTCGACAGCACCGGCAAGCCGGCGGCCGCACACGCCCCCGCGGGCGACCCTCCGGCCGGCAAGCTCGGCGAGCTCGCCGTCCGGCTGTTCGAGCAGGCAGCCACGGCCGCGGGCGCCACGACCGCCTTCGACGGGCCCGTCACCCAGCTCGAGGTGACGGTGGCTGACGGCACCGTTTTCGCTGTCCAGGCGGCGGGCTGGACGATCGCCGTCGTGGCCGGCCGCTTCGCCCTCCCGTCGCTGATGTTCTACGACCTGAACGCAGTGCTCTCGGACCTCGGAAAGCGGGCCGCGTGAGGAAGGAGCGCAAAGGACCGCTCGGCAAGGTGGCCGGAATCGCCGAGGACCTCGCCGCGGGCCAGCGCCGCCGGCAGCAGAGCCAGAAGCCGCGGGTCGCGATCTACGACTCGGCCGGGCACGCGAAGGTGCTGGCCGAGGACGCGCCCGGGCGCGCCGAGCTGCTCGAGCTTGCCGAGGAGATGACGAGTCTGGTGGCGGGCGGATGATCGCCTCGGAGCTCGCCGGCGACCTGCTGGCCCGCGCTCTCGCCCGCGGCGGCGACCTCGCCGAGCTCTACGTGGAGGAGCGCACAGGCCTCGGCCTGACGCTCGACGACAAGCGGGTCGAGCGTCCCCAGAGCGGCCGCGAGATCGGCGCTTCGATCCGTGTGGTCTCCGGCGACTCGACCTACTTCGGGCACGTCGACGGCCTCGCCGAGGAGGACCTGCGCCGCGTGGCGGAGTCCGTGTCCCAGGCCGTGTCCGGCGATCGCCGCGAGCCCGCGGCGCTCAGCGCCGCCGCGGAGCCCGCCGAGGCGCACGCGATCGCGCAGCGCCCCGAGGCGGTCGCCGCCGCGAGCAAGGCGGACATCCTGCGCGCCTGCGACGAGGCGGCGCGCGCGCTCGGCGACGAGGTGACCCAGGTGACCGTCGGCTACGCGGAGAACCGGCGGCGCGTGCAGATCTTCAACTCGGATGGCGTGAACGCCGCGGACGACCGCACGCGAGTGCGCCTCGGCGCCCAGGTGGTGGCGCGCCGCAACGGCACCGTCGAGACCGGTCACGAGACGCGCGGCGGTCATGCCGGCTTCGAGCTGATCGCGGACAAGCCGGAGGACGTGGCCGAGCGCGCCGCACGCAATGCGCTGACGATGCTCGACGCCGTCGACGCTCCCACAGGCCGCATGCCGGTGGTTGTGGGCAACGGCTTCGGCGGCGTGCTGCTGCACGAGGCGGTTGGACACGGGCTCGAGGCCGATGCGGTGCAGAAGCGCGCCAGCGTGTACGCGGGCAAGCTCGACGAGCTGATCGCGCCCGAGTTCCTCGTCGCATACGACGACGGCCACAAGGCGAACGAGTGGGGCTCGGACGGCATCGACGACGAGGGCACCCCAACCCAGCAGACCACGATCATCGAGAACGGCCGGCTCACCTCCTACCTCTACGACCTCCTGCGCGCCCGCAAGGACGGCGTGGCCTCCACCGGCAACGGCCGCCGCGAGTCCTTCCGCCACATCCCGGTGCCGCGCATGACCAACACCTTCTTCGCCAACGGCAACGCCACGCCGGAGGAGTTGATCGAGGGCGTGGAGCACGGGCTCTATGCGGTCTCGTTCGGTGGCGGCCAGGTGGAACCCGCCACGGGCGACTTCGTCTTCGGCGTCTCCGAGGGCTATCTGATCGAGAACGGCAAGGTCACGAAGCCCGTCCGCGGCGCCACGCTGATCGGGAACGGCCTCGAGGCGCTCAAGCTGATCGACGGAGTGGCGGGCGACCTCGCGATCGCCACCGGCTTCTGCGGCAAGGCAGGCCAGCGCGTGGCCGCCGGCGTCGGCCAGCCGCACGTGCGCATCCAGGCGCTCACGGTGGGCGGTACGGCCTAATGAGCCAGCCCGACCTCGAGCAGATCGCTCGCCGCGCGGTGGAGGCGGCGCAGGCGGCGGGCGCCGACGACGCCGAGGCCTGGGTGGAGGAGGCCGTCACCCGCCAGATCCGCGTGTACGAGGAGCAGGTCGAGAGCCTCACCGACGCGGGCAGCCGCGGCATCGGCCTGCGCGTCTTCCTGGACGGCCGCTCGGGATACGCCTACGGCACCGACATGAGCGACGCGGGCATCGAGGAGCTGGCGGCCGCGGCCCGCGAGAGCGCCGCGGTGGCCGATTCCGACGAGTTCGGCGGCCTGCCCGAGGAGTTCGGCTCGGCGGACGTCGAGGGGCTCCACTCGAGCGGGCTCGCGGACTGGAGCACGGAGCGCAAGATCGAGCTGGCCGTGGAGATCGAGAAGGCGGCGCGCTCCCACGACGGCGTGTCCCAGGTGGAGGACACCGTGTACGCGGACGCCGACGGCAGCGTCGCGCTCGCCAACTCCCGCGGCTTCACGTCCTCCTACGAGGCCAGCTCGGCCTGGGCCTACGGCTCGGTCTTCGCCGGCGAGGGCTCCGACCTGATGACCGGACTCGGCGTCGGCCTCGGGCGCGACCCCGGCGAGCTCGACGCCCGCGCGATCGGCGACGAGGCCGCGCGGCGAGCGCTGCAGCTCGTGGGCGCCCGCCAGCCGGAGAGCCGCAAGTGCCCGGTCGTGCTCGACGCCTTCGTGGCCGCGAGCTTCATCGGCTTCATCGGCGGGATGCTGTCGGCCGACGCGGTGCAGCGCGGCCGCTCCCTGTTCGCCGACCGCGAGGGCGACGAGATCGCCTCGGGCGCGATCCGCCTCGTGGACGACGGCATCGATCCCGAGGGGCCCGACAGCGCGCCGTTCGACGGCGAGGGCTCGGCTCGCCGCCGCACGCCGCTGGTCGAGGACGGCAAGCTCCTCACGTTCCTGTTCGACGCGCGCACCGCGCGCAAGGGCGGCCGCGAGACGACCGGAAGCGCCGCGCGCGGCTCCTACCGCACGCCGCCGTCGGTGGGGAACGCGAACCTACTGCTCGAGCCCGGCGACGCGGACTTCGACGAGCTGCTGCGCCGCGCCGGCGACGGCCTCTACGTGACCGACGTCGCCGGCCTCCACTCGGGCGTGAACCCCGTGTCCGGCACCTTCAGCGTGGGCGCCACCGGCCGGCTGATCGAGGGCGGCGAGCTCGCAAGTCCAGCCCGCGAGATGACGATCGCGAGCGACCTCGTCTCGATGCTGAAAGCGGTGCTGGCCGTGGGCTCCACCACCCGCTGGGTGCCATTCGGCGGCAGCGTGAAGGCCGCTCCGGTGCTGATTGGTGAGATGTCCGTTTCCGGCGCCTGAGCGCGATTTCGCGAGCCGGGCCAGTCGTAGAGCCAAAAATCTCGCCTTCGAAAGTCGCAATTTGCGGGGTCACTGAGGCCGAATCCGCCATTTAGAGCCGAATCGTCCGAATCCGTTGTTAGGTTCGGACCGTCCAAGACCCCTCGTTAAGGAGGAGCAGGTGACGAAGTCCGAATTCGTGGACCAGGTTGCATCGCAGTCTGGTCTGTCCAAGGGCGATGCCACGAAGGCCGTGGATACCGCTCTCGACGTGATCGAGACGACGCTTAGCCGCGGCGGCGAGATCAACTTCACCGGCTTCGGGAAGTTCTCGGTCGCAGACCGTGGCGCCCGGCAGGGTGTGAACCCGCAGACCGGCGAGCGGATCCAGATCGCGGCGAGCCGTGTGCCGCGCTTCAGCGCCGGTTCGGCCCTGAAGAAGGCAGTCAAGGGCCAGTAGCGCAGCACGCAGCCCAAGCCGGCGGGGAGGCCTTCGGCAGCAGTAAGGTCGAAGGCGTCATCCCCTTCGCTGACAGGCTCGCTGCGCTTGTCGAGGAACGGCGCAGTCAGATCGTCCTCGGCCTCGACCCGGACCCGGCCGCCCTGTGGCAGGTCGCGGTCGGGGCCGTGCGCGATCGGCAGGGGGACCCGGCGGAACTGACCGCCGCGGCAGTGGAACTGCACTGCCGGGCGGCGATAGAGGCCGCCGGCCCTGCCTGTGTCGCCGTCAAGCCGCAGCTCGCATGCTTCGAGCGGCTGGGCGCTCCCGGCATCGCCGCACTTCGCGGGGTCGTCGGTGCCGCCCACGCTGCCGGCCTGCTCGTGATCGCCGACGGCAAGCGCGGCGACGTGCCGGTCACGGCCCGGGCCTACGCGCAGTCGCTCGTGGGCTCGACTCCCGGCGCGTTCGGCGATGTGCCCGGGCTCGGGGCCGATGCCTTCACGGTCAACCCCCTGCTCGGCCGCGACTCACTCGAGCCGTTCGTCGAGGCCGCCCGCGCCGCGGGCGCGTGCGTGTTCTGCCTCGTGCGCACGTCGAACCCCGGAGCCGCCGACGTCCAGGACCTGCCGGCGCCCGACCAGCCGCTGCACGAGCGCCTCGCCGCGATCGTCGCCGAGCTGGGCGAGAACGGCATCGCGGCCTGCGGCCTCTCGGACGTGGGCGCCGTCACTGGTGCCACCCGGCCCGAGACGCTCGGCCGCCTGCGCGAGCTGATGCCCCACTCGATCTTCCTGCTGCCCGGCGTCGGCGCCCAGGGCGGCTCGGTGGAACTGCTCGGATCTGCCTTCGCTCCACACCCGGCCGCCGGCCTCGTCACAGCCTCGCGCTCGATCGTCGACGCCCATCGCTCATCGGGGGTAGACCCGGCCACAGCGGCGGCCGCCGCCGCGGAGGATTTGAGGTCCACGGCCTGGGTACTGAGTAGACACAGTTGAGGTAGGAAAATCTTCAATCTCGTACCGCGAACCTCCAACATTCGTCGAGTTCGCGGTATCCCTGGTTTAAACCTCATAACCGAGGGGCGACAACGGAGGCGTGCCACGACTTTCGTCCCTTGTGGCCGTGGGGTGTGCAGCGGTTTCACTGATCGTCCCTGCCACGGCCTCCGCCGGCATCTTCGGCACCAAGCCCATCCCGATCTCCGTCGGCCCTCACGGTGAAGGCGCGAACGGCCCGTCGGGCCACGCGACGATCTCGGGCGACGATCGCAAGGCGCGCTACGTCGCGTTCGACTCCGCCGCGTCCAACCTCGTCGGCGGTGACACGAACGGCCGCTGGGACGTCTTCGTCTGGGCCCGCCCCCACGGCGGCGCCGGCCTCCGACTCAACCAGCCCGCCCGTCCCGCCGGCGCACTGGTTCGGGCGAGCGTCTCGTCCGGCGAGGCCCAGGGCAACGGCGACTCCTCGAACCCGTCCCTCGACGGGTCGATGCACAACCGTCCCCACTGCGTCGCCTTCCAGTCCACGTCCTCGAACCTCGCGCCCGGCGACCCGGACCCCGTGTCCGACGTGTTCGTCCGCGACTTCCGCCGCGGCAAGACGACCCTGATCTCGCGCGGCATCGGCGCGCCTGCCGGCAACCCGTCGATCGACGGCAACTGCGGCTCGGTGGCCTTCGAGGCCGGCGGCATGGTGTTCGTGGCTCGCGTGAAGCGCGGCCGGCCGCACCTGCTCGGCTCGGGCAGCAACCCGAGCTACGCCCGCGACGGCTCGGCGATCACCTGGATGCAGGGCGGCGGCGTGATGCTGCGCGCCGGCGGCCACACCACCCGCGTGGCCGACAACGGCTCCGATCCGCACGTGTCCGACCGGACGCAGGGCGAGTGGGGCGTGGTGTTCCAGTCCGCCGCCCGCCTGGTGGGCAACGACACCAACCCCGGCCCCGACGTCTACACGCGCGTCGTCAGCCCGGGCGGCCACGTTCGCTCCACCGACCTCATCTCCGCCTCGCGCCGCGGCGCCCACAGCCTCGGGGGGACCAACCTCGCCGGCGGCATCACCTCGTACGGCGCGGCGCGCGGCATCGTGACCTTCGCGAACGTCCAGGGCGGCCAGGACACGCTCTACTACCGCAACAACCACACCGGCAACATCGACGACCTCGCGCACGCCTCGGGCGGCGTGGCCGCGATCTTCGACGTCGCCACCAGCGCACGCGCCAACTTCGTCGCCTTCAGCTCCACCTACTCAGGCTTCCGCTTCGACCACAACGGGTCGCAGCAGGATGTCTTCTTCAAGGGGCTGGTCGATGGGGACGCGCTGTAGCGCGGTCGTTGACCGTTGACCGTTGACCGTTGACCGTTGACCGGGTCCGGTCGTCGTAGGTCATCTGTCGAGGCGGTCCACCAGCGGGGTTAGCATCCGCTGTCGATGACTGGTCGCTCCCGTAGAAGGGGGATTGCCCGCCTGCTTGCGGTGCTGGCGATCGCCGCCTTCGTTATCGCGTTCCTGATCGTCCTCGGCAACTCGAAGCTCAACGACGGCTCGGGCGGCTCAAGCACGCCCACGAGCGCCGCCACGGGCGCCCCGACGACCTCCACCAAGACGACGTCTCGGTTCGCCCACCGGCGTACCTACACGATCAAGACCGGTGACACTCTCGGGGCCATCGCGATCAAGACCGGAGTGAGCGTCTCGACCCTCCAGGACCTCAACCCCGGACTCGACCCGCAGGGCCTTGTCGCGGGGCAGAAGCTAAAACTGAGGTAGTGACGGTAGGGCCAAGGATCCGGTACCGCCTCGTGGGCGCCGCCGCTGCGGTGGCGCTCGCGCTCATGGCGCACGTCCCCGCGGCCGCCGCCTCGTCGCCCCCGCCGCTCACGTCGTCGGCGGCGATCGTGATCGACGCGAAGACCGGCGCGGTGCTCTTCTCCCAGCACGCGAACTCCCGCCGGTCCATCGCCAGCACCACCAAGCTGATGACCGCCCACCTCACGCTCGCGCGCGCCCGGCAGAGCGAGGTGTTCACGGCGCCGGAGTACGACGCCGCGCCGGCGGAGTCGGTGATCGGGCTGCGCAAGGGCGAGCGCATGACCGTCCACGACCTGCTGCGCGCACTGCTCCTGCCGAGCGCCAACGACGCGGCCTGGGACCTCGCCTACAACGTCGGCGACGGCTCCGTGCGCTCGTTCGTCCACCTGATGAACCGCGAGGCGCGCAAGCTGGGGCTCACCCGCACGCACTACGAGAATCCGATCGGGCTCGACAACTCGGGCAACTACTCCACCGCCGCCAACCTCGCCAAGCTGGCCTCGATCGACATGCGCACGCACGCGTTCGCGAAGATCGTCGATCTCACGCACGCAACCCTGAAGACGGGCTCGCACGCGCGGATGGTGATCAACCGCAACGACCTCGTGGCCCGCTACTCCTACGTCGACGGCGTGAAGACGGGCCACACGCAGAATGCGGGCTACGTGCTCGTCGGCGCCGCGCACCGCGACGGCGCGAGCGTGATCAGCGTCGTGCTCGGCGAGCCGAGCGTGGCGCGCCGCGACGCCGACTCGATTGCCCTCTTGCGCTGGGGCCTCGACCAGTTCCGCCGGGTGGTCCTGTTCAAGGGGCGGCACGCCGTGGCGAGCGTGAAGATCCACCAGCACGGGGGCCAGGCGAAGCTCGCGCCGGCGCGCCAGGTGCCGCTGATCGTCCACCGCGGCGACGTGGTCCTCTTCCGGCTGCTGCCGCCGCTCGAGCTCAAGGGCCCGCTGCCCGCGGGGCGGGCGGTGGGACGGGCGCAGGTGATCGTCAATCGCAGGGTGGTGAGAACCGTCCCGCTCGTCACCACCGCCAACGTGCCGGGACCGGCGTTCCTTCGCCGTCTCGAGGGCGTGCTGCGCGACGTGCTGATCCTGCTCGCGGTGCTGTTCCTCCTGCTGGCCGGTACGCTCGTTGCGCTCCGCGTGCGTGTGGTACGCCGCCAGCGGGCAAGATCAGTTCGATGATCATCACGGTCACCCTCAACGCCGCGATCGACAAGACGCTCGCGGTTCCGAACTTCCGCCTGGGCCGGCGCCACCGGGCCGTCGAGCAGACCTCGATGGCCGGCGGCAAGGGCGTGAACGTGGCCCGCGCGCTGAAGTCGCTGGGGCAGCCGGTGATCGCCACGGGCGTGGCCGGCGGCCCGAACGGGACCCGCATCATCGAGCAGCTCACCGAGGAGGCGATCCTCAACGACTTCGTCCGCATCCGCGAGGAGTCCCGCATGTCCACGGCGGTCGTCGACCCGACCTCGGGCGAGCAGACCGAGATCAACGAGCGCGGCCCGCTCGTCACCGAGGCGGAGCTCGAGCTGTTCGTGGACAAGTTGCTGTACCTCGCCAAGGGCGCCGAGGTGTGCGTGTTCTCCGGCAGCGTGCCGCGCGGGGTCGAGTCCGACGTCTACGCGCGGCTCGTGGGCGAGCTGCGCAAGCTCGAGGTCACGACGGTGCTCGACTCCGAGGGCGACGCCCTGCTGCTCGGTACGCGCGCCGAACCGAGCGTGGTGTCGCCGAACGAGCTCGAGGCTGAGGAGCTCGTGGGCCACGAGTTCGCCGACGACCAGGACCGCCTGACGGGGCTGCACGAGATCGCGGAACTGGGCGCGAACGAGGCGATCATGACGAGCCCGTCGGGCTGCCTGGCGCTGCTCGGCGAGTCGGAGAAGAGCCTCTACCGCGCCACCCTCGATCCGCTCGAGCCGGTGTCGAAGGTCGGCTCCGGGGACGCGTTCGTGGCCGGCTACGTCGCCGCCCGCTACGGCGGTAAGACGGACGAGGAGTGCATCCGCTTCGGCGTGGCCTGCGGCGCGGAGTCGACCCAGCATTTCGGCGCCGGGGTGCTCGATCCGCGTGAAGTGGAGCGGCTCGTGCCCGAGGTGCGCGTCGAGACGCTCGACGCGTCCGCCGCTGAGGCGAGCCGCTAAGCGGTTCAATCCCGCAAGCTGCGGATTTTCGGCTCCGGGAGCGGTGCCGAGGCGTTGGTATCGTGCTCTTTCAGTCCGCCGCCGAAAATAGGATGCCGCCATGGAAGTAGAGATCGGTCGAGGCAAGAAGGGCCGCCGCGCCTACGGCTTCGACGACATCGCCATCGTCCCCTCGCGTCGCACGAGGGACCCCGACGACATCGACATCACCTGGACGCTCGGGCCCTATCGCTTCGAGCTTCCGCTGCTCGCCTCGGCCATGGACGGGGTCGTGTCCCCGCGCACGGCCGGGATCCTGGGCAAGCTCGGCGGGCTCGCCGTGCTCAACCTCGAGGGCATCTTCACGCGCTACGAGGACGCCGAGGATCAGCTCGAGCGCATCTCGCAGCTGCCGCGCGAGCACGCCACGCAGGAGATGCAGGCGATCTACCGGGAGCCGGTCAAGCCGGAGCTGATCGCCAAGCGGATCGAGGAGATCAAGGAGCAGGGCGTCGTCTGCGCCGCGTCGCTCACGCCGCAGCGCGTGCGCGACTACTACGAGATCGCGGTCGAGGCCGGCCTCGACGTCCTGGTCATCCAGGGCACGGTCATCTCGGCCGAGCACGTTTCCACCACCAGCGAGCCGCTCAACCTCAAGCAGTTCATCAAGGAGGTGCCGCTGCCGGTGGTCGTCGGCGGCTGCGCCTCGTACTCCACCGGGCTCCACCTCATGCGCACCGGCGCCGTGGCGGTGCTCGTGGGCGTCGGGCCGGGCGCGGCGTGCACCACGCGCGGCGTGCTGGGCATCGGCGTGCCGCAGGCCACCGCCATCGCGGACGTGGCGGCCGCCCGCTCGCAGCACATGCTCGAGACGGGCGACTACGTGAAGGTCATCGCCGATGGCGGCATGCGCAACGGCGGCGACATCTCGAAGGCGTTCGCCTGCGGGGCCGACGCCGCGATGATCGGCTCGCCGCTGGCACGCGCCTACGAGGCGCCGGGCCAGGGGTTCCACTGGGGCATGGCCACGTTCCATCCCTCGCTCCCGCGCGGCGCGCGCGTGAAGACCACCCAGAACGGCACGCTCGAGCAGATCATCCTCGGGCCCGCCCACGAGAACGACGGCACGTTCAACCTCATGGGCAGCCTGCGGACGTCGATGGCCACCTGCGGCTACGAGGACATCCCGTCCTTCCACCGCGCAGAGGTGATGGTGGCGCCGGCGCTGCAGACCGAGGGCAAGCAGCTCCAGCGTGACCAGGCGGTCGGCATGGGCGCCACCGGCGCTGCCGCGGCAGTACCCGATACCAACGGCCACCCGTCGGCAGATCCGGCACTCGTCGAATAAGTGAGCGACACACTCCTTACCGGCGAGGGACTGGGCTCGGCCGGCAAGGACGCAGGGAGACCGCAGGGCGACAGCCCGCGGTCGACCGAGGACGCCGCCGGACGAGTCCCGGCGCCGCCGGACGAGGTTGTGGTCCTCGATTTCGGGGGCCAGTATTCGCAGCTGATCGCGAGGCGCGTTCGTGAGTGCGGCGTGTTCTCGGAGCTGCTGCCGCACCACGCCCCGCTCGAGGAGATCAAGCGCCGGAACCCGCGCGGGCTGATCCTCTCCGGCGGTCCGGCTTCGGTCTACAGCGACCGCGCGCCCAAGCTGCGCCCAGAGCTGCTCGAGCTCGGCATTCCGGTGCTCGGCATCTGTTACGGCATGCAGGCGATGGCGCTCGAGCTCGGCGGCCGCGTGGAGGGAGCGGCCGTGGGAGAGTTCGGACGCTCCACGCTCACCGTGCAGGAGCACGGCCGCCTGCTCGCCGGCCTGCCCTCCGAGCAGCCGTGCTGGATGAGCCATCGCGACACGGTGTTCGAGCCGCCCGCCGGAGCGGTCGCGCTCGCCTCGTCGTCGGAGTCGCCGGTGGCGGCCTTCGAGGACACCCGTCGTGCGCTGTACGGCATCCAGTTCCACCCAGAGGTAGTCCACACGCCCTACGGCACCGAGGTGCTCCGCCGCTTCCTCGACGACATCTGCGGCTGCGACATGGCTTGGAGCGCCGCGTCCGTGGCCGAGGAGCAGATCGCGCGCATCCGCGAGCAGGTGGGCGATGGCCAGGTGATCTGCGGCCTGTCGGGCGGCGTCGACTCGTCGGTGGCCGCGCTGCTCGTGCACCGCGCGGTGGGCGACCAACTCACCTGCGTGTTCGTCGACCACGGTCTGATGCGCCGCAACGAGGGCGAGCAGGTGGTGGCCGCCTTCCGCGACAACTTCCACGTGCCGCTCGTGGCGGTCGACGCCGAGGAGCGCTTCCTCGCGAAGCTGGCCGGCATCGCCGACCCGGAGACCAAGCGCAAGGTGATCGGCGCCGAGTTCATCCGCGTCTTCGAGGAGGAGGCGGCCAGGCTCGGCAACCCCAAGTACCTGGTGCAGGGCACGCTCTACTCGGACGTGATCGAGTCGGGCGGCGGCACCGGGGCGGCCACGATCAAGTCGCACCACAACGTCGGCGGCCTGCCCGAGGACCTCGAGTTCGAGCTCGTCGAGCCGCTGCGGATGCTGTTCAAGGACGAGGTGCGCGCGGTCGGCGCCGAGCTCGGGATGTCCGAGCGCCTCGTGTGGCGCCAGCCGTTCCCGGGCCCCGGCCTCGCGATCAGGATCGTGGGCGGCGAGGTCACGCGCGAGCGGCTCGCGATCCTACGTGATGCCGACTACGTCCTCCAGGACGAGATCCGCGCGGCGGGCCTCTACCGCGAGCTCTGGCAATCCTTCTGCGTGCTGCCGGCCGACCTTCGCAGCGTCGGCGTGCAGGGCGACGAGCGCAGCTACGGTTACGTGGTCGTCATCCGTGCGGTCACGAGCGACGACGCCATGACCGCGGACTGGGCCCGCCTCCCATACGACCTGCTCGAACGCGTCGCCTCACGAATGATCAACGAGATCCCGCAGGTCAACCGGGTCACGCTCGACATCACGTCGAAGCCGCCCGGGACTATTGAGTGGGAGAAGGGAGTAGGGAGTGGGGAGTGGGGAGTAGGGAGTAGGGAGGTCCTTACTCCGACCCCATCCCCCCTCTACCCTTCACCCATGGCCATCGTCTCGTGGGCACTCTGGGGTCTCTTTGTCGGCGTTATCGCTCGGCTCCTGCGGCCGGGGCATCAGTCGATCGGGATCGGTTGGACGGTCGCCCTCGGGGTGGTGGGCTCGCTGCTCGGCGGGTTCATCGCACGGGACATCCTCCACATCGCTGATGGCGACAACTTCGACCTCGGCAGCTTCCTGATCGCCGTGGTCACCTCGTTCGCGCTGCTCGCGATCTGGGAGCCGTTCGCCCGCCGGCGCGAGAAGCGCGACGCGCCGCCGCCCTCGACGGTCTAGCCGCGGCGCGCTACGAGTAGGCGTCCCACTGCTCCAGCAGGGGCAGGGCGTCGAACGGATGGCCACCGCTGTACCAGCCGGGCGGCGACCAGGCCTCGAAGTGCAGGTGGCAGGCGGTGGCGTCGCCAGTGTCGCCGACAATGCCGATCGCCTCGCCGGTGGTCACGTGGTCGCCGCGCTGGAACGGCGAGCGCGCGCGCATGTGCATGTAGGCGAAGTCGTCGCCGGTCTCGTCGCCGTGGATCACGAGGTAGTTGCCGGCCGCAGACTGCGTCTTGTTCCACAGTACGGTGCCGGCCTCGGCCGCAAGGATCTTCAAGCCGCAGTTGGCGAGGATGTCCTGCCCCTGGTGCGTGTGGCCCTGCCGCTGAACGCCGAAACCGTCTCCGAAGGTGTGTCGCCCGTGCACGGGAAACACGTGGCCGTGAAGGTCGAAGGCGTCGCGCGTGGTGTCCTGAACCTGCGCGCTGCGAGCGGTCGCGCCGCTCGCGCCGGTGGCGGTGAGGCGCCAGGCGTAAAGCCCGTCGGGCTCGAGCGCGCCGTTCGTCATGCCGTCCCAGTTGATGCTGCCCACCATGCCGGGCGCGACGTTCTGCACCTGCCAGCTCTGCACCGCGCTGCCGTCCGCCTCGTTCACGAGATCCACCTGGACGGACACCGCTGCCGGCGCCGTCACGCGATAGGAGAACGTGATGCCGCGGCTCGAGCCCGCGATCGCCAGGTTGCTGCTGGTGGCCGTCTCGAGCTGGGGTCCGTTCGGATCGCGCGGGCCGGGCACCGGGGTGAGCTGTCCGGTGCCGGGCGGCGGTGGCGGCGGCGGAAGGATTCCGAGCCGCGGGGTGCGCGTGCTCGTGTCCACCGTGCCGGGAGCGATCAGCGCGAGCCGGCCGCTCATCGCGTTCAGCGGCACCTTGAGCGTGAGCGACCTGTCGCTCGTCGGGTGCACCGTCACGGACACGTCGTCGGACTTCCCGGAGATGCCGAGGAAGGTCACTGTGCCGACCCCCGACAGGCCCGACCCGACGATGCGCACGCTGCCGGTCTGTCGCGCGCGGCCGTGGGTCGCGCAGAGCTTCACGCACTTCACGCGCGTGACCTTCGGAGTGGGGGTGAAGCCCACGCCGCCGTTGCCCGCCGACGCCGGCGCAGCTGCGACCAGGGCGACGCCGCCGGTCACCACGAGTCCCTTCGCGATACGTGCGGCTGTCCGAGACGGCAGCGGCAGAACGCCCCTCTTTCTTCGGCCTACGGAGTTAGCTGACGGGCTCGCGCCGAAAGAGCGGCGCTACGAACAGGCGCAGAAAGCGCCTTCGATTCGCCCCCGAGACGGCGATCCGGAAATCCGCAAACCGCAATCTCTTCTTGGTTCCCCCGTTCCCCGCCGCGGGCCGGCGAGAATTAGGCAGGCTGATAAATCGCGCGGCAGTATAAACGCGGGTCCAGTCGAAAAAAGGCATCGATCCCCGCTAGTTGCGATCGAAACTTGGTCCCCTTGGGATTTGCCACGCGGCGCCGCTACCCTCTCCCGTGCAAGGCCAAGCCCGTAGGCGGCTGAACGCGTGCGTGTGTCAACATGTGCGACTGGCGCCGCGGGGGAACCGTGGCCCTGCTCTGTGCCCGCTGACAGGCGGGACTCTTTTCGATGAGGACCTACGTAGCCACCCCAGCAACCCGCGAGCGCAATTGGCTCGTCGTGGACGCCAGCGACAAGACGCTCGGCCGCCTCGCCACGCAGATCGCCAACGCGCTGCGCGGCAAGCGGAAGCCCGAGTACACGCCGCACTGCGACGTCGGCGACTTCGTGATCGTCGTGAACGCCGAGAAGGTCGCCGTCACGGGCCGCAAGCGCGAGGCCAAGATGTACTACCGCCACTCCGGTTATCCGGGCGGCCTGCGCATGCGTAGCTTCAACGACATGATCGAGCGCAGGCCCGAGGAGGTCATTCGCCTCGCGGTGAAGGGCATGCTTCCGCGCACGCGCCTCGGCCGCCAGCAGCTTCGCAAGCTCAAGGTCTACGCCGGTCCCGATCATCCGCACGCGGCCCAGCAGCCGCAGCCGATGGAGGTAGAGACTTGATCGACGAAGAGCGCAACGACGCTCCTGAGAACGGCGAGGACCAGGCTCCCGAGCCGGAGGAGATGACTCCCGAGGACGCCGCCGGCTACGAGGAGGAGGCGGCCCAGGGGGACGCGCCCGCCCCGTCAGCCAGTGGTGGTGAGACCCCGGCGCCCGGCGTGGACGACGCCGTGAGCGAGGAGGCCGCCGAGAGCCTCGACGCCAACGCCCTCGAGGTCGAGGAGGAGAACCGCGAGGATCTCGCCGAGAAGCTCGACGAGGCAGCCCAGGAGGCCGGTCGCCCGCGCGGCAAGGCCCCGGAGCCGAAGGAGCCGAAGCGCGAGGTGATCCCCGGCGAGCACCTCGAGCCGATCCTGCCCGAGGAGCAGCCTGCGGCTACCGACGATGAGTTTGGCTACGCCGCGACCGCCTATGCGGACTCCGAGGAGGCCGACGGTGAGGGGCCGGACGGAGCCGACGAGGCGCCCGCCCCCGCGCCGCGCGAGATCAAGGAGCTGGCCGCCGACGCGCGTTACCAGGCCACCGGCAAGCGCAAGACCTCCGTGGCCCGCGTGATCATCAAGCCCGGCACCGGCGAGTACAAGGTGAACGGCCGCACGCTCGAGAACTTCTTCCCGCGCACCACGCTGCAGAAGTCGGTGCGCGCCCCGCTCGAGACCGCGGGCTACGAGGAGCGCATGGACGTGATCGCCCGCATCCACGGTGGGGGCGTGTCAGCACAGGCCGGCGCGCTGCGCCACGGCGTGGCCCGCGCGCTCGTCGAGGCGGATCCAAGCCTGCGTGGCGAGCTCAAGCGCCGCGGCTTCCTTACGCGAGACGCGCGCGCGAAGGAGCGCAAGAAGGCCGGCCTCAAGAAGGCCCGCAAGCGCCCGCAGTTCTCCAAGCGTTAACTTCCGCCTCGATGGGCGTGGTTCCGGGCCAGCGCCGTCTCTTCGGCACCGACGGCGTTCGTGGCGCCGTCGTGGATTTCGTCACGGCGGATCTCGCGCTTGCGCTGGGTCGCGCCGCCGCCGCGGCGTCGCCGTCAGCCGCGCCGCAGGTGCTCATCGTCCGCGACACCCGTGAGTCCGGCGAGATGCTCGAGGCCGCGCTTGCCGCCGGGATTGCGGCGGCGGGCGGCCATGCGCTGATCGCGGGCGTGCTGCCCACCCCGGGCGCGCCGCTGCTGGTGCGCCGCTTCGGGCTCGATCTCGGCTGCGTGGTCTCCGCCTCCCACAACCCGTACGCCGACAACGGCATCAAGTTCTTCGGTCCAGACGGCATGAAGCTGCCGGATGCTGCCGAGGCCGAGATCGAGGCGAGCGTGCTCGCGGGGGAGGCCGCCGCGGCCGCGCCCGGGCGGGTACGCGAGCTGCACGGCGCGGGGGCCGACTACCTGCGCGAGCTCGAGTCGCGCTTCCAGGGTCTCGACCTCAGCGGCCTGCGCGTGCTGCTCGACTGCGCGAACGGCGCCACCTACCGCGTGGCGCCCGAGATCTTCCGCCGCCTCGGGGCGAACGTGGAGGCGAGCGCCGCCACGCCGGACGGGCGCAACATCAACGCGGGTTGCGGCTCGACGCACATCGAGGTGCTAGCCGAGGCGGTGGCCGCCGGCGGCCACGACGTGGGCTTCGCCTTCGACGGCGACGGCGACCGTGTGCTCGCGGTCGATCGCACCGGCGCGGTGGTGGACGGCGACGAGCTGATCGCCCTGAGCGCGCTGCACATGCGCTCCGCCGGCCGCCTGCCCGGCGACGGCGTGGCGGTGACCGTGATGACGAACTACGGCTTCCACAGCGCGATGGCGGAGGCGGGCATCGAGGTGGCCACCACGCCGGTGGGCGACCGTCACGTGATGGTCGAGCTGGTCCGCCGCGGCTGGGCGCTCGGCGGCGAGCAGTCGGGCCACATCATCGACACCGGCTTCGTGCCCTCGGGCGACGGAATTGCCGCGGCGCTGCTCGCACTGGAGGCGCTCGCCGGCCGCGACCTCGCACAGCGCGGCGCCATGACCAAGCTGCCCCAGCTCCTCATCAACGTCGAGGTGGCGGCGCGCGGGGCGCTCGACAACGCACCCGCCGTCCACGAAGCCATCGAGCGCGAAAGCGCCGCCCTGGAGGGCCGCGGCCGCGTGCTCGTCCGCGCCTCCGGCACCGAGCCGCTGATCAGGGTGATGGTGGAGGCACCGGAGGAATCCGAGTGCCACGAGGTGGCCGAACGCCTGGCGGATCTGGTGCGCCGCGAGCTCGCATAGCGACGAGCAACCCGCAAGTAGCGGCTAGGACGTCCGTCCAGTCGGTAGCAACTTTAGATTTAGCCATGGCATAATCTCATTTCCATGGCAACTGAAGAAGGCCACCTCACCGCAGCCGTCGAGGACTACGCCAAGGCGATCTACGCCCTGCAGACGCGGAGCGGCCACGACGTCAGCACCAACGCGATCGCCGAGCGGCTGCGCGTCACGCCCGCCTCGGCGTCGAACATGTCCAAGAAGCTGAGCGACCTCGGGCTCGTCGAGCACGTGCCCTACAAGGGCGTGCGGCTGACGGCGGCCGGTGAGCGCGTGGCGCTCGAGGTGCTGCGCCACCACCGCCTGCTGGAGCTCTATCTCGCCGAGAGCCTCGACGTGCCGTGGGACCGAGTGCACGACGAGGCCGAGGTGCTCGAGCACGTGCTCTCCGAGGAGCTAGAGGAGCTGATCGCCGCCAAGCTGGGCGACCCCACGCATGATCCCCACGGGGATCCCATTCCCTCCCGCGAGCTGACGATGGAGGAGGCCAGGACAGAGAGCCTGGAGTCGCTGGACCCGGGGGCACGCGGGACGTTCGCCCGCGTCTCGGACGCCGACCCGGACATGCTCCGCTACCTGGCCGAGCGGGGGATCGCGCCCGGCGACACCCTAGAGGTGCTGGAGCGCCAGCCGTTCGGGGGGCCGCTGTTCGTCCGGTTCGGCTCGAGCGTCCATCCGCTTGGCGGCGATCTCGCCCGGGCGATGAGGGTGACGGTGGTGCCGTGAGGGCCGAGCCGGCCCTCGAGGCAGCCGCCGCCGAGGGGACGGCTGCCGCCGTCCCGGACGCGGGCACCGCCCATCTCACACCGCTGCAACACCAGCTCCAGCGCGGGCGCCTGCGCGTCACCCTGTCGATGCTCGGCCCGGCGTTTGTCGCGGCCGTGGCCTACGTCGATCCTGGGAACTTCGCGACGAATCTGCAGGGTGGCGCCCAGTTCGGCTACGAGCTGCTGTGGGTCGTGCTAGCGGCCAACCTGATGGCGATGCTCGTCCAGTACCTCTCGGCCAAGCTCGGGATCGCCACCGACCGCAACCTGCCGGAACTGTGCCGCGAGCGGTTCCCCGTCTGGGGGAGCCGCGGCCTGTGGCTCCAGGCGGAGATGATGGCGATGGCAACCGACGTCGCCGAGTTCCTCGGCGCGGCGATCGGCCTCAACCTGCTGTTCGGCGTACCCCTGCTCGTCGCCGGTGTGCTGACGGGCATCATCGCCTTCGGAATCCTGGGACTGCAGCGCCGGGGCTTTCGCGCGTTCGAGCTGGCCATCGCGGCGCTGCTGGGGATCGTGTTCGCCGGCTTTCTCTATGAGACGGTGCACATCGGCCCGTCCGCGCACCTGGCCCTGCGCGGATTTGTGCCGCACCTGAGCGGCTCCAGCGCGGTCTACGTCGCCGTCGGGATCATCGGCGCGACGGTCATGCCGCACGTCATCTACCTGCACTCGGCGCTCACCAAGGGGCGGGTCGACGTGCGCAACGACGGCGAGCGCCGGCAGGTGCTGCGCTTCGAGCGACTCGACATCTTGATCGCCCTCGGCATCGCCGGGATCATCAACCTGGCGATGCTGGCGGTGTTTGCCAAGCTGTTCCACACGCCGGCGCTGTCCGGCCTCGCGACGATCCAGGGCGCGCACGCCGAGATCAGCCGGCTGGTCGGCGGCGGCGCCGCGCTGGCGTTCGCCGTGGCGCTGCTGGCCTCCGGAGCGTCCTCGTCGAGCGTCGGGACCTATTCCGGGCAGGTGGTGATGGCCGGCTTCATTGCGACGCGCATCCCGATGGTGCTGCGCCGCACGATCACGATGATCCCGGCGCTCGTGATCCTCGCCGTCCACGTGAGCGCCACCAATGCGCTGGTGCTCAGCCAGGTCGTCCTCTCCTTTGGCATTCCGTTCGCGCTCGTGCCACTCGTGGCGCTGACCGCCCGCCGCGACGTGATGGGCGTCCACGCCAACGGCCGCGTCCTCAGCCTCTCCGCCTACCTCATCGCCGCGGTCATCACCGTGATGAACGTGTTCGCGCTGTACCAGCAGTTCTTCGGCTGAGCCGGGTACGCTTGGACGCCATGCCGCTCGTTCACGACTTCGACGAGATCATCGCCACCCTTCCGGACGACTGGACCGACCTGGAGTTCGACCTGCGCATCTTCGACGAGACCCGGTATGTCGACGCGGCGATCATGCTCGTCAGCTGCAACGCCCAGCCGTACTCGAAGTCCGACTGGCACTGGCATGTGCTCGTGGCCCACCGCTTCGGCCACGCGGCCTCGGTGCCGGCGGTCCAGCTGGGGCTCCATCTGCTTGACGACGCGGGCATGGACGGCGAGCTGGCGCTGCGCGAGGTCCGCACCGGCCGCGCCGAGATCTTCAACGGGTGGGGGCGGACCGAGTCGGTGCGCCAGGAGTACCGCAAGCTCTACGCCCAGTAGGTGGTGACCAGCGCTCGTGGCGCGGGTTGTCGCGTTCATCCCGGATCTGCTGTTCGGCTCCAACGTGACCGGGGCACTGCAGGCGGGTGGGCACGAGCCAGTGCTCGTCACTCGAGGCGACGAGCTGGCGTCGGCGCTGGTTGGGGCCGACGTGCTGGTGGTGGATCTGACCGCCGAGGTTCCCGCGCGCCTCGAGGTGGTGCGACCGGTGCTGCGTGGTGAAGGCGCGCCGCCGAGCCTGGCGTTCTTTTCTCATGTGGAGACGGATGTGCGGGTGGCGGCCGAGGAGGCTGGGTTTGATCTCGTCGTCCCGCGGTCGCGGATGGCGCGGGCGGCGGCCGACCTGGTGTCTGGGCTGGCCGGTTGAGGCCCGACCCGGGCCCGTGGCCCGACCGGAGCCCGCGGCGGGCGGGTGGGCGGCCCACAGCGGGCTCCGGGGCGAAAAACGGCGGGCCTTGAGGAGGGGAGGGGCGGAGCGTGGGTGGCGAACCCGTGTTTGGGCCTGCAAAAGGTGACAAATCCGGGTCGCCCGCGGGGGTTTGGCGCAAGATTGAGTCTGGGCGTGCGTCCTGTGCCAGATCGCCAGACGCAGTCCCAATTTGTCGCACGGTGCACGGCGAATCCGGTGCATCGACCGCCGCGAGGCCTTACTTCGGGGCGAACGATGTGTCGAACATCGCGCCGACGTCAGGTACCCCGTGGACGATGCCGAACCTCGCCTCCCACCTCGCCCAAGTCCGCAGCAGCGGCATGTCGAGCAAGCCGAAATGGCCCTCGGGCCCGGTGAACGCCGGGACGAGCGCCGCGAGCTCGCGGCTGTCGAGCTGATGGCTGAGCCCGGGCACCTGTGACTCAAGCGAGCGCTGCCCCAGGCGGGGGTCGCCGAGCGCGGTGTCGTAGCCGCGCACCAGCGCGTTGACGACCGAGCGGGCGAGGCCGGGGTCGGACTTCAGCGCCCGCGCGGTGGTGCAGACGACGAGCTCCGGGTAAGACGGCGCGCCGTAGTCCTCGACGCGGAAGTCACGGAAACCCCTGTGTGTCCCGGCGAGCGTGACGCCCTCGTCGTTCCAGAACGCGGTGGCCGCCGCGACGCGCCCGGCGAGCAGGTCGCTGACCGCGTTGAAGCCGATAGTGATGGTGCGCACGGTCGACGGCCGTCCGCCGGCCCCGGAGACGACCGAGTTCAGCACCGCCAGGTCGCTCGGAGCCCCGGTGACGCCCACGGTGCGCCCGTCGAGCCGGCGCGGGTTCCCGACGCCCGGCGCCGCGATCACCGCCGCCAGCGGGCGCTCGACGATCGGCAGGATGCCGACGATGTCCTGACCGTGCTCGCGGGCGATCGCCAGGTCGTGGATGTCGAGGATCGCGAAGTTCACGCGCCCCTTCTCCAGCAGGCTGATCGAATCGGTCGACGCGCCGGGGACGATCACGTGCAGGTGGACGCCGGCGGCGGTGTCGTCGTGCCGCCCCAGGGCCGTGTAGATCCCGACGTGGACCGGGTTCGGCGTGAAGTCGAGCACGAGCGAGGCATTCCGGTCGGTATGGCCGGCCGTGCCGGAGCCGCCGCAGCCGGCAATGACCAGCGCTCCCGCCAGGAGGATCAGCACCAAAAAACGACGCACAGGTCGGCCAGGATAGGGGCCGCCTAGAATCAGCGCCGAGCATGCGTCGCCGCGTCACGTTCAGCCGCAACCTCACGCTGTCGCTGTCTCGGACGTGTCGTTGCTATTGCAAGTACTGCGCGTTCGCCACCCACAAGCCGCATCTGCACGCGCCGGATGAGGTGCTGGCCATCCTCGACCGCGCCGTCTCGCGGCATCGCGCCAAGGAACTGCTCGTGCTGACCGGGGAGATGCCGGAGCACAACGCCAAGGTCGCCAAGCTCCTGGAGCACTACGGCCACGCCGACTTCACCAGCTATGTCGTGTGGGTGTGCGAGCAGGCGCTCGAGCGGGGGCTGCTGCCGCACACCAACCTGGGGGTTCTGAGTGCCGAGGATCTGGCGCGGCTGCGGGCGGTGACAGCGTCACAGGGGCTGATGCTGGAGTCGGTGTCCGAACGGCTGATGGAAACGGTGCACGCCGGGTCGCCGACGAAGCATCCGGCGCGCCGCATGGAGACGATCGCCGCCGCCGGGCAGCTGAAGATCCCGTTCACGAGCGGGATCCTGGTCGGCATCGGCGAGACCGGCGAGGAGCGGATCGCCTCGCTCGAGGCGCTGGCGGCGCTCCATCGCCAGCACGGGCACCTGCAGGAGGTCATCCTCCAGAACTTCGTCCCCCACCAGAGCTACTACGGCCGCGAGCCCGCCGACATCGCCGACGCGGCGGCGAGCGAGTACTGGCGCACCGGCGTGGGAGACGGCCCGGAGCTCGATGCGCCGATGTGGGCGTCGCCGGTGACGCTGGAGGACATGAAGCGGCTGATCGCCGAAGCCCGGCGGCTGATGCCGGACGTCGGCATCCAGGTACCGCCCAACCTGTCGGACTGGTGGCCGGAGCTGGTCGCGGCCGGGGCGACGGACCTCGGCGGCCTGAGCGCCAACGGTGACCACATCTCGCCGGAGCATCCGTTCCCCTCACCGGCGCAGGTGCGAAAGCGCCTGGCCCACGACGGCTACGCGCTCTCCGAGCGGCTGTGCGTGTACCCGGAGTACATCGAGCGCGAGTGGATCTCCGACGCGGTGCTGGACGTGATCACCAGCCGCTACTGGTCGTTCATCCCCCGGCGGGGCAGCGGACGGCGCAGCGATCTGCGGATCGCCGACGACACCGCGCCGCGCGCGGTCGAGAAGGCACGAGACGGGGTCAAGCTGACCGCGGACGAGCTGACCGCGCTGTTCGCCGAACAGCGCCCGCAGGTGGTGGAGGACATGCGCTGCGCCGCCGACGAGTTGCGCCGCCGGCTCGCCGGCGACACCGTCACCTTCGTCGTCAACCGCAACATCAACGTCTCGAACGTGTGCGTGGTCGGCTGTGCGTTCTGCGGCTTTGGCCAGTCCAAGCGCTCGCCGGACGCCTACGAGCACTCCCGCGAGGAGTTCGCCCAGCGTGTGCAGGGGGCCGTGGAGATCGGCGCCACCGAGCTGTGCATCCAGTCCGGGATCCACCCGGACTGGGGCTTGGACGACTACCTGGGGTGGCTGCGCTTCGCCAAGGAGATCGCCCCGGACGTCCATCTGCACGCCTATTCGCCGATGGAGGTTGCCCATATGTGCGACGTCAGCGGGCTGGCGCCGCGCGCGGTGTTCTCGCAGCTGCGCGACGCCGGGCTGGGCTCGACGCCGGGGACCGCCGCCGAGGTCCTGCACGACGGCGTGCGCGAGCGGATCTCGCCCAACAAGCTGCCGGTGGCGCGGTGGGTGGAGATCATCGAGGCCTCGCACGCCGAGGGGATCCGGTCAACCGTCACGGTCATGTTCGGCCACATCGAGGAACCGCCGGAGCTGGCCGAGCACATGCGGGTCGTCCGCGACCTGCAGGAGCGCACCGGCGGCTTCACCGAGTTCGTCCCGCTGTCGTTCATCCCGTTTCAGACCCTGCTCGGCCGCACCCACGGCGTGGAGGAGATCTCGCGCGAGGAGAACCTCAAGCACACCGCGGCGTTCCGGCTCGCGCTCGGCCAGGCGGTGCCCAACGTCCAGGCGAGCTGGGTGAAGATGGGCCTCGACGCCGCCACCGAAGCGCTGCGCTGGGGCGTCAACGACCTGGGCGGGACGCTGATGGAGGAATCGATCAGCCGCATGGCCGGCAGCTACCACGGTGTCCGGCTGGAGCCCGAGGATCTGATCGGCGCCGCCCACCGCGCCGGGCGCCCCGCTGCCGAGCGCACAACGCTGTACGAGATCCGGCGCCGCTACGCCGTCGAATCGGATCGGAGGGCTCACACCGCCCCCGGCCTCGGCGAGCCTGGAGGGCGAGCAGGGGTCGGTGTGTGAGCGTAGGGACGTGAGCGTCGAGCGTCCACCCTCGCTGTTTGCCGGCGTCGAGCCGCTGGAGGTGTTCGTAGAGCTGCTCGCAGAGCTGGACACCGACACGACCTCGACCGAGTTCTATGACCGCATCTGCGAGGCGATCTGCCGGCTGACGACCATGCGCCGGGCGGCGATCTTCATGGCCGACGCCGGGCGGCGCCGGGTGCGGGTCGTCGGCTCCTACGGGACCTCGTTCTCCCAGCTGGCGACCCTCGAGCCGTCGCCGACGCTCGTGTCCACGCCGATCGCCCAGCGAGCGCTGCTCGAGGACCAGGTGGTGGTCGTCTCCGATCAGATCGAGAACCAGGTGCCGCCGGAGTACGCAAACCTGTTTGGGATCACGACCCTGGTCTGCACCCCGCTGAGCGCGGCCCGCCGGGCCTACGGCGTCATCTGCGCCGACCGGGGCGGGGGCCGTTTCGAGCTCAGCGATGGCGAGCGCCACCTGCTATGGACGCTGGGCAAGACGGCGGCGCTGGTGGCGACTGCCCGCAACGCGACCCGCCAGCAGGAGCGAAACCGCCGGCTCGGCGAGCGGCTGGAGCTGGCCCGAGAGATCCACGAGCGGGTGATGCAGCGCCTGTTCGGCGTCTCGCTCGCATTGAGCGCCGAGAAGGCGCTTGACCCGGACGAGCGCGAGCGCTGCCGTGCCGAGATGCAGGAGGCGCTCAGCGACCTGCGCAGCGCGCTCGAGCGGCCACTGGCCCCGCTCACCCAATCCGGTCCCCCCAGCACGACGCTGGCCGCCGAGCTGGCGCGCGTCGTCCAGACACCTGGGCCGCGCGTCCGCGTCGACTGGCCTGACGACGTCACGGTGCCGTTGGGCATCGAGCCGCTGGCCCAGTCGGTCCTGGCCGAGGCTCTGCGCAACATCGCCAAGCACGCCCGGGCGTCCCTGGTGGACGTGGCGGTGGTCGCAGACGAGGAGACGTTCACGCTGGAGATCGCCAACGATGGCGTCTCCTCGGCGGCCCGGGGAGTTGGGATGGGTCTGCGCCTGGCTGCGTTCGAGGCGCTTCAGCACGGGGGCGTCGTCGAGTTCGGCGCTCCGGAGGCCGGCCGGTGGCGGGTTCGGCTGCTCGTGCCCCTCCGCGAGGGTGCGTCCCCCGCGTCCGAGGCGGCCGCTTGAGCGCCCAGCCCACACCCCCGCGGCGTCAGGTCGAGCGGCGGCTGCGGGTGCTCGTCGTCGACGACCATGATGTCGTGCACTGGGGGTTCCGGGTCCTACTCGGCGAGCAGCCCTGGGTGGAGCGGTGCCTGGCGGCCCGCACCGGCGCCGAGGCGCTCGCGCTGCTGCCGACGTTCCGGCCGGACGTCGCGCTCGTCGATCTGTTCCTGTCCGGCGAATCCGGCGCGGACGTGTGCGGCTCGATCCGTAAGGCGTCGCCCTCGACCCGGGTGCTGCTGATCTCCGGGGCCGGCCGGATGTCACCGGCGGCCGCGCGCGCCGCGGGGGCCAGCGGCTTCGTCTCCAAGGACTGGGAGGCGCGCGACGTGGCCAGGGCGGTCCGCATGGTTGGCTCCGGGATGACGGTGTTCGAGCCAACCGCCGAGCAACCGGCCCCGCTGCTGTCCGACCGCGAGCGCGAGGTCCTTGACCTGATCGCCGCGGGCTCGACCAACCGCGAGATCGCCGAGCAGCTCTTTCTCTCCCCGCACACGGTCAAGGAGCACACGAGCGCCGTCTACCGCAAGCTCCAGGCCCGCAACCGGGCCGAGGCGGTCCAGCGCGCGCAGCGGATCGGCTTGCTGTCCTGAACCGGCCGCGGGCTGGGTCGGCTGCGGCCCGGCGGCGAGCGAACGTCGGTCGCCAGGTCGCGACTAGACCGGCTGGCCGTTGGCGACCAGCGTGACCTCGACGTTCCCGCGCGTCGCGTTGGAATACGGGCACACCTCGTGTGCGGCGGCGACGATCGCGCTCGCCTGCTGAGGGTCATCGACCCCCGGGAGGGTCACGTCCAGTCCGACGGCGACGGTGTAGCCGCGGTCGTCGGTGGTGACGAGGCTCACCTGGCTGTCGATCGAGACCTCGCCCAGTTCGACCCGCTCGCGGCGACCGACCACGCCGAGCGCGCCCTCGAAGCAGGCGGCGAAGCCGACTGCGAACAGCTGCTCGGGATTGGTGCCGCGCTCCTTGTCGTCGGCCGGTGGGCGCAACTGGACATCCAGGGCGCCGTCGCTGGTCACGCCGTGACCGTGCTCGCGGCCCCCGGTCACCGTCGCCTCCGCCGTGTAGATGGTCTTCGCCATGTCAGGTTCCCCGATCGTGGGTGGTTGTCCGCTCAATCATATCCCGGCGTCGATCAGCGGCGCCGCATCGCCCACTCGATGGCCGGCAGCTTGACCGCATGGGGGAGATACTGGGAGGCCAGCATCGCCGCGCGGACCGGCAGGCCGGGGACGACGACGCGCCGGCCGGCCTCCAGGCCCTTGACCCCGGCCTCGGCCGCGTCCTCGGCGGTCACCCAGGCCGGCCGGGGGACGGCCTTCTCGAATGACTGCCCGCCGGCCACCTCCCAGCCGGCGATATCCCAGAACTCGGTCGAGACCGGCCCCGGCGCCAGCGCCGTCACGGTCACGCCTGCACCGTGCAACTCCTGGTGCAGCGCCTCGGAGAAGGTGAGGACGTACGCCTTCGCGGCCGAGTAGCCGGCGGAGTAGGGCAGCGGCTGCATCCCGGCCGTCGAGGCCACGTTGAGGATCGCTCCGCGGCCGCGACGGACCATCGCCGGCAGGAATGCCGAGGTGAGCGCGACGACCGCCTCGACGAGAACCCGGACCTGCTCCAGCTCGCGCGCCGGATCGGCCTCGTGGAACGGCCCGCCGGTGGCGAAGCCGGCGTTGTTGACGAGCACGCTGACCCCCAGGCCCAGCGTTTCGATCCGCGCCGGCAGCCGCTGGCGCGAGGCGGGCTTGGCCAGGTCGCAGCCGACCACCTCGGCGCGGACGCCGAACTCCTCCTGCAGCTCGCCGGCCAGCTCGTCGAGCTTCTCCTTGCGCCGCGCCACCAGCACCAGGACGTGGCCGCGGGCCGCCAGCTCACGCGCGATCGCGGCGCCGATGCCGGACGACGCACCGGTGACGACGGCGGCGGAATCAGGGGTGGGATCAGGCAGGCTCACCGGTTGCAGGCGGCAGCCTACTGACTCGGCGAGGGCGATGTGACCGATGGCCGGATCGTCCGGTGGGCAGTGGCTATCCGGTCCTCCCCCCGAACGGGGGGAAGTGATGCGCAGCCCTGTATCGGCGACCGGCGCGCGGCGTAGGTTGGATCAAATGACTAACACCACCGCAATCCTCTTTCCGGGGCAGGGCAGCCAGACCGCCGAGATGCGCGACCTCGTCGCCGAAATCCGTCCGGACCTGCTGGAGCAGGTCGCGCAGGTGGTCGGCGAGGATCCGTTCCCGCGCGTCGACGACGGGACGAACTTCGCCCAGCCGGCAATCTTCTGCGCCAGCCTCGCCGGCTGGGAGACGATCGGCCGACCGGCCGCCGGGTTTATGGCCGGTCACTCGCTCGGCGAGCTGGCGGCGCTCGTCGCCGCCGGGGCTCTGGACGAGCGGGAGGGCTTGGAGCTGGTCGCGTTGCGCGGCCGGCTGATGCACGAGGCGGGGCTGCAGGCCGGCGACGGGGGGATGATCGCCGTGGTCGGCGCGGGCGCCTCAGACCACGCCGAGGAGATCGCGGAATCCAGCGACCTCGTCGTGGCCAACGACAACTCCCCGCAGCAGGTCGTCATCTCCGGAGCCAAGAGCCGGCTGCCCGCGGCGCTGACCCACGCCAAGGAGCTGGGGCTCCGCGCCATGGAGCTGGATGTCACCGGCGCCTTCCACTCGCCGATGATGGCCTCCGCCGTGCCGGAGTTCGAGCGGGCGCTCGAGCACGCGACGTTCGCGACTCCGCAGGTCACGGTCGTCTCGGCGGTCACCGCGCAGCCGTTCACCGATCCGCGGCGGGAGCTGACCGACGGGCTGACAATGCCGGTCCGCTGGCGCGAGACGATGCTGACGCTGCGAGATCTCGGCGCCGAGCGCTTCGTCGATGTCGGCCCCGGGCGTGTGCTCACAGGCCTGGCCAAGCGCACTCTCTCGGACGTCGAGCTCGTCAATGCCTGACGCGCGGTCGGACGGCTGCGCGCTCGTGACCGGCGCCTCAAAGGGGATCGGCGCCGCAATCGCCCGGGGCCTGGCCGATGACGGCTGGGCAGTCGGCGTCAACTATCGCAGCGACCGCGCCGGCGCCGAGGCCGTCGTCGCCGCGATCGAGGGCGAGGGGGGACGCGCGCTGGCGCTCGCCGGCGACGTCGCCGACCGCGCCGTTCCGGACCAGCTGTTCAAAGCGCTCGAAGAGCACTTCGGCTGCCCGGTGCTCGTCCTCGTCAACAACGCCGGCATCACCGCAGACGATCTCACGCCCTCGCTAAGCGACGATGCCTGGGATGGCGTGATCGAGACCGATCTGACCGCCGCGTTTCGCCTCACGCGCCGGGCGCTGCGGCCCATGATGCGCGCCCGCTCCGGCCGGATCGTCAACGTCTCCTCGGTGTCCGGGCTGCGGGCCAATCCCGGGCAGGCCAACTACGCCGCCGCCAAGGCGGGTCTCATCGCGCTGACCAAGACCTCGGCGGTGGAGGTGGCGCGGCGCGGGATCACGGTCAATGCCGTCGCCCCGGGCCTGATCGAGACCGACATGATGGCGGGCGCCTCAGCCGATCTGGCCGAGCACATCCCCGCGCGCCGGGTGGGAACCCCGGAGGAGGTCGCGGCATGCGTACGCTTCCTCGTATCCGACGCGGCCAGCTACGTCACCGGCGCGGTGCTAAGCGTTGACGGCGGTCTCGCCGCGTAAACCGAGATGCAAAAGGAGCAGCAATGTCAGTGACCACCGAGCAGGTCGAGAGCCGCGTGATCGAGACTCTCGCCAGCTTCGGCCCCGACCAGAGCCAGATCACGCGTTCAGCGACGTTCGAGGAGCTCGACATCGACTCGCTTGACCTCGTCGAGCTTGCCCAGGTCGTTGAGGACGAGTACAGCGTCGTCCTCAAGGGCGAGGACATGAAAGAGCTCAAGACCGTCGGCGACGCGATCGACCTCATCGTGGCGCGGGCCGGGTAGTGACGCCGGTGGCGGAGAAGCGCAGGGCGGTCGTCACCGGCCTGGGGGCGGTGACACCGCTCGGCCTCGGCGCGGCGACCCTCCACGAGCGGTGGGCGGACGGCGAGGTGGGAATCGCCGACGGCGCCGGCCGCTGCCGCGAGTTCGAGCCCAAGGACCACCTGTCGGTCAAGGAGGTACGGCGGCTTGATCGCTTCTCCCAGCTGATGATGGTCGCCGCCGGTGAGGCGATCGAGCAGGCGGGCTGGGGGAGCGAGCCGCCGTACGAGCCGCTGCGCGTCGGCTGCGTCATCGCCACCGGGATCGGAGGCCAGTCCACCGTCGAAGCCCAGCTCGGTGTGATGCGCGAACGGGGCGCCAAGAGCGTCTCGCCACTGGGCGTCCCCCAATACATGCCCAACGCGGCGGCCGCCGCGGTGACGATGAAATACTCGCTGCGCGGTCAGAGCTACGGCGTCGTATCGGCGTGTGCAAGCGGCGCCCACGCGATCGGCAGCGCGCTGCGGATGATTCAGTACGGCGACGCCGACGCGGTCGTCTGCGGAGGTGCCGAGGCCACCCTGACCGATTTTGCGTTCGCCTCGTTCCACGCCATGCAGGCTCTGTCGCCAAGCGGGGTCTCGCGCCCGTTCGACCTCCGGCGCGACGGATTTGTCATGGGCGAGGGCGCGGGCGTGCTGATCCTCGAGGACGCCGAGGCCGCGGCCGCCCGGGGCGCGACCGTCCTGGGGGAGGTCGCGGGCTACGGATCCACGACCGACGCCTTCCACCTCACGGCGCCGGAGCCAAGTGGGGCTCCCGCGGCCGGGGCCATCGAACTGGCGCTGCGCGACGCGGGCGCCGTGCCGTCGCAGATCGACTATGTCAACGCGCACGGTACCTCGACGCAGCTCAACGACGCCGCCGAGACCGCGGCGCTCAAGCGCGCCCTGGGGGAGGAGGCCAAGCGGATCCCGGTCTCCTCCACGAAGTCCTCTATCGGTCACACGCTCGGCGCGGCCGGGGCGGTGGAGGCTGTCGCCACCTTCCGCACGCTGATCACCGGCGTGATCGCGCCGACGCTCGGCTACGAGGTGCCGGATCCGGAACTGGACCTGGACTACGTCCCAGGCGAATCCCGCCCGCTGGTCACCGCCAACGGTCACCCGCCACTGGCACTGTCCAACTCATTCGCGTTCGGAGGCCACAACGTCACGCTGGCGCTGCGCGGGCCCGCGCGGTGACCGCGACCGTCGAATCGGCCCCCCCGCGGCTGCGGTTGGGTCCTCTGGAGCGGCTCGAGGCACTTTGTGACCCCGGCTCGGTCCGGGTGCTGCGCTCCCGGGTTCGGTCCTCGCGCCTGGGGGACCGCGCTGCCGCCGGGGACGGCGCGGTCGGCGCCACCGGGGCCGTGGACGGCCGGCCGATCGCCTGCTATGCCCAGGACGGCACGTTCTTCGGTGGCTCGCTGGGCGAGCGTCACGCCGACACGATCGTGAGGGTCCTGTCGGTGGCCCAGCGGGCGGGGATGCCCGTCGTCGGCTTCGTCGAGTCCGGCGGCGCCCGCATGCAGGAGGGGACAGCGGCGCTCGCCGGATACGGCCGGATTTTCAGGGAGACCGTCGCCCTGAACGGGATCGTCCCGCAGATCTCGGTCGTCTCAGGCGCGTCGGCCGGCGGCGGGGCCTACTCCCCGGCGCTCACGGACCTGATAGTGATGACCGAGGACGCCGCGATGTTTCTCACCGGACCGCAGGTCGTACGCGAGGCCCTGGGCGAGGAGATCGACGCCGCGGGCCTGGGCGGCCCGCAGGTGCACGAGCGCAACGGTGTCTGTCACCTGGTGGAGCGCGACGAGGCGAGCGCGGCGATCCGGGTGCGAGAGCTGCTCGGCTACCTTCCATCGGCCGCCGGGCAGTCCGCGCCGCGCGGCGAGGCGGTAGGGCCCGCCGCGCCGGATCCCGGAGTCTTCGTCCCGCTGGCCTCCCGCAGCGCCTATGACGTCCGCTCGGCGCTGAGCGGAGTCGTCGACGCCGACTCGATGGTCGAGCTCTGCCCGCGCTGGGCGCGCAACATGGTCACGGCGCTGGCCCGGCTGGAGGGACGGCCGGTCGGCATCGTCGCCAACCAGCCCAGATACCTCGGCGGTGTGCTCGATGCCGTGGCGTCGGAGAAAGCGGCCCGGTTTGTCAACTTCTGCAACGCCTTTGGCCTGCCGCTGATCGCCTTCGTCGACACTCCAGGTTTCATGCCCGGCACCAAGCAGGAGCGCGCCGGCGTCATCCGGCACGGCGCCTCGCTGGTGCGGGCTTTCGCCGCCGCGCGGGTGCCGAAGTTCACCGTCGTCCTTCGCAAGTCCTACGGCGGGGCCTACATCACGATGAACTCCCGCGACCTGGGGGCCGACCTCGTCCTGGCGTGGCCCGACGCCGAGCTGGGCATCATGGGCGCGCGCGCGGCCGTCGGCATCGTCAACCATCGCGAGCTGCGCGTCGCCGACGACCCGGAGGCGGAGCGAGTCCGGCTGGCTGACGCCTATGCGAGGGAGCATCTACGGGCCGACACCGCCGCCGCCGAGGGCTTCGTCGACGAGATCATCGAGCCCGCGCAGACGCGCGACCGGCTGGCCTGGGCGCTCCACACATTCAGCGGCGAGATCGGCGGGCGCCGGTGATCCTGGCCGGCAAGCGCCTGCTGATCACCGGCGTCATCACGAAGGACTCGATCGCGTTCCACACCGCCGAGCAGGCCCAGCGGGAGGGGGCGACGGTCCTGCTGACGAGCTTTGGGCGCGCGAGGCGGATGACTGAGCGGGCAGCCCAGCGGTTGCCGGAGCCCGTCGAGGTGCTGGAGCTCGACGTCAACCGCGACGAGGATCTGGAGGCGCTGACCCAATCACTGCGCGAGCGCTGGGGAGAGGTCGACGGCGCGCTGCACGCGATCGCCTTCGCGCCCCAGGACGCGCTGGGTGGGGCGTTCATGACTGCGCCCTCCGACAGCGCCAAGCAGGCGTTTGAGACCAGCGCGTTCTCGTTCAAGGCCCTGGCGGCGGCGCTCGAGCCGCTGATGCCGGCCGGGTCCAGCCTGGTCGGCATGGACTTCGACGCCAGTGTCGCCTGGCCGATCTATGACTGGATGGGCGTGGCCAAGGCCGCGCTCGAGTCAGTGTCTCGCTATCTGGCGCGCGACCTGGGCCCGCGCGGCATCCGGGTCAACCTCGTATCCGCCGGCCCGCTCGGGACAGTCGCCGCCCAGGGCATTCCCGGGTTCGAGCAGCTCGGGGAGCTGTGGCGGCGCCAGGCGCCGCTCGGCTGGGACACCAACGACCCGCGCCCGGTCGCCCGCACGATCTCCTGGCTGCTGTCGGAGTACTCGGAGGGGATCAGCGGCGAGATCGTCCACGTCGACGGCGGGTTCCACGCCGTTGGGGCGCCCACCGAGCTGTAAGGCCTACGTTGGGTCCGCCAGCTCCGGCGGCAGCGCCTTCGGCCCGTCGGGGTACATCTGGGCGAGCAGCTCCGGCGTCATCTCAAGCGTGTTTGCGGCCTCGGCGGGCGCACCGACGACGAGCCACAGCACCTCGGCCCCGGTGTCGTTGAAGACCTGCCGGACGCTCGTCGGCTCGATCAGCAGCGCCGAGAGCGGCGACAGGGTCAGCAGCTCGTCGTCGACCCGGACCCGACCGGTTCCCTCCAGCACGAGGTAGAGCTCGTGCTGGGTGCGGTGCCGGTGACGCGTCGAGGCCTGGCCGGGCGCGAGCCGCCACAGTCGCGCACCGAGCGTCGTCGCCCCGAGCTGCTTGGCCAGATCGGTGTTGAGCACGCCCATCTGGTTCGACGGCCGCCAGAACGCCTCGGAGGCCTGCAGAACGGTGAAGGCCATCGCGGAAATTTAGCTCCCCTCGCAGCGCCTGTCGGCTAGCGTGAGAAACGACGCAATGGAGGTTGGGTGACCGGCCCTACCGGAACAGGTCCTCGGTCTCGTCGCGGAGCAGCGGCTGCGCGCCTGGACCGTCGTCCTCGGTCACATGGCGCCCGGCGCCGCGGATCAGGACGGCCGGCTGCATCCCGTCCTTCGTTCGCGCCAGGTCGGCTGCGGCGGCGAGCTCGTCGGCGATCGCGATCACAGTTGCCGTCAGCGCGTGGCCGCGGGCGTCCGCCTGACCGCGCCAGTCCTCCAGTGCGCTTAGCCCGGCGCAGCCGACGGCGACATCGCACTGCCCGTGGCGCCAGGCGCGTCCGAACGAGTCTGTGATCACCACCGCCGGTGCGGTTCCGAGCCGGCGCCGCAGCTTCCTGCGCAGCTCGCGCGCGGATCTGTCCGGATCGGTGGGCAGCAGGACGACGGTGCCCTCGGCTGGGGTATTGGAGGCATCGACCCCGGCGTTGGCGCAGACGAAGCCGTGATGGGTCACGCTGATCAGCACGCCATGTGCGGCCCGGCGCACCTCGCGCGTCTCGTCGAGCACCACCTGCACATGACGCGGATCCTTTCCCAGCTCGGCGGCCAGGGAAACGGCGCGCGGTCCGGGCGTGACCGAGGCGAGGGTGCGCGTGCGGCCCTCGGCCTTGGAGATGAACTTGTGGGCGACGAGGAGCACGTCGCCGAGGGCCGGCGCACCCTCCGGCATCGCGGCTGCGATCAACGCGGCGGGATCGTCGCCGGGGTGGATCTCCGGCAGCCCCTCGAGGGCGGTGGCGGTGATCTGCACCGGAGGGCTATCTCCGGCTGCGCGACAGCTGGCGCAGCATGCCGCGGGTGTGGGCCGCGCCCCCGTGGCTCCCGTCCAGCGCCGACTCCACAGCGGCGAGATCCTCCGGCGTGTCGATGTCGAGTGCCAGGGAGGGCACGTTGACCGTGCGGACGGTGATCCCTGCCGCTGCGGCGTCCTGCCTGTGGCGCTCATGGCTGCCGGGGCCGAAGGACGGCGCGAGCGCGTCAGGCGGCGTCAACAACAGCGCGTTGGTCCCGGTGCCGTGGCGATCCGGCACGATCAGCGCCGACGGGCTCGGCACCCGGATCTGCAGCAGCTCGTCGAGCTCGGCCGCGTTCATCAGCGGGCAGTCGCCGGGGATGAGCAGCGCCCGCGCCACCCTCCGCTCGCGCGCACGCGCGATCCCGTGGGTGGCGGCCACATTGTGGCCGTGGTCGGCATCGTCGGCGACCATGGCGCCATAGCCCCCGGCGATCCGCTGAACGCCGTGATCCTTGGAGACGACCAGCACCTCGTCGATCAGCGTCGCCCGCCGCAGCGCCACCAGCACGTCGGAGAACATCGCCTCGGCCAGCGCCCGCCGCGGCGCCAGATCCAGGCCGTCGCTGAGGCGCTGCTTGGCTGCGTCGAGGCTCTTGATGGGGAGGATTGCGATCGTCGTCATCTGCGCGTACACGCTAATGATGCGGATCCTCGGCCCGTCCCGCCCGGTCGCGAAGCGAAACGCCCGTTCATGACCCGAGGTCCAGCGCGAACTCGAGGGTGGCCTCGGCTAGGCGCCGGCGACTCCCCGCGTCCCCCATCATCACGTTGGTCTCGAGTGTCGGCACCCCTTCCGTCGGTTCGTCGGCGACCAGCCCGCCGATCAAGCCTGCGTAGGCCGCCGCGATCCCGGCGCTCGACACCGGTCGCCCAGCCCATCTCATGAAGGCCTCGGTGGGACCCTTCACCACCCGACCGTCCACGAGCGGGCTGACGGCGACGACCGGTGCCGGGCTCGCCCGGATCGCCTGGGCGACACCCGGCAGCGTCAGGATCGGACCGAGCGAGATGACCGGGTTGGACGGGCCGATGACGATCGCGCGCGCGCCCGCCAGTGCCCGCAGTACCTCAGGTGTCGGCGCCGCCGCCCGTACGTGGCGAAAGTCCACGTCGTCGACCGGCCCCTCGCCGCGGCGCCTGATCATGAACTCCTGCAGCGGCCACCAGCGGCCGCCGGCCAGGACCCGGGTGCGCACCGGCCGGTCGCTCATCGGCAGGACCGCCGCCTCCAGGCCGAAGGCCGAGCCGATCTGCGCCTGGGCTTCGGTCAGCCGGCCGCCGCCGTCCAGGGCCCGCGCCCGCTCGAGGCCGATCGCCAGATCGCGATCGCCGAGATTGAACCAGACGTCGACGCCCAGGTCTCGCAGCCCGTCCATGACCGCGAAGCTGTCACCGGCCAGGCCCCACCCGCGTTCGTCGATGCGGTCGGCAAGCCAGAACGTCACCAGGTCCGGGTCCGGGGAGACGTAGGCGCCGTAGATCTCGACGTCGTCTCCGGTGTTGGCGACGACGATGAGATTGTCGGCACCCACCACGTCGAGCATCCCGCGCGCCAGCTTGGCGCCCCCGGTGCCGCCGGCCAGGATGACGACCGGACCCCTCGCGGTCACCCGGGCAGGCCGGTGATCTTGATCCCGGCCCGGGTCTTGTTGCGCACGTTGATGGAGATCAGCAGCGGCGTGAACTGCTCGACGATCCGCGCCATCTCCAGCGGCCCGCAGTCGACCGCCCTCAAACCCTCGATCCGGCCGACCAGATCGGCCACGCGAGCCTTGTCCGCGCGGCGGTCGCCGCACACGAGCACATCCTCGTCGAGCCGATGGTCGAGATCGGTCAGCAGCGCGGCGCTGACGGTATGAAACGCGGAGACGACGCGCACGCCGTCCGGGAGCATCTCCTGCGCCTGCTGGGCGGCCGACCCCTGCCAGACCCCCAGCGTCCGTGTGGCCTTGCCGCTCACCGCGGCCGCCAGCGGCACGGTCGCGTCGATCACCACCTGATCCTCGCTCACGGCGCCTTTGAGGTTGGTCAGGATCTCGGACTGCGAGCGAAACGGGACGCTGAGGATCACGAGCGGCGCCTCGCGCACCGCTTCGGCGTTCTCGGCCCCGCGGAACTGTCCTTGGGGCACGCGCTCGTGCGCGTGGGCGGCGGCCGCGTCGGCGCGGCCGGCGTCGCGAGAGCCGATCACGATCGGAACTCCGGCCCGGCCGAGCCGGAGAGCCAACCCAAATCCGAGTGCTCCGGTCCCGCCGACGATGCAGGTTTGCGATTCCATCAGGGGCCGCAGTCTAGGCGGACCGCCGCAGTCGCAGTTCTCGCCCGCGACCCTACGGAGCCATGAGCCGGGCACTCCTCGCCGAGGCCCGCTGGCTAGCGCCTGATCTACCGGTGACCGGCGCGACCGCCGTGTCGATCTCGTCGACGAGCAGCAGGGCGAAGTGGAGCACCACATCCATCGCCGCGGAGTCCAGCGCCTCCGGCAAGTCGCCGGGCTGGTGCGACCGGGGGGCCAGGCCGCGGCGATCGATGCTGCCGATGGCCAGGGCGGGAAGACCCCGGGCGCGGGCGGGCAGCGCCGGGGTGATCCCGCGCCCGCGGTGCGGCTCGGCGCTCAGGCCGGCGCCAGCGACCACGTGCTGGGCGAGTTCCCGAAGCCGGGCGGGGTAGCGCAGCGGGATCAGCGAGCCGTCGCTGAGCCACCAGCAGGGGCGTCCGGCGCCGCATGGGCCGATACCGAGCACGACGGTGCGCTGCGGGCGCAGCTCCCGTCGCCGGCGTCGCAGGTAGCGCCGCAGCCCGGTCATCGTCCCGTCGCCGGCTCCCTGGAGAACGAGCTCGACGCCGAGATTGCGCGGCGGTGCGGCATCGAGTGCGCGCACGAGCGCCAGCCCGACGCCGACGCCGCTGGCGTTGTCGCCTGCCGCCGGGCCGAACGGCGCCCCGGAGAGCTCGAGCAGGATCGCCACTTCCACCACGAGCGCGGCCGTTGGCACCAGCTGGAGGATCCCGGGGGTGGTGCCGCCCACGCCGCTCGTGCGCAGGACGGCGACGCCGATCAGCCACAACAACTCGATCGCCAGCCAGCCCAGCCAACCCGGCGTCAGTGCGCCGCCGGCGGCCAGGCGCCGGAGCCGGGCCGCTGGAGTGCGCACCAGGTCGCGGTAGGCGATTCCGGTGCGGCCGGCGTCCAGGTTGGCGGTGATGATGAGCCGGACCTGCGGATCTGGAAGGGGTGGGCCGCTCGGGGCGCCGCCTGCCGGTGCCGGGCTGATGACGTTCTGGCTGGCGCGCTCCGGGGTCAGGCGCCTGCCCAGCGAGCGGCCGGTAAGCCCATCAGCCAGGACGGAGAGCAGCGACACCAGCACGAGCGCTCCGCCGACCCTTGCGTGGGAGACCATCAGCAGGCTGCCCACCACCGCAAGCAGGCAGTGCCAGGCATGGGCCAGCGCCCAGTTGGGGCGACACCAGAACGTCTCCAGGTGCGCCTCCCGCCGACCTCGGCGGATCTGATGGGCCAGCCAGCGCGCCGCGCGTCGCTCGGCGTCGGTGCCGGCGCCGCGGCCTGGGAACGCCGCCAGCCCGGCGGCTGTCTCGGCGGCAGCCATCGGCCAAGATCATCCCATGGCCGCACCCGATCCTGTACAACCAGGGTGGATGAGCGATCCGGAGGCTGAGCTGCTCGACGTCGCGCACGAGGCGGCAGGCGCGGCAGCGGCAGAGCTGCTCGCGCGGTTCGGTCACGATCAGCGCGGCGTGCGCGCCAAGAGCGGGCCGACCGATCTGGTCTCCGAGGCCGACCTGGCGGCCGAGGCGGCGATCCGCCGTGTCCTGAGCGAGCGCCGGCGGGGAGACGCCGTACTGGGCGAGGAGGGTGGGGCGAGCGGCAACGGCGACCTGCGCTGGGTGATCGACCCGTTGGACGGAACCATCAATTTCCTGTTCGGAGTGCCCCAGTTCGCTGTGAGTGTCGCCTGCGAGGACGGCTCGGGTGCCGTCGTGGGCGTCGTCCTGGATCCGGTCCGCAACGAGACTTTCGCGGCGACGCGATCCGGCGAGGCGACGTTGAACGGGACGCTGATCACCGCCTCCGCCCAGGACGACCTTGCCACTTCGCTAGTCGCCACCGGATTTGCCTACGATGCCGCGGTGCGCGCCGCGCAGGCGGTCGTCGTGAGCCGCGTACTGCCCCGGGTGCGCGACATCCGCCGGGCCGGCGCCGCCGCCCTGGACCTGGCCTGGTGCGCGTGCAACCGCTATGACGCCTACTACGAGCGGGGTGTCCAGCCCTGGGACGTCGCCGCCGGCGGTCTGATCGCGCAGCGCGCCGGGCTGGCGGTGCGCGAGCTCGAGGCGAGCGAGGCGGAGCCGAGGGGCGTGCTCGCCGCGCCCCCAGGCCTGCTGGACGAGCTGCTGGCGCTCATCGCCTCAGACTGAGTCTGCCGATCCCCGTAGACTTACTGGCCCACTCAGGTGCGCGCGGCGGTGGTGGAACGGTAGACACGATGGACTCAAAATCCATTGTCCTTCGGGACGTGTGGGTTCGAATCCCACTCGCCGCATGATCATCGGCATCGGCTGCGGGCGCCGACGCCGGAGCGTGGGGCGCCTGTAGGGCCCTCTAGGCCTCAGCCTCGTCGGGGCCGACGGCGATCGGCTTGCTCCCGCGCCGCCTGGCCTCCTCCATCGGAACCTCGACCTCGACGTTCCAGCCCTGCGTGAACCCCAGCATCGAAACGAGGATCAGCGCGACCTCGACCGGGATCAGCAGGAGCGTGAAGGTCCCCAGCTCATCCGGCGTCAGCCCGTGGCCACCGAACATCGATTGCGCCGGGCCAAATCCGCTGCTGCTGCGGTCGAACCAGTTCGTGCCGGCGAGCCCGAGGGTCGCGATCGCCGCGATGATCAACAGGAGGATCGCCAGGGCCGCAGCCATCGGCAGCAGACCGCGCGCCCATCGCGCGATGTAGTAGGCCGCCACCACGTACAGCAGCATCCAGATGAAGTTGACCGGCTTCATGCCCTCCAGCTTGCTCCAGCCGCCGACGGTGACGATCAGCATCAGCACGATCGACGCAAACAGGATGCCGATGATCACCAGCTTGGTGATCTTGCAGATGGCCTTGTCCCGGTTGGGATGGATGACCGCGTAGCCGGGCCTGACGTTACGAACCTGAGCCACGGCCCGGACCTTACCTCGCCTGAGGCGCC
>DASXCV010000104.1:0-24043 GCA_036491015.1 Thermoleophilaceae bacterium | reverse complement strand
TCTCGGGCCGCCTGCCGTAACAATCCTCCTGATGGAGGAAGGCGAGAGCGCTCGCTTCGAGCGCACCGGGGAGACGGAGCAGGAGCGGCTCAACCGCAACCTGAACGAGCTGCTCCAGGAGCTGCGCGTGTCGCAGACCGGGGTGCAGATCCTGTTCGCGTTCCTGCTCGCGATCCCGTTCTCGCAGCGCTTCAAGGAGGTGACCGCCTTCCAGCGCGACGTCTACTACGCGGCGGTCATGCTGTCCGGCATGGCCGCGGCCTTCTTCATCGGACCGGTCTCGTTCCATCGCATCCTGTTCCGCCAGCAGAAGAAGGATCGCCTGGTCCGCACTGCCAACTGGATGGCGATCGCCGGTCTCGGCTGCCTGGCCGTAGCGATGATCGCGGTGATTCTCTTCATCACGGACTTCCTGTTCAGCGACACCGCGGCGACGGTCGCGGCCGCGTGCTTCGGCGCGGCCATCATCGTGCTCTGGTACGCGCTGCCGCTGACGTTTTGGCTGACGGATCAGCGGCGCGGCGAGCGCTAGTCAGCCAAGCGGCTGGCCGAGACCGATCGTGTTCCCCTCCGGATCGCTGACGCGCGCCTGGCGCACCACGCCTGGAATGGTCCTCAGCTCCCCCACCTCGATCCCGCGCTCCCCGAGCGTGGCGAGCTCCGCGTCGAGGTCTTCCACCACGAGCGTGATGAGCCCCCGGCCGGCGCGGGCGGCGTCCTCGATCACGTAGAACCAGCCGCCCTCGGCGACCTGCCAGCAGGACTCGGTGTCGTTGGGCACGAGATCGGGCGGGCGGCCCGTGAAGCGCTCGTACCAGGCGAGTGCGCCGGGGTAGTCGGCCACGGGCAGGGCGGCGAAGAGGATCACGCGGGCGTGCTCCGCCAGGCGAGCATCAGCCCGTCCCCCACGCTCAGCAGCACGTTGTGCACGCGGGCGTCGGCCTGCACGTGCTCGTTGAACGCCCGCAGCCCGCGCGTCTCCCCCTCGTCGATCGAGTCGTCGAGCACCGTTCCGCCCCACAGCACGTTGTCCGCCACGATGATTCCGCGCGGCGAGAGCAGCTCGAGCGCGGCCTCGTAGTAGTGCACGTAGTCGGACTTCCAGGCGTCGATGAACACGAGGTCGAACGGTCCGTCGAGCCGGCCGAGCTCCTCGCGGGCGTCGCCGACGATCAGCTCCACCTTGGGGCCGTGCTCGCTGCGCTCGATGTGAGCGCGCGCCACGGCCGCGGTGTCCTCGTTGCGCTCGAGCGTGATCACACGGCCGTCGTCCGGCAGCGCCGCGGCCATCGTCAGCGCGCCGAAGCCCGTGAACGTGCCCACCTCGAGCACCCTGCGGGCGCCCGAGATCGCGATCAGCCCCTCGAGCAGCCGGCTCTCCACGAGCCCGCTCATCATCTCGGGCGAGCGCATCGCCTCCTGCGTGTCCGCGGCCACCTCGGCCAGCGGCTCCGGCGGCGGGCTTGAGTGCGCGGCGGCGTACGCCTCGATCTGTGGATGGACGGGATCCACGGGCCTGGCAGCTTGCCGCATCCGGGCGCTCGGCGTCCGCGCGGGCGCCAAGGCTGCGGTAGCGGGTCCGGCTAGGGTCCGCCGGGTGGCCTCCCACCCTCAGACCGGGCGCGTGGCGCTCGTCGTCCACCCCACCCGGCCGATCGACGTTCCGCTCGCCATGCTCGAGCGCTGGGTGGCTGAGCACGGCATGGAGCTCGTGCAGATCCCCGGCGTCGGCCGCCCCCACCGCGTGGTGGCGACGCTCGGAGAGCTCGAGTCGGGCGACATGGTGGTTGCGCTCGGCGGCGACGGCACCGTGCTGTCCGCCCTGCGCGCCTCGGCCCCCAAGGCCGCGCCCGTGCTGGGCGTGGCGTGCGGGAGCCTTGGAGCACTCACCGCCGTGCCCGCCGATCGCATCGTGCAGGCGCTCGAGCGCGTGCGCGCCGGTGACTGGATTCCGCGGCGGCTGCCCGCGCTCGCGATCCAGCCGGCCGACGCGCCGGACGAATGGGCCCTGAACGATTTCGTGGTGGTCCGCCACGGCGCCGGCCAGGTCGTCGTCAACGTCTCCGTGGACGACGAGCTGTACGTGCGCCTCGCCGGCGACGGCCTGATCGTCGCGACCGCGCTGGGATCGAGCGCCTACTCGATGGCCGCGGGCGGCCCGCTGCTGGTGTCGGGCACGCTGGGCATGGTCTGTACGCCGATCGCCATGCACGGCGGCAACGCGCCGCCGATCGTGGTGCCGCGGACGTCCAGCGTGCGCGTGGAGGTGCACCCCAGCTTCGCGGGCTTCGACGTCGAGATCGACGGCCAGACCGAGACGCACCAGTCGGTCGACTATCGCCTGTCGATGCACGACGAGAAGGTCACGCTCGTGTCGTTCGGCGAGCTTGGCCTCGGCCTCCGCGGCCTGCGGGAGCGACGGCTGATCAGCGACAGCCCGCGCGTGCTCGCGCGCGACGAGCGTGCCGGCATGTGAAGAAGTCGTTCAGCGGTTGTGGAAAACCGCGCCGTGCCGTTACTTTCGTGACCTCCTCGGGCACTCCGGAGATATGGCGCGGAAGCGAGACATCCAACTTCCAGCCGGCGACCACGCCAAGCAGCTCGCCGCCGGCGCCGCGGCCGTGGCCGGCGCCGCGGCCGCCGGGGGCAAGCTCGCACGGGACAGGCGCTCTCGCTCGGCGCGCGATCACGAGCGCGCATTCCGCCTACATCCGGGCGAGCCCGTCCCAGAAGGCGTGCGCCGCATCGCCCGCGGGCAGCTCGACCTGGCGCACGACCAGCTCGAGGGCGCCTCGAAGCGCAGGCTTCCCGACGGCGTGCACGACACGCGGAAGAGCCTCAAGCGCCTGCGCGCCTCGGTCCGGCTGGCGCGAGGCGCGCTCGGCGACGACGTTTACCACCGCGAGAACGAGGCATTCCGCGACACCGGCCGCCGCCTGTCCGGCGTGCGCGACGCGACCGTGCTGATCGAGACGCTCGACGAGCTTGTCGACGCCGCGGGCGCGGAGCTGCCGAAGGGAGCGACCGTCGACCTGCGCTCGCGGCTCGAGCGCGACCGCGAAGAGGCGATCGACGCGGTGCGCAGCGACGGCGCGGTGACCGCCGCCGTGGTGGACGAACTCGACAGCGCCCGCGCGCGCACCGCCGCGTGGACGTTCCACGCGGACGGGTTCGACGCGCTCGACCCCGGGCTGCGCCGCATCTACCGCCGCGGCCGCAAGGCGATGCGCCGCGCAAGCGACGAGGCCACCAGCGAGAATCTCCACGAATGGCGCAAGCGGGTGAAGGACCTGTGGCACGCGCTTCAGATCCTCAGGCCGGCGGCGCCGAAGAGGATGAGGAAGCTGGCGAAGCGCACCCACGGACTCTCCAACCTGCTGGGCGACGACCACGACCTCGCCGAGCTGCGCAGCTACGCGGTCACGCACCCGCAGTGCTTCGGAGAGGCCGGGCAGCTCGCGGCGCTGACCGCCCTGATCGACCGCCGCCGGGCGAGCTTGCAGCGGCGAGCGTTCGAGGCCGGCTTCGACCTCTACTCGCAGCGCCCGAAGCGCTTTGCCGGGAAGATCGGACGCGGCCTCGACAAGCAGGCGCACACGAGCTGAGGGCACGGGTGGCAGCCGGTCAGGAGATCGAGCGCAAGTTCCTCGTCAGTGAAGCTCTGCCGTTCGATCCAGACGAGCATCCGTCCGATCCGATCAGCCAGGGCTACGTCGCGATCGCGAACGACGGGACCGAGGTGCGCATTCGCGCTCGTGGGGACGCGTACACACTCACAGTGAAATCGGGCCCAGCCCGCACGCGCGTCGAGGAGGAGCTCGAGATCGACGCGCACCAGTTCGACTCACTGTGGCCGCTCACGGCGGGGCGCAGGATCGAGAAGACGCGGCATGTGCTGCCGGCAGAGGGCACCCTCAAGATCGAGCTCGACGTCTACAGCGGCGATCTCAGCGGTCTCGTGACGGCCGAGCTCGAGTTCTCCTCCGAGGAGGAGGCGGACGCGTTCGATCCCCCGCCGTGGTTGGGCAGGGACGTGACCGGCGACGCGCGCTACAGCAACCAGTCGCTCGCCACCGACGGCCTGCCCAAGATGTAAAAAAGTCGTTATCCCCGTGTTCGGCCGAGTCGTCCGGGTACGGCGGCAGACATGGGCAGCGAACTACTTCTCATCATTGTCATAGCCGTCGCGCTCGGCTTCGACTTCACCAACGGATTTCATGACACGGCCAACGCGATGGCCACGTCGATCGCCACGCGCGCGCTACGTCCAAAGCTTGCCGTGCTGCTGTCGGCCGCGCTCAATTTCGCCGGAGCGTTCATCTCGCTGAAGGTGGCCACGACCATCTCCAAGGGCATCGTCGACTCCTCTCACATCAGCCTCAACGTGCTGCTCGCCGGCCTGATCGGTGCGATCGTCTGGAACCTGACCACGTGGTTTCTCGGCCTTCCATCGAGCTCGACTCACGCCCTGATAGGCGGTCTGATCGGGGCGGCATGGGTGGCCGATGGCCCGAGCGCGATTCAGGGATCGGGCGTACTGGGCAAGGTCATCCTGCCCGGCGTGGTGTCCCCAATCCTGGCGGGCGTCGTCGCGATCGTCGCGACCTTCGTCGCCTATAGATGCCTGCGCAGAGTGCCCGATGAGCATGGCAAGCGCGGCTTCCGCTACGGCCAGATCGCCTCCGCGTCGCTCGTGTCGCTGGCGCACGGCACAAACGACGCGCAGAAGACGATGGGCGTGATCACCCTGGCGCTCGTCGTCCACGGCTCGATCGGCCAGAACGCGGCCGTTCCCACGTGGGTCGTGCTCGCCGCCGCCAGCGCGATCGGCCTCGGCACGTACATCGGTGGCTGGCGCATCATCCGCACGATGGGCCAGCGGCTCACCCGCGTGGAGCCGCCGCAGGGCTTCGCGGCCGAGACCAGCGGCGCCACCGTCCTGCTCGCCTCGTCCTACTTCGGCTACCCGCTGTCCACCACGCACATCGTGTCCGGCGCGATCGTTGGATCCGGCCTGGGCAAGCGCCTGGCGGATGTCCGCTGGGGTCTCGCCGGGCGAATTGCCCTGGCCTGGCTCGTCACGCTCCCGGCCGCCGGCCTCGTGGCGGCGCTCGTGAGCCGCGGAATCTCCGGCCTCGGGTCAGGTACCGGCGCCGTGGTGGTCGGGCTGCTGGCGTTGCTGCTGGCGGCCGCGCTGTTCGCGATGGGGCAACGTCGACCCGTTACCGCGCAAGACGTATGAGCCAGCCAACCTTCGTCGCTGACCAGGCCATCAAGTGGGCGGCGCTCGGCGAAGAGGCGCTCGTGGCGTTCGGCGCGATCGCGATCGTCGGCGCCGCGGGGCTGATCATCATCGGCGTCAGCCGGGCCAGCTCGGCCAGGCAGGATGCGCAGGGCGGCGCCTCAGCGCTCGGCGGTGTCTCGCTCGCGCTGCTCGGCGCGGTGATCTGCGTGGCAGCGCTCGCGCTCGGGTTCATCGCGATGGTGCACAAGTCGTCCTGACGCCCGAGCCGGCAGCCAAGTGCGTCGACGCGGACGTGACGCTCTGCCGAACCTGCTTTGGCTAGGAGGACTCGGTGAAGTCCGGCGCCTGATCGCCGGACTTGAGCGGCGACGCCTCGGAGCGCGTGGCCGCGGCCACCTCGGCCGCGCTCACATTCTGCGGGTGGTGGCAGGCGGCCAGGTGGCCGTTCTCGTACTCGCTGAGCTGGGGCTCGACCTTGGCGCAGATCTCCGTCGCGCTCGGGCAGCGGGTGTGGAAGCGGCAGCCGGCCGGCGGCCGGATCGCGCTAGGCGGCTCGCCCGTGGCCTTGCGGCGCGTGCGCGCGCGGTTCTCGTGGGGGTCCGGGATCGGGATCGCACCCAGCAGCGCCGAGGTGTACGGGTGGATCGGCTTCGAGTAGAGCTCCTCGGCGGCTGACACCTCGACGATCTTGCCTAGGTACATCACCGCGATCCGGTCGGACACATGACGCACGACGCTCAGGTCGTGGGCCACGAAGATGTAGGACAGGTGGAGGTCGTCCTGCAGGTCGTCGAGCAGGTTGATCACCTGCGCCTGGATCGACACGTCGAGCGCCGACACCGGCTCGTCGAGCAGCATCAGCCGCGGCTCGATCGCGAGCGCACGCGCGATCCCGATGCGCTGGCGCTGCCCGCCGGAGAACTCGTGCGGGAAGCGGTTCACGTGCTCCGGCGAGAGCCCCACCTGCTCGAGCAGCCTGTGGCTCTCCGCCTGGATCTTCGACTTCGGCACCCCGCGGCGCTTGAGCGGCCCGGCCAGGATCTCGGTCACGCGCTTGCGCGGATTCAGCGACGCCTGCGGATCCTGGAACACCATCTGCATCTCACGCCGGATCGGGTCGAGCTCCTTGCGCCCGGACGCGCTGATGTCCTTCCCGCGGAAGCGGATCGCGCCCTCGGTGGGAACCAGCAGGCGCACGAGCGTGCGGATCAGCGTCGTCTTGCCGCAGCCCGACTCGCCGACGATCCCGAGCGTCTCCCCCTCGAAGAGCTGGAACGTCACATCGTCGACGGCGTGCACGTTCGCCACCGTGCGGTTCACCAGCACGCCGTACTTGACGGGGAACAGCACCCTGAGGTGCTCCACCGACAGAAGCGGCTCGCCGTTCCCCTTCGGGGCCGGCTCGGCCTGCGGCGTGGCGGCGTCGACCGTCACGAGATCACGGTCTCGTCGCTGCGCAAGCCGATGCGGTCGCCCACCTGGCGCAGGCTCTGCTTCTGCTCCGGCTCGAGCCAGCAGCGGTCCGTGTGGCCCGGCTCGCTCGGCACGCGCGCCTCCAGCTTCGGCACCTCGGTGCAGCTGTCGAACGCGTGCGGGCAGCGCGGGCGGAAGTGGCAGCCCTGCGGCGGGTTGAGCAGCGACGGCGGCGTGCCCGGGATCGCCGGCAGCCGCTCCGAGCGGTCGCTGTCCACCCGCATGATCGACCCGAGCAGCCCCCACGTGTACGGGTGCTGCGGGTTGTAGAAGATCTCGTCGAGGGTCCCCTGCTCCACCACCCGCCCCGCGTACATCACGACCACACGGTCGGCGATGTCGGCCACCACGCCGAGATCGTGCGTCACGAGGATCACGCCGGCGCCGGTCTGGTCGCGCAGGTCGCGCAGCTCGTCGAGGATCTGCGCCTGGATCGTCACGTCGAGCGCCGTCGTCGGCTCGTCGGCGATCAGCACCTTGGGCGAGCATGAGAGCGCCATCGCGATCATCACGCGCTGCCGCATCCCGCCGGAGAACTCGTGCGGGTAGGAGCGCGCCCGCTCCGCCGCCCGCGGGATTCCGACCCGCTCCATCAGCTCGATCGCGCGCTCCATCGCCTCCGACTTCGAGACCTGCTTGTCGTGCGCGCGGATCTGCTCCACGATCTGGGAGCCCACGCGGTGGACCGGGTCGAGCGAGCTCATCGGGTCCTGGAACACCATCGCGATGCCGGCGCCGCGGACCGTGCGCAGCACGTCGTCCGAGGCCGTGATCAGGTCCTGGCCGTCGAAGAACGCCTCGCCCTCGAAGCGCGCGTTGTCGCCGCGCGTGAGGCCCATCAGCGTCATGGCCGTGACCGACTTGCCGGAGCCCGACTCGCCCACCACCGCGAGGATCTCGCCGCCTTCGAGCGTGAACGACACGCCGTCGACGGCCTGCACGATGCCGTCCTCGGTCGCGAACGCCACGCGCAGGTCCGACACCTCGAGGAGCCGCTCGGCGGAGCTCGACGTCATGCCAGGCGGATGCGCGGATCCAGGTACGCGTACACGATGTCGATGAGGGCGGCCAGGAACACCACGACGAACGCCGTGAACAGCACGATCACGAGGATCGGGATGATGTCGAGCCGGCCGATCGAGTCCGCGGCAAGCTGCCCGACGCCGTGCAAGCTGTAGACGGACTCGGTGAGGATGGCGCCGCCGCCGATCACCTGCGCGAGGTCGAGTCCCCAGAGGGCGATGATCGGCACGAGGCTGTTGCGCAGGATGTGGCGGAGCAGCACCTGGCGCTCCGACAGGCCCTTCGCCTTCGCGGTGCGCACGTAGTCCTCGCCGATCGTGTCGAGGATCGTCGAGCGCAGCACACGCGAGTAGAAGCCGATGAACAGCACGGACAGCGTGAACCAGGGCAGCAGCAGATGGACGAACCACTGCCACGGGTTCGTCGTGAACTTCACGTAGCCGCCCAGCGGGAAGATGTTCGCCTTGTAGCCGAGGAAGTAGATGAGCACCGCGCCGAGGAAGAACGGCGGGAAGGACACGCCGATCATCGATAAGACGGTGAGCACCCTGTCGGTGTACTTGCCCGCCTTGATTGCCGCCAGAGTGCCCACGACGATCGACGCGAGCAGCCAGAAGATGCCGGCCCCGAGCGCGAGCGAGAGCGTGGCGGGAAGGCCCTGCTTGATCTCGGTGAGCACGTTGAAGCCCTGCGTGTAGGAGTAGGCCTGGCCGGTGAAGATGTTCTTCATCGTGCGGCCGTACTGCACGTAGATGGGCTGGTCGAAGCCGTACTTCACGCGGATCTGGTGGATCTGGTCGGCGGTGGCCAGGCGGCCGGCCAGGCGCAGCGCCGGGTCGCCGTTCGGGATCGCCTCGAACAGCAGGAAGGTGAGGATCGAGATCACGACCATCACCGCTATCGCGGACAGGATGCGCCGGATCGCGAACGCGGCCATCGCTAACGCGCGATGCGGACCTTCGACCGCGGGTCGAGCGCATCGCGCAGGCCGTCACCGAATATGTTGATCGACATAACGGTGAGGACGAGCATGATGCCCGGCACCAGCACGTTGTGGAACGCCGCCGGAATCGTCCGGATGCCGTCCGAGATCATCGTGCCCCAGGACGGGTTCGGCGGCTGCACGCCGGCGCCGAGGTAGGACAGGCCGGCCTCGAGCAGGATGGCGTTCGCCAGGATCAGCGGGATGAACACGACGAGCGTGCTCCAGAGATTGGGCAAGACCTCGGAGAACATGATCCGGACGTGCCCGAGCCCCTGCTGGCGCGCCGCGTCGATGAACTCGCGCTCGCGTATGCCGAGCACCTGGCCGCGCACGGGTTTGCCCACATACGGGATGTAGACCACCCCCACGACCACCGCTGGCACCATCAGCGTGTTTCCCTTGAGCGGCCCGATGCCGCCCACCGCGAGCGCCACGCCCAGGGACACGCCGAGCAGGACCGCCGGGAACGCCCAGATCACGTCCAGGATGCGGGTGAGCACGCCATCGGTGATACCGCGGAAGTAGCCCGCGAGGAGCCCGATGATCAGCCCGAGCACGATCGTGATCACCGTGGCCACCGCCCCCACCTCGAGCGAGTTGCGCCCGCCGTAGAGCAGGCGCACGGCCACGTCACGGCCGTTGGCGTCCGCCCCGAGCAGGTACCTGCTGTGCCACGTGGGCCCGGTCGGGATGCCCGTGACGCTGACGATGTCCTTGCCGTCGATCTTGCCGGTGATGTTCTCCGCCGACGGTCCCTGGTGCGCGACGTGCTTCGCGTACACGGGAGCCAGCAGGCACAGCAGGACGATCAGCAGGAACACCCCGCCGAAGAAGAGCGCCACCCGATTGCGCCGCAGCCGCCGCCACGCGAGCTGCGTGGGCCCTATTCCGGGTGGTAGCTGCTCGCCCTCGGCAAGCAGCCCGACGTCAATGTCGGCGGAAAACTCGGTTCCGGAAGCTGAGGATGTTGCCATTCAGGCGCAGAGCCGCAGGGCGGGCCGGGACAGCGTAGCCATCCCGGCCCTCCACTGACGCGCTACTTAAGCGAGAACGAACTCCAGTCCCACCCGTATACGGAGTGGAAGACGTAGTTCGTCGACATCCGGTTCGACAAGAGAGCCGGGAATGTCTGGTACCCGAAGACCCCGATGTAGGCCTTCTTGGCCACGTACTGGTCGAGCGCCTGCCACTGGCTGGCGATCGTGTTGAGCTTCGGGGTGGGAACCTGCCCGAGCTTCGTCGACTCCGAGTTGATCTTCGGGTCGTTGACCTCACCGAAGTTCTCGTTGTTGGTCGGCAGGATCGCGCTTCCCTGCACCAGTAGGTAGAAGTCGATCGGGTTCGGGAAATCCTGGTTCCAGTCGGCGAAGCCGGTCTGGGGGTGTCCCTTCAGGTTCCCGATCGTCGGGAAGTAGCTCGCATCGGCGATGTTCTTGATCTTCGCCTTGAAGCCGATCTGGTTCAGGAAGGACGCGTAGTACGTCATCCACTGCTGACGCGGCGCGCGCTCCTGGGCCCAAACCGTGACGGGCTGGCCCGCCATGCCGGACTGCTGCACGAGCTGCTTGGCCTTGGCGAGGTCGCCGCCCTTGGCCGGGTCCCCGTAGGGGCACGGCGCCGTCGGGTGGCCGACCAAGCCGGGCGGCAGGAAGTAGCAACCGGGGATCAGGCTGCCCGAGCTGAGACGGCTCATGGCGTTCTGATCGATGCCGGTGACCACCGCCTGACGAGCGAGCTGGCTCGAGAACGGCTTCTCCTTCGTGTTCATGAACACGTAGTAGGTCGAGTTCATGACCTTCTTCGCGTAGCGGTCCTTCGCCTGGGAGTTGATCTGCGGCAGCAGGCTGCCGGGGATCGTGTCGGCCCAGTCGTACACGTCGTTCGTGTTGTTGACCACCGACAGGGCGTTCGAGTCGACGTTCGACGAGATCTTCGCCGTGATGTTCACGTGCCCGGCCGGAATGCCCGGGATGCTCATCTTCGACCACTGCGGGTTCTGGACCAGCTTGTACGACTGGTTCGCGACGATGTTCGTGATCTTGTACGGGCCGACGCCTGGCGGCGGGTTGTTCGGCTCGTTCTTGTACGGGCTGCCAGTCGGAACGACACCCAGCGACGGGAACGCCAGCACGTTCAGGAACGCGCCGTACGGCGCCGTCAGGTGGATCGTGATCTTGCCGGTGGCGTCGTCGGTCGTGATGCCCGAGATCTTGCTGGCCTTCTTGTCGGCGAAAGCCTTGGCGCCGACGATGTTGCCTGCGATGAACTGACCGGAGCCGCCCCACGGAATGCGGAGCGCGCGCTGAACCGTGTAGGCGAAGTCGCTCGCCTTCACGGGCTTGCCGTCAGAGAAAACGAGTCCCTTACGGAGCGTGGCCGTGTAGGTCTTGCCGTCAGACGAGACGGTGGGCAGCGCGGTGGCCAGACCCGGGATAAGCGCCGTCCCGGCCGTGCCGTTCTGGTGCGCGTAGGTCACGAGGCCGGTGTAGGCGAGCCAGTCCGGCTCGGCGGCCTGCGTGGTGTATCCGAACTGCGGGTCGAGCGAATCGGGCGCGGTGCCCTCGACGAGGGTGATGGTGCCGCCGTTCTTGGCCGGCGTCGTCGACGCGGCGGCCGACGATGAAGATGAACTGGAGCTGCTCCCGCCTCCGCCGCCACACGCGGCGAGCACGGCCATTGATGCGAGTACGAACAGAGCTACTACCGCCCGACGGGCGTTTTTCCTCATGGACTCTCCTCCCCAGAAGAATTGGAAGATTCCAGCTCGCCAAGTTATTTCACACGCGGGGGGCCTCTGGGAGCCTCGCGGCGACGCATAACGAACGCACAACACGCGCCCAATCGGGGCGCTCGATTACGCGCTTTTCGCGAGATATGAGCGTGCGACGGCGGTCGCGAGGGCCCGCCGGCGTGCGGTCTTCGCCTTCGCCCACCTGACCGTAACCGTGAGGAACTGCTTGCCGTCGGTCGTCATCAGCTGCTGCTCGCCGGGGAACCAGTCGGCGTCGAGCCCAAGGTGCCCGATGTGCTGTGCCGGGGCCACCTCACGCGTGGTGCTGAACTGCTGCGTCTCCTCCACGACGGTGCGCTCGAGGCGGAAGTAGGCCTGCGGCGCGGTGTCCACGTTGGCGGTCAGCGCGACCTTGCCCGCGCCGAACGTGCACTGGGGCATGCCGTTGTTGCCGGTGCCCTGCTTGGTGGTCACCGCCGCGGGCGCGTGGCCGAGGAAGCTCGCGATCTTCGCCTGCGCGGCGGGCCGGCACACGCTCGGCGCCTTGGCCTGCTGCGGGTGTGTGGCGGGCGGCGCGGTCGTCGTCGCGTGCTTGACGCCGCCGCAGCCCGCGGCGAGCAGGGCCAAAGCCGTCACGCACGCGGTGGCGAGCTCGGTTCTCAGACTGGTGGGGTCGAACATCTGCCCGGCACTTCAGGTTACGCACCGCGCGGCGCCCGGGCCCAAGGGGGGAGGTGAGCCCGGGCGCCGCCTTCGGGGGCGGAGGGTCAGCTCTGCTCGAGCCCGACGACCATGAGGGTGTTGTTGTCGGGATCGCGGAACCAGAAGAGCGGCGGCACGGGACCGCCCATGCGGCTCACCTCGGGGTCCACGTCCACGCCGCCGGCCTTGAGCTCGGCGTGCAGCGCGTCGATGTCCTCGGTCTGGAGGCCGATGCCCGTCTCGGCGTTGCCGGCCTGCTTGCCGGGCGGCGGCTGCACGATGGCGAGCGTGGTGTCCGCGCCGGGCGGGGCCACCTCGACCCAGCGGTAGTCGCCTCCCATCGGTACATCGGTGCGCTTCTCGAAGCCGAGTTTCTCGACGTAGAACTCGATGGCGCGCTCCTGGTCGGTGATCGGAACGACCACCACGTTGACCTTGCTGATTCGCGTCGCGGTCTGGCTCACAATGTCCTCCTTGAAGTGATTGGTCACACCGCCTTAGACCCGCGCGCCAGGCGAAATTAATCGGCGGCCCTTACGCTGGCCCGGCTCGCCATGAACCTCGCCTACACGAAGGGCCTCCACGAGCTCGGCGACGGGCTCCACGCCTATCTCCAGCCGAACGGCGGCTGGGGCTGGAGCAATGCCGGGCTGATCACCTCGCCGGGCGGCGGCTCGCTGCTCGTGGACACGCTGTTCGACCTGAAGCTCACGGGCGAGATGCTCGAGTCGATGCGGGCGCTCACCGACGCCCACCCGATCGAGGCGGCGATGAACACGCACGCGAACGGCGACCACTGCTTCGGCAACCAGCTGCTGCCCGCGGGCGTGACGATCTACGGCACGAGCACCACCGTGGAGGAGATGGCCACCGCGCCACCGGAGCTTGTGAGCTTCCTGTTCAAGGGCGACCACGGCGACCCGGTGTTCGCCCGCTTCGCGCGCGAGAAGTTCGGGCCCTTCGACTGGGAGGGCTGCGAGCTGCGGCTGCCGGACTCGACCTTCGACGGGCGGCTGTCGCTGTCGGTGGGCGAGCGCGCCGTGGAATTCATCGAGGTCGGCCCCGCGCACACCGGCTCCGACTCGATCGTCCACGTGCCGGACGCTGGCGTCGTGTTCACCGGCGACCTGCTGTTCATCGGCGGCACCCCGATCGTCTGGCACGGCACATTCCGCAACTGGCTCGACGCGTGCGAGACGATCCTCGGCCTCGCCGCGCGCGTGCTCGTGCCGGGCCACGGCCCGGTGACCGACGACGAGGGCGTGCGCGGCGTGATGCGCTACCTCGAGTACGTGCTCGCGGAGGCACACATCCGGTTCGACGCGGGCATGGACGCCGAGGCGGCCGCCGATGACATTCCGCTCGGCGAGTTCTCAGACTGGAGCGATCGGGAGCGGATCGCGGTGAACGTGGAATCCGCCTATCGCGAGTTCGACCCGTCGCGTCCGGTGCCCGCGGTGCCAGAGCTGTTCATGCGCATGGCCCGCTGGAGCGACCGGCACTAGGAGCTTCGGAAGGACCAAGCAATCCCAGGCTGCTGCCCTATAGGGGCACCAGAGTGGGATCGCTTGGGTGGATCAGCAATCCCATCTAGGTGTTGTCCAGCAACACTCAGGTGGGATTGCTCCGGCCGTGGAGGCGGATTTCGCACTAATGCGCGCCAGGGAGGGCGACCCGACGGACCAGTTCCTGCACGTCGGCCACGACGGGCCTCACCTGCCGCAACAAGAGCGGTCACGGCTCGCGCTCAGCCGCGAGCACTCGCGCCGCTTCTAGGCGAGCAACGCCCGCGCCTCGGCCAGCCGCGGATCGTCCTCGCGGCCGCTGAGGTTGATCTCGACGAGGCGGGCCGCCGCCCGGCGGGCCGCGCGGGCCAGCTCGGCGGCCGTGTTCGCGTCGCCCTCGAGCGTGCGGTTGCCTGTGGCCGCGAGCTCGGCGGCGAGGCCCGCCACCTCGGCGGCCGTCGTGGCGATCTCGAGCGGCGAGTCGGCGGCGTCGGACAGCGCCTGACGGACCCCCTCGGCTCGCGCTGGGTTTTCCTTCGGCAGCCGCAGCGCGTCGAGCACCGGCTGGTAGGCGGTGAGCTCGCGCTCGGCCAGCCCCAGCGCCTGCGCCCGCAGCTCCCGTGCGCGCCCCGCGCCGCCGCTCTCCTCCGCGAACGCGGCCGTCATCTCCACGAGCGCCGCGGCCAGCGCCGTGGCCCAGGCGGCGCTGCTGCCGCCGCCCGGCGCCGGCGTCTTCGCCGCGACGTCGTCGAGCAGCTGGTTGAAGGTCGGGTCGCTCACGCGGAGTGCGAGGCGGCGAGCGTCGCTCCGCGCGGGCCGCGCGAGAGCCCGCCCGGACCCCTGGCCATCACGGCCAGCGCCACGGAGCCCAGCACGAAGATGGCGAGGCTCTCAATCTGCGCCGCGGTGAGGCCGGCGGCCACATGGCTGTTGCGCCGCCAGAACTCGACGATGAAGCGCTCGATCCCGGCCAGCACGAGGTAGAGCGCGAAGATCACGCCGGGCCGGAAGCGGTCGCGCAGGTTCCAGAGGACGAGCGCGACGAGGCCCATCGACACCGTCTCGTAGATCGGCGTGGGCTGGACGGTGACGCCCGGCGGCGTGGGCGTGGTGCCGTGCGCGTAGCCCATCGCCCAGGGCAGGTGCGAGGGCTTGCCGTAATCGCCGTCACCCGACACCTGGCAGCCGATGCGGCCGACCGCGTAGCCGAGCGCCAGCCCGTAGCCCGCGATGTCGAGCAGCTGGAGGCTGAGGAAGCCGCGCCAGCGCGCCCAGATCAGCACGAAGATCGTGCCGCCGAGGAAGCCGCCGTACCAGACGAGTCCGGAGCCGCCGAACACGTTGCCGAACAGGCTGCCGTGCAGCGAGGAGTGGTTCTGGATCAGGTAGTAGACGCGGGCGCCGACGAGGCCGCCCACCACGGCCACGATCACGATCTCGTACGCCCAGTCGACCGGCCTGTCGAGCTCCTTCAGCCGGCGCGCGGCCACGAGCCCCCACGAGATGAAGTTGAGCGCGAAGAAGACGCCGAACGTCTGGATCGTGATGCCGCCGATGTGGATGTGGGCGATCACGACTCGTCACGCCCGGGCCCGCTGGGACGCGGCCAGAGCAGCATGAGCGCCACGAGCGTGCCCGCGAAGGCGATCTGGCCGATCGTGAGCGCGGTGCCGAGATTCTTGGCGCCGACCGCGAGTGCTACGAGGGTCCCGCCCACGAACGCGGCGGCGAGGATGAGTAGCTGCTTGCCGATAGCGCGGATTCTGGCATCCGATCGTCAGCTTGCTCCCCGTCGCGCATCCCCGGCAGGTAGAGCGCGGCAAAAGTCACGACGGCGCCCACCACGCCGGCGCCCACGAGCGTGGCGCGCGCCCCCAGCGCGGCGCTCACCGGCCCCGTGAGAGCCAGCGACACCGGCAGGAGGCCGATCGAGATCAGCCAGTCGAGGCTTGACACGCGGCCGAGCAGGGCGGTTGGCACGCGGCTCTGCTTGAGCGTGGCCCAGACGATCGTGCCCGCGGTCTCGAGCGCGTTGAACGCGGCGCTCGCGAGCATCAGCTGCCAGAGCGAGGTCGCGAGCCCGTAGCCCGCGACCGCGAGCGTGGCGAGCGTCCAGGTGATGTAGATGAACGTGATCGCCTTGCCCGGCAGCTCGTTCTGGCCCATCGCCACGGCGCACACGACGGACGCCAGGCCGCCCGCCGCCAGCACCACGCCGAACTCGAACGCGCTCCCGTGCAGCTCGTTCTTCACGAGGAACGGCAGGAGCACCTCCGTCGGGCCCATGAAGACGAGATAGGCGATTGCCGCGGCGGCGAACGTCCCCCACAGCCACACGTGCCGGCGCACGTACCGCATGCCGGCGGCGAGATCGGCACCGATCGAGACCGGCTCGCCGCGCGGGGCCCGCGCGCGCGGGGCCATCGCGAGCACGGCGGCGCCGGAGGCGAGGAACGAGGCGGCGTCGATCGCGAAGGCGACGCCGGAGCCGCCGGCGGCGATCAGGAAGCCGCCGAGCGCCGGGCCCGCCAGCCGCAGCGCGAGCGGCCTTGCGAACTGGTCGAGCGAGTTGGCCCGCCCGAGCTCGCCCGCGGGAAGCAGCTCGGGCACGATTGCGTCGAACGAGGGCGCGAAGAAGCCGGTGCCGGTGCCGTAGACGGCCGCCAGCGCCACGATGTGCCACAGCCGCAGCGAGCCCGTGGCGGCCAGCAGCGCGATCGCGCCCACCGCGACGGCGCGGGCGAGGTCACTCGCGAGGATCACCTTGCGGCGGTCGAAGCGGTCGCTCACCACCCCGCCGAGCAAAAGGAAGGCAATCGTCGGCACCGTCATCGCGATGCCGACTGCGGACAGGGCGGTCGGCACGTTCGAGAGCGCGTAGACCTGCCACGCCATCGCCACCAGGAACACACCGTCGCCGATGAGCGACACGCACATCCCGGCCCAGAGCAGGCGGAAGTCCCGGTGCTTCAGGGGAGCGAGCAGCCGGACGCGGCTGAAGCCCCCGGGGCGGTCGAGTGCCTCGTGGCTAGGAAGCATCGTCGCGAGATCCCGCGACGGGGGTGCTCTCCGCGGCCTGCCCGTCCGCCCCGAGCGCGGCATGCAGATACTCGAGCGCCGAGTCCACGTCCATCGGCCTCGCGAAGTAGAAGCCCTGGCCGAGGCCGCAACCGAGGTCGCGCAGGGTGGTCCACTGGTCGTGCTGCTCGATGCCCTCGGCCACCACCTCGAGCGACAGCGTCCGGCCGAGCGCGACGACGGCGCTCGCCAGGCCGGACTCCTCCGGCGTCGCGCCCTCGCGCAGGAAGGAACGGTCCATCTTCAGGACGTCGACCGGGAAGCGGCTCAGGTAGCTGAGCGACGAATAGCCGGTGCCGAAGTCGTCCATCGCCAGCCGCACGCCCAACGCGCGCAGCTCGTTGAGCCGCTCGACCGCGAGGTCGGTGTCGGCCATCATCACCGTCTCGGTGATCTCGAGGGTGAGGCAGCTCGGGTCGAGCCCGGATTCCTCGAGCGCGTCGCGGACGTCGGACACGATGTCAGAGTGCTGAAGCTGCTTCACCGAGAGGTTGATGCTCATCGTGATCGGAGGCGAGACCGGAAACGCGCGCTGCAGCAGCACGCCCGTTCGGCAGCCTTCGCGCAGCACCCAGCGACCGATCGGGACGATCAGGCCGGTCTCCTCCGCGAAGGGGATGAACTCGTCCGGCATCACGCGGCCGCGCTCCGGGTGGCGCCAGCGCAGCAGCGCCTCGACGCCGCAGGTGCTCCCGTCGCTCAGCCGGACCACCGGCTGGTAGTGCAGCTCGAACTCGTTGTTCACGAGCGCCCGCTGGAGGTCCGCGCGCAGCTCGAGCCGCGCGAGCACCACCTCGTGCATCGTCGGCTCGAACAGGCGGTAGCCGCCCTTGCCCTCGCGCTTGGCGATGTACATGGCGGCGTCGGCATTGCGGATCAGCTCGTCGGCGTCCGCGCTCGAGTCCTCGGCGACGGCGATGCCGAGGCTGCCGCGCACCGACAGCTCCTTCTGCGATAGGCGCACCGGCGGGTTGAAGGCCTCGAGGATGCGGTCGGCGGCGTCGGCGGCTTCCTGCACGTTGCGCACGTCCTCGAGCAGCACGGCGAACTCGTCGCCGCCGAAGCGCGCCGCGGTGTCGCTCGCGCGGATAGAGCTCTCGAGCCGCTTGGCCACCTCGAGCAGCACCTGATCGCCGGCCGCATGTCCGAGGCTGTCGTTCACGGTCTTGAAGTCGTCGACGTCGAGGAAGATCACGGCCACGCCCTCGTCGTCGCGCCGCGTGCGGGCCACGGCGTGGCGCACGCGCTCGACGAACAGAGCGCGGTTGGCGAGCCCAGTCACCGGGTCGTGGAAGGCCTGGTGTGCGAGCTGCCGCTCGAACTCCTTGCGCTCGCTGATGTCGCGGCCGTTCAGGACGATGCCGCCGACCGTCTCGTCGTGGAGGAGATTCGTGCGCAGGATCTCGAACTGCCGCGTCGTGCCTTCCTTGTGGTTGAGCGAGCACTCGATCAGCTCGCCGTCGCGGCCCTCGTAGTCCGGCGCGTCGGCGAGCAGATGAAGCAGCCGCGTCTCCTGGCCCGCTTCGAGCAGCTGCTCGAAGCGGCCGCCCACCACCTCGTCCGCCGAGTACCCGAGCACCCGCTCGATCGACGGGCTCTGGTACACGACGATGCCCTCGGAGTCGATCACCGTGATCAGGTCGCTCGCGTGCTGGACGAGGGAGCTGAGGCGCGACTCGCCCGAGCGGCGCAGCACCTCCTCCGTGAGCGCGGCGCTCTCGAGAGCGAGCGACACGTGCGTGGCGAGCGCCTGCAGCGAGGCCACCTCGGCGCGTCCCGGGTTGTGGTCGGGGTGGCTTGTCACGAGCAGGCCGCGCGTGACGCCGTCCCACTCGAGCGCATGCACCAGCACGCACGACGCCGGCGCGCAGCGCAGCGCGGCCACGAGGTCGGGGTCGGCGACGCGGCGGTCGCTCGCATTCTCGGCCTCGGCCACGCGGGCGAGCGCGGGACCGCCGAGCAGCGCCCAGGGCGTGTCCGAGCCGCCGTCGGCCGCCACCACCTCGGGCTCGTCGCCGAGCAGGCACACACGCGCTCGGGTCTCGGGGCCGCAGAGATTCCCGGTGGCCTCGAGCGCGGCGCCGTAGATCTCCTCACGCGTGGCGGCGGCGACCAGGGCCGCCCCGGCGGCGCGCAGGACGCGCTCTCGCTCCACCGACCGGTGCTGCTGGCGGTTGAGACCTGCCATGCGGACGATCACCAGCGCGAACAGCAGCACCGAGGTCTCCACCACGACCAGCATGTCGATGCCGCCGTGGCGCAGCTCGTGCAGGATCATCACGATGGGGGCGATCAGCGACGCGGCGGTGAGCAGCCCGAGCCGGAAGCCCGTGAGCCTGCGCTGGCGGTCCGGCTCCGACTGCTCGAGGCTGCGCATCGACGGGTGGAGTGCCGCCGCTCCCCAGAACAGGTAGAAGGCGATCCAGCCCACGTCCAGCCACAGCTGGTGCGTGTAGGTGTTGTGGAGGATCAGCAGCCCGTACACGTAGTCCGTGACGAGCAACGACACGAGCCCGGTGAGCAGGAGGTAGAAGGCGGGCTGGCGCTTGCCGGCGTCCACCACGAGACGCATCGCGGCGGCCAGCAGCAGGATGTCGCCGAGCGGGTAGGCGATAGACACGAGGCGGGCGACCAAGGAGAGCCCGTCGCCGTGGATGTAGGGGGCGATCAGCCCGACCCACGACAGGAGCGCGAGGCCGAGCGTCATGATCAGCGCGTCGACCACGCCGGCGCGATCCGGCTCGGGGTTGCGTCGCCGGACGAGCATCAAGAGGCCGACCATCAGCACCGGGTACATCAAGAGGTAGATGCCGTCTCCGAGCGAGGGGAACGGCACGTCCTTGTGCAGCAGCTTCGGGTAGCTGTACGTGTAGAGGTCGCCGAGCCAGAAGAGGCCGACGCCGAAGGTCAACAGCCACCACGGCACGACGGCAGTGGGACGGTTGCGGCGCACGCCGGCGGCGAGCGCGAGCACGCCGGAGAGGCCGAGCCCGTTGATCACCGGGCCGCTGCCCTTGAGCGGCGGCACGAGGCAGTAGAGAGCGGTGAACACGGCTCCAGCGATCAGGTACACACGCCAGGCCCAGGCGCCGCGGGTCATGCCGCCACCTCCACGCCCTCGGGCACGTCGTCCTGCTTGCGAAGGTCGCCGCGCTCCGCGAGCTCACGGAGCACGTCGAGGAGCACGGTCACCTCTTCATGCGTGTTCGCCGCAGTGAGCTGGACGCGGAAGCCGACCTCGGCCTTCGGCACGAGTGGGTAGGCCGCGAGCGTCACGTACACGCCGCGGTCGAAGAGCAGCCGGCCGACCTCGGCGATGCGGCGGTGGTCGCTGATCGGGATCTCGACGATCGGGTAGCCCGAGCGGTTGGGCGTGTAGACGTCGAGCTCGGCGAGGCAGTCGAGCACGCGGAGCGTGTGCTCGCAGAGCAGCGCCCGCAGCTCGTCGCCGCGCTGCTCGTTCACTTCGAGGCCCTTGAGCACGGTGGCGAGCGACGCGGTGGGCGACGGGCCCGAGTAGAGGTACGGCGGCGCCGCCACCTTGAGCAGGTTCTTCATCTCGGTGGGGCAGGCGATGAAGGCGAGCAGCGACGAGTAGGCCTTCGAGAAGCCGCCGACGAGCACCACGTTGTCGTAGGTCTCGTCGAAATGCCGGATCACGCTGTTGCCGCGGCGGCCGTAGTGGCAGGTCTCGTCCGGGCTGCGCTCGCCGATCACGCCGAAGCCGTGTGCGTCGTCCACGTAGAGGAGCGCACCGCGGGCACGGCAGACAGCGGCGAACTCGCGGATGTCCGGGGCGTTGCCGGTCATGCTGTTCACGCCGTCCATGCAAACGAGCCGCGTGGTGTCCCGCTCGGCCGCGAGCAGCTCGTCGAGATGCTGCGGATCCTCGAAGCGGAAGCGCTTCACGGCCGCGCCGCGCGAGCGCGCTATCTGGCAGCCGTCGTAGATCGTCTTGTGGGCGCGCGAGTCCAGGAAGATCGTCCCCGAGGCGGCGAGCAGCGGGATCACCGACATGTGGATATGCGTGATGGTCGGCAGCACGAGCGCGTCGCTGCAGCCGAGCAGGCGGGCGAGCTGCTCCTCGATCTCCTCGTACAGGCGCGGGCTCCCGAGCAGGCGCGACCAGCTCGGGTGGGTGCCCCACTCTTCGACGTACGCGGGGACCGCGTCGATGATCTCCCGGTCGAGGTCGAAGCCGAGGTAGTTGCAGGAGGCAAAGTCCGCAAGCCAGCGGTTGCCGATGCGGATCATGCGGCCATCGACGGCGTCGATGACCGCGTCCATCATGGGGTGGGATTCCCTCAGCTCAGAGAGGTCGCGACAGGTCTCGAGCCAGTGATCGAGCCAGGGCTGGGCGCGTGGATGGGCCGGTGTGTCCATGCGAGTGCGGTGGCGCGATCGTTTGGATGATCGAATATTTTCGCGCCACCTCCAGGACCGGTATCGACCAAGCCCGCCACATCTTTAGCCCGGGCCCGCGCGGATCAGGCCGGACCCGCGCGGGCCCGGCCTGTCCCCCTTATGCGGTTGCGAGCGCCGGCTGCTCGTCGTGGTAGGTCTCGCCGCGCTCGGCCTTCTCGACCAGCGAGGCGGGCGGCTCGAAGCGCTCGCCGTAGGCCTCCGCCAGCTCGCGCGCGCGAGCGACGAAGCCGGCCGGGCCGCCCTCGTAGCCGTTGATGTACTGGAGCACGCCCCCGGACCAGCCCGGGAAGCCGATGCCGAGGATCGAGCCGATGTTCGCGTCGGCCACCGATTCGATCACGCCCTCGTCGAGGCACTTGACCGTCTCGAGCGACTCGATGAACAGCATGCGCTCCTTGAGGTCCTCGAACGGGAGCGCGGCGTTCTCGCCGCCGAACGCGTCCTTCAGGCCCGTCCACAGCCGCGTGCGCTTGCCGTCCTCGTACTCGTAGAAGCCGGCGCCTTCCAGGCGGCCCGGACGCTCGAACTCGTCGAGCATGCGGTCGATCACCTGCTCCGACGGGTGGTCGTCCCAGCCGCTGCCGGTGGCCATCGCCTCCTTGGCGGCGTTGCGGATCTTGCGCATGAGCTTGAGGTTGAGCTCGTCGCTCAGCTGAAGCACCGGCGCGGGGTAGCCCGCCTGCGACGACGCCTGCTCGATCGACGGCGCCGGAACGCCCTCGGTGAGCATCGCGATGCCCTCGTTGATGAAGGTGCCGATCACGCGGCTCGTGAAGAAGCCGCGGCTGTCGTTCACCACGATCGGCGTCTTGCGGATCAGCTTGGCCACGTCGAGCGACCGGTAGAGCGTCTCCTCGGAGGTCTGCTCGCCCTTGATGATCTCGAGCAGCGGCATCTTGTCCACCGGGCTGAAGAAGTGCAGCCCGATGAACTCCGCCGGGCGCGCCACCCCCTCGGCCAGCTCCGTGATCGGCAGCGTCGAGGTGTTGGACGCCACCAGCGCGCCCTCGGCCAGGTGCGGCTCGATCTCGGCGAACACCCCGGCCTTCACCTTCGGGTCCTCGAACACGGCCTCGATCACGAGCTCCGCGCCGGCGGCGTCCGCCGGATCGGAACTCGGCTTGATGCGCGCGAGCAGCTCGTCCGCCTTCTCGCGCGTCGAGCGGCCCTTCTCGATCTGCTTGTCGAGCAGCTTGGCCGAGTACGCCTTGCCCTTCTCGGCCGCCTCGAGCGAGACGTCCTTGAGCACCACCTCGATGCCCGCCTTCGCGCACACGTACGCGATGCCGGCGCCCATCATGCCCGCACCGAGCACCACCATCTTCTGAGGCTGGAACTGCTCGATGCCCTCCGGACGATCGCGGTCGCCGTTCACCTTCTGCATGTCGAAGAAGAACGCCTGGATCATGTTCTTCGACACCTGACCGCAGACGAGATCGGTGAAGTAGCGGCCCTCGATCTCGATCGCGGTGTCGAAGTCCACCTGGGACCCCTCAACCGCGGCGGCGAGGATGTGGTGCGGCGCCGGGTAGTTCGCGCCCTTGAGCTGCTTGCGCAGGTTGGCCGGGAACGCCGGCAGGTTCACCGCCAGCTTCGGGTTCGACGGCGTGCCGCCGGGGATCTTGTAGCCCTTCACGTCCCACGGCTGCTGCGCCTCGGGGTTGGCCACGATCCACGCCTTCGCGGCCGGGATCAGCTCCTCGCGCGAGGCCACGACCTCGCCGACGATGCCGAGCTCCTTGGCCTTGTCCGGGCGCAGGCGCTGACCCTGCATCAGGAGCTGCATCAGAGCGTCGACGATGCCGAGCATGCGCACCGTGCGCACCACTCCGCCGCCGCCCGGGAGCAGGCCGAGCCGCACCTCGGGGAAGCCGAGCTGCACCGACGTGTCGTCGAGCGCGACGCGGTGATGCGCGGCCAGTGCGATCTCCAGCCCGCCGCCCAGCGCCGCGCCGTTGATCGCAGCGACCACCGGCTTGCCGAGCGTCTCGAGCCGGCGCAGCTGCGCCTTGATCTCGCGCACGCCTGCGGCCACCTGCGGCGCGTCCTCGCGCGTGGCCTTGCGCAGGTCGTTGAGGTCGCCGCCCGCGAAGAAGGTCTTCTTGGCGGAGGTGATCACCACGCCCGCGATGCCGTCCGTCTCGGCCTCGAGCCGCTCGACCGTCGCGCCCATCGAGCGCACGTAGGCCTCGTTCATCGTGTTGGCCGACTGGTTGGGATCGTCGAGGGTGAGGATGACGACGCCGTCCTCGTCCTGCTCCCAACGGATTGTGCTGGTGCTCATCGAATTGCCTCCACGACCGTCGCGATTCCCATGCCGCCGCCGATGCAGAGAGTGGCGAGGCCGTACTTGCCGCCGGTGCGGTGCAGCTCGTCGATCAGCGTGCCGAGGATCATGCCGCCGGTCGCGCCGAGCGGGTGACCCATGGCGATCGCGCCGCCGTTCACGTTGACCTTCTCCATGTCGAGGCCCATGTCACGGACGAAGCGCAGCACCACGGCCGCGAACGCCTCGTTGATCTCGATCAGGTCGAGGTCGTCGACCGTGAGCCCCGCCTTCTTGAGCGCCTTGCGCGTGGCGGGCGCGGGGCCGGTGAGCATGATCGTCGGGTCGGCGCCCGATACGGCGGTGGCGAGAATCTTCGCGCGCGGAGCGAGGCCGAGCTCATCGCCGGTCTGCTCGTTGCCGACGGCCACGAGCGACGCGCCGTCGACGATGCCCGACGAGTTGCCGGGCGTGTGGACGTGGTTGATCCGCTCGAGCCAGTGGTACTTCTGGAGCGCGACGGCATCGAAGCCGCCCATCTCCCCCATCGCCTCGAACGACGGCTTGAGGTTGCCGAGCGTCTCCACCGTGGTGCCCGGGCGGATGAACT
>DASXCV010000103.1:0-9892 GCA_036491015.1 Thermoleophilaceae bacterium | reverse complement strand
GCCCCGGCCGATACCGACTACCGCGAGCTGGTCGAGCGCATCCCGGCCGTGAGCTACACGGCCGAGTTCGGCTCCGACTGCGCGTGGCAGTTCGTGAGTCCGCAGGTCGAGCAGCTGCTCGGCTACGGCGTCGACGAATGGTGCTCGGATCCCGGGCTCTGGTTTCGGCTGATCCACCCGGATGACCGGGAGGCCGTGCTCGCCGCCGAGGGACGCACGCTCGGCGACGGCGTGCCGTTCTCCTGCGAGTACCGGCTGTTCGACCGCGAGGGCAACGAGGTGTGGGTCCGCGACGACGCGGTGGTGATCCGCGACGACGAGCGCGGCCAGCTGCTGCAGGGCCTGATGCTCGACATCACGCCGCAGAAGCGTGCCGAGGAGCGGCTGCTCTTCCTGGCGGACCACGACTCGCTCACCGGCCTCTTCAACCGCCGCCGCTTCTTCCGAGAGCTCGACGCCTACCTCGCGTGGAACGAGCGCCATGGCGACCCCGGCGCCGTTCTGCTGCTCGACGTCGACCGCCTCAAGGAGGTCAACGACACGCTCGGACACGAGGCCGGCGACGAGCTGCTCAAGCACGTGGCCACCGTTCTGCTCGGCCGGGTGCGCCAGACCGACGTGGTAGCGCGCCTCGGCGGCGACGAGTTCGTGGTGCTGCTGCGCGGCGTCGACGCCGGGACAGCACGCGATCTCGCCCACGAGATCCCCGACCTGATCGCCAAGAACCTCGTTCAGGTCGCGGGTACCACGATCCGCGCCAGCACAAGCGTGGGCATCGCCGTGGTCGACGCCGGCCGGCACGCGGAGGCCGACGCGATCGTGCGCGAGGCCGACGGCTCGATGTACCGCTCCAAGGCGCGTCGCCCGGCCAGTCCCGCGGCGCGCGACCCCGAGGGCGACCGCGCGGGCCACGAACCCGCCTGGCCCGACGACGCCAGCGACACCGAGCGCAACGAGCTCATCGCCTCGGTGGAGGTTCAGCTTCACGAGAACGCCCGACTGCGCGACGAGCTCCGTGACCGCTACGGCGGGGCGCTCCCCAACTTCGTCTCTGCGCTCCTCAAGCAGATGGACGAGACCGCCGCCCGCGCGCTCCACAGCCTGTCACGGCTGCGCGCACACGACCGCTAGGGCTCGAGCAGCGCGCGAAGGTCGCTCTCGAACTCCGGGTAGGAGACGGCCGCCGCGTCCATCCCGAGCACCTCCACTCCGCTTCGCGACGCGAGCCCGGCCACCGCGCCGAGCATCGCCAGGCGGTGATCGCCGCGCGAGTCGATGGTGCCGCCCTCGACCCCGGTGCCGCCGTGTACGACAAAGCCGTCGTCGGTGGCCTCGAGCGAGGCGCCCAGGCCGTTCAGCCCCTCGACCACCCCCGCGATCCGGTCGGTCTCCTTCAGGCGCAGCTCGCCCGCGCCGCGCACCACGGTGTCCCCCTCGGCGAAGCAGCCGAGCAGCGCCACGAGCGGCAGCTCGTCGATCGCCAGCGGCACCTCCTCGGGCGCCACCTCGGTGGCGACGAGCGGCGAGGACGCCACGTCGATCTCGCCGATCGGCTCCCTGTCGGAGAGCGCCTCGCCCGGCTCCTCGAGGTCGCCGAGGATCACCGCGCCCATGCGCTGGGCTATGCGGAAGAAGCCGGTGCGCGTCCAGTTCAGGCACATGTCCCGGATCACGATCCGCGAGCCCGGGACGAGGCAGGCGGCGACGGTCAGGAACGCGGCCGACGAGGGGTCCCCGGGCACGACCACCTCGTCTAGCTCGAGCTCGTCGACGGGGTGCACGGTCACCGACAGCCCGTCCCGCGTGAACGGCACGCGCGCCCGCGCAAGGATGCGCTCGGTGTGGTCGCGGCTCTGGCACGGCTCCGTCACGCGCGTCGAGCCCGACGCCAGGAGCCCGGCGATCAACACGCACGACTTCACCTGCGCGCTCGCCACCGGCAGCTCGTAGTGGATGCCCGATAGGGCTGCGCCACGCATCCGCATCGGCGGCACGCCGCCCTCGCGCGTGTCGATCGACGCTCCCATCCGGCGCAGCGGCGCGGCCACCCGCTCCACTGGCCGGCGCCGGATCGAGGCGTCGCCGTCGAGCGTCCACTCGCCGCCCGGCTGCCCGGCGAGCCAGCCCGGCAGGAGCCGCAGGAGCGTGCCGGAGTTGCCCACGTCGAGCGTGCCGCCGGTGACCTCGGCCGGCGTGTGCAGCCCCACGCCGCGGATCACGAGCTCGTCGCCGCCCTGGTCGTCGACTCCCGCGCCGAGCGCGCGTACGGCGTTGAGCGTCGAGTCGGTGTCCGCGGCGCGCAGGTAGTTGCGCACCGCCACGGGCTCGTCGGCCATCGCGCCGAACAGCGCCGCCCTGTGCGAGATCGACTTGTCGGCCGGCGGCGTGACGCTGCCGGACAGCCGCCCGGACGGCTCGAAACGAGCGCTGGTGGAGCCCGGCGCCGCGCGACTCATATTCCGGACGCCCTAGACCTGCGCAAATTCCTTGCCCGCGAGCTGCGCGGCCGCCTCGATCTGACGCACGTAGTCGGCGAAGCCGTCCGTGCGCAGCGCCTGCGGCCCGTCGCAGATCGCCTGCTCGGGCTCGGGATGGATCTCCACGATGATCCCGTCCGCGCCCGCAGCCGCGGCCGCCAAGGACATCGGCAGCACCCAGTCACGCCGCCCGGCCGCGTGGCTCGGGTCGATCACCACCGGCAGGTGCGACAGCTCGCGCAGCACCGGCACGGCCATCAAGTCGAGCGTGAAGCGGTAGGCGGGCTCGAACGTCCTGATCCCGCGCTCGCAGAGGATCACCTTGTCGTTGCCCTCCTTGAGTATGTACTCGGCGGACATCAGCAGCTCCTCGATCGTCGAGGAGAGCCCGCGCTTGAGGAGTATCGGCCGCCCCGCGCGACCGAGCTCGGTGAGCAGCGTGTAGTTCTGCATGTTGCGCGCGCCAACCTGGATCACGTCGGCCACCTCGAGCACCGCCTCGAGGTCGCGCACGTCCATCAGCTCGGTGACCACAGGCAGGCCCGTCTCGGCCTTGGCCTCGGCGAGCAGCGGCAAGCCGGCGTCGCCAAGACCCTGGAACGAGTACGGCGAGGTGCGCGGCTTGTAGGCGCCGCCGCGCAGCATCTGCCCGCCCGCGTCGCGCACCACGCGCGCGGTCTCGAGCATTACCTCGCGCGACTCCACGGTGCACGGGCCGGCGATCGTGGCGAAGTAGTTGCCGCCCACCTTGCGGCCGTCCACCTCGACCACGGTGCGTTCGCCTCGCTTGTACTGGGCCGAGGCGAGCTTGTACGGCTTGAGGATCGGCACGAGGTGGTCGACGCCGGGGAAGCCCTCGAGCCCGAGGTTGTCCACGTGCTCGCGATCGCCGATCGCGCCGATCACGGTCACGAGCTCACCCCTCGATACGTGTGGGGTCGCGCCTACGGTTTTCACGCGCGCGATGACGGCATCGATCTGATCGGCCGTCGCCCCCTCTTTCATGACAATCATCATCTAAGTGCCTTTCTGAAGCTTGAATCCTACGGGCGGTGGCTCACGGGGAGCCGAGCGAGGCGGCGTCCGGCACTCGGATGTCGGTCGTGCGCAGGCGTGCGCGCGCGGCCGGACGCCTAGATAAATCGCCAGGCGTAATAGGCAGGCACGCGGGCGCCGGTGGTGGCGCTCAGAGAAACGGGGGGCGTGCATATGCCGTGCATCGCGCTTACTTTTACCAGCTAGGACGCCGGGTTGTCCACCGTCGGGGCAGACTTCCTGGCCAGCCAGAGCTCCTCGCACGGCCAGCGGCGCGCCCACTCCTTGGGCATCCAGGTGTAGCGCGTGGGCGGTGCGTCCTCCGAGATCTGGAGCTCGTGCAGGGCCTCGATCTCGAACCCGGTGTCACGCAGCAGCTTGATCCACTGCCCGTGCGGGAGCTGGAACGACACACTGTCGTCGTCCTCCCACTCCAGCTTGTGGAGGCCGAAGAGGTCGCGCAGGAGCCGGTCCCCCACGGGCTCCTCCTCGAGATCGGGGCTGCACAGCAGGCTGAGGATGCCGGTGGTGAGGAACAGGAGCCGCCCGCCGGGCCGCAGCAGCCGCGCGGCCTCGGGGATCCAGACGTAGGGGTCGCACCACAGGCTCGCGCCGTACTCCGAGAAGGCGAAGTCGAACGAGGCGTCCGGCAGCGGCACCTTCTCCGCGCTCTCGTGCATGAGCGGGAACTCGAGCCCGTGCTCGGCCTGCATCTCGCGGGCCGTGTCGAGCTGGCGCTCGGACAGGTCGACGCCCACCGGGCGCGCTCCGCGGCGTGCGAACCAGGCCGACCAGTAGGCGGTTCCGCAGCCCAGCTCGATCACGTCGAGCCCGTCCACCGGCGGCAGGATCCCGACGTTCGCCTCGGGCTCGGCCCAGATGCCCCAGCAGGGGTCGTCCGACGCCCACTTCTGATGGGCGTCCTCCACGTAGTTCGTGGCCTCCTTGTTCCAGGCCTCCTGGTTGGCGCGGGCGTGGTGGCTGAGCTCGGCCGGGCTCATGCGTGCTGGGTCCTGCGCCCGGTGAGCGCCGCCGCCACGCCCAGCCCGATCAGCACCAGCCCGGTGACCACGCGCTGCCCGCGCTCGAAGCCTGGCCGCCGGCGCACGGCGGCGCCGACCGTCCCCGACAGCACCGCGTAGAGGCTGTCGCTGCACAGCCCGACCGCGATCCAGATCAGCCCGAGCACCGCGATCTGCGGCGCGGCGCTGCGGCTCGGGTCGACGAACTGCGGCAGGAACGCGAAGAAGAACAGCGCGGTCTTCGGGTTGAGCACGTTCACCACGATTCCCTGGCGGAAGATGCGCCCGAAGTTGCGCTCGCCGCCGCCGGACACGCTGTCTGAGCCGTCGCGCGCGAGCAGCCGCTGGACGCCGAGGAAGATCAGGTAGACGGCGCCCACGAGCTTCACCGCCGAGAAGGCGAGCGCCGAGGACACGAGCAGCGCGGACAGGCCGACGGTGGCGGCCGCAACGTGCACGGTCGAGCCCATGTGGATCCCGCCGACGGCGGTCAGCCCGGCGCGACGGCCGTGCTCCACGCTCTGGGCCACGATGTAGAGCACCGCGGGGCCGGGGATCAGCAGGAGCACCACGGTCGCGGTCAGGAACAGGCCCAGGTGCGAGGAGTCAGGGAGCATCAGAGCCCGGCCAGGGTCTCGTCGAGCGCGGCGAGAAAGCGCTCGTTCTCGTGCCGCGTGCCGTAGGTCACCCGCAGCCGGCCCTCCTCGCCGAGCGCCGTGCCCGCGCGCACGATCACGCCGCGCTCGGACAGCCCGCTCATCACGGCAGCCTCGTCGCGGTCGCCGAGCGCGACCCAGGAGAAGTTCGCGTGGCTCTCGGTGCAGTCGAGCGCGCGCTCCTCGAGCTCGTCCTGCACGAACACGCGCTCGATCGCGGTCCGCTCCACGCGGCGCGCGACCTCGTCCTGGTGCCGCAGCGCCTCGGCGGCGGCCGCCTGGGCGAGCATGTTCGCGTAGAACGGCTGGCGCACCCGGTCCACGCCGATGCGGAAATCCTCCGAGCAGAGCGCGTAGCCCACGCGCAGGCCACAGAGCCCGTAGACCTTGGAGAACGTGCGCAGCAGCACCAGGTTGGGGTGGCGCCGGAGCAGCGGCAGCGACTCGTCGGGATCCTGCAGCAGAGAGAACTCCACGTAGGCCTCGTCGACGATCACGGCCACGTGGCGCGGCAGGCCGGCCACGAACTCGTCGATCGCGTCGACCGGCAGCGCCGTTGCCGTGGGGTTGTTCGGGTTGCAGACGACCACGATGCGGGTGGCGGCGGTGACCTCGCGCGCCATCGCGTCGAGGTCGTGGCGGCCCTCCGCGTCGAGCGGAACGGTGACCGCCCGCGCCCCCGTCATCGCCGAGAGGTGGGGATACATCGAGAACGACGGCCAGGCGTGCACGATCTCGGCGCCCGGCTCGAGCATCGCCTCCGCGGCGGCCAGCAGGATGTCGCACGAGCCGTTGCCGAGCGCGACGCCGGAAACCGGCACCCCGGTGCGGTCGGAGATCGCGTGGCGCAGCTGTGACCCGTTCGGGTCCGGGTAGCGGTTGAGGTTGGCCATCGCCGCCTCCACCGCCTCGAGCACCGCGGCGTGCGGCGCCCAGGGCGTCTCGTTCGAGGCCAGCTTCACGAGCTCGCCGCCGAACCGGTAGGTCTCGGCCGCGGGGTAGAACGGGATCGACAGCGCGCGCCTTGTGAACTCGAGGCTCATTGCGCCCCCTGCAGGTCCTGGCGGAGCGCGACGGCCTCGCGCAGGTACACGTGCTGCGGCTCGACGTCGTCGGCCGGGTAGCAGTGCAGCATCAGCCGGATCACGCGCGGCAGCGCGCCCGGCACCGGGATCTCGCGCGCGCACAGCAGCGGCACTTGGCTCAGCCCGATCCGGCGCGCCGCAACCGCCGGGAACTCGGCGTCGAGATCCTCGGTGCAGGTGAAGATGCAGCTCACGAGATCCTCCGGCGCGAGCCGGTTTCGCTCGAGCACGGTGCTCACCAGCTCCTCGGTGGCCTCGAGTATCGCGGCGGCCTCATTGGCCTCGACTGTTGTTGCGCCTCTGAGGGCTCGCAGCTTCACGGGCCGCAATTGTGACGAAGCCGCGCGCGAAGACGAGTCCGGCGCTCAAGTTCCGCTTGTACACGGCCGATGAGTGAATGCGCCTTTTTGGCGCAACGCAGTCAACCTAACCCTGGAAGACGGTCAAGGATGGCCACTGTGGACGACAACAACGGCTTCGACGCTCACGCAATTGCGGTCGCAGAACGCACCATTCTGCTCGAGCTCGCCCTCGACGAGGCCAGCGCGCTGCGCGCGTGGCTGCTCAAGCCGGCAGCCGACGGCAGCACCGCCCTCGACGACGCCCTCGTGAACGCGTCGCTGAAGAAGCTCTCCAGCCAGATCGACAGGATCGAGGCGGTCGGCGGGATTCGGCGCGAGCTCGAGGAGGCGGGTTTCGACACCGCGGGTATGGACGACGAGATCGTGGCTGAGCTGGGCCGGAAGATCGGCCAGGCTTCGAGCCGCGCCATTCGCTGACGTACCAATCGCACAGCGGTACGACGCACAGGAGCGCGCGTGGGCTCTAGGATCGCCCGATGCCCAGACTCGCGCTACTCCTCAGCCTGCTCGTAATCCCCTTCGTCGCGGTTGCCGCTCCGGCGTCCGCCAAGGTCCGCAGCGGACCACCCGGCGTGGCGTTCTACAAGCCACCGCACAAGCTGCCGGGCAAGCACCATGGCGATGCCATCTGGGTGCGCTCGCTGCACGGCAGCGCGGCGATCTCGGGCGGCTCGCGCAACCAGCTGATCCTGTACCGCTCTGTCGACGCGAGCGGGAAGTCCGTCGCCGTGTCAGGCGCGATCACGCTGCCGAAGGGCAAGCCGCCGAAGGGCGGCTGGCCGGTGCTCACGTACGCGCACGGCACCACCGGCATCGCCGACATCTGCGCGCCCACGCGTGAGGGGTCGAACCTGCTCACCTCGTACATCTACCCCACGCTCCGCCAGTGGCTGAAGGCGGGCTACGCGGTCGTGCGGACCGACTACCAGGGACTCGGCACGCCCGGCGTGCACGGCTATCTCGTCGGCACCGACGAGGGCCGCAGCGTGCTCGACATCGTGCTCGCGGCGCGCCAGGCGGACCCGTCGATCGGCAAGCGCATGATCATCGCCGGGCACTCGCAGGGCGGCCACGCGGCGCTCTGGGCGGCCGCGCTCGCGCCCAAGTGGACGCCGAAGCTCAACCTCCGCGGCACGGTGGCGTTTGCGCCTGCCTCGCACATCGAGGACCAGGCGAAGGCGATCGGCTCGCTCAACACGCCGAGCAGCCTGTCGGGGCTGGCCTCGCTGATCCTGCGCGGGGCCGACACGTTCGATCCGTCGCTGCACCTGAGCTCGCTGCTCACGCCGCAGGCCGCGGCGCTCTACCCGCAGACGCTCAGCACCTGCCTGGCGCAGCTCGACGGGACGAGCTCGTTCGGCGCGCTCGCGCCGTCGCAACTCATCCAGAGCAGCGCGAACCTCACTCCGCTGTTCACGGCGCTCGGCAAGAACGACCCGCAGCACCTGCGGATCAAGACGCCGCTGTTCATCGCGCAGGGCACGGCGGACACGACGGTGTTCCCGTTCTTCACGAACTCGCTCGTCACGGAGCTGGGCCAGAACGGGGCGAAGGTGGACTACAAGACCTATGACGGCATCACGCACGCCGGCATCCCGGCGGCCGCGGATGCGGACGCGCTGGCGTTCGCGCGCAAGGAGCTGAAGTAGGAGCGGGAGCGGGCTAGGCGCGGGCGGCCTTGCGCAGCCGCTCGACCTCCGCCGGCGTGAGCCGGCGGAACTCGCCCTCGGGCAGCTTGTCGAGCCGCAGGGGTCCGAAGGCGATCCGCTCGAGCGAGGTCACGCGGTGGCCGACGGCCTCGCACATCCGCCGCACCTGGCGCTTGCGACCCTGGTGGATCGTCAGCTCCAGCACGCCCGGCTCGACCTGGCGCGCGCTCGCCGGCGCGGTGCGGCCGTCGTCGAGCTCCACGCCTTCGCGCAGCTCCCGCAGGGCAGCCTCGGACACGGGTGCGGGCTCCACCGTCGCGCGGTAGGCCTTGTCCACCTCGAAGCTCGGGTGCGTGAGCACGTTGGCGAGGTCGCCGTCGTTGGTCAGCAGGATGAGTCCGGTGGTGTCGGCGTCGAGCCGCCCGACCGGGTAGAGCCGCCGCTGGCTCGGCACGAACTCCGTGACGGTCCGCCGCCCGTGTGTGTCCTTCGCCGTCGACACGACCCCGGCAGGCTTGTTGAGCGCGTACACCTCGCGCGGCTCGGGAGCGAGCACCTCGCCGTCCAGCGCGACGCCGCTCGACTCATCGACGTCCCGGGCCGGATCCCGGACAACCTCCCCACCAACCGTCACCCGCCCGGCGGCGATCAGCTTCTCGGCAGCACGCCGCGAAGCCGCCCCCGAATGCGCGAGATAACGAGCGAGCCTCAAAGCCAGGAACTAGCAGCTAGCAACTGACAGCTACTCAGCACCGTTGCCAAGGTCAGCCGGCGGCGCAGCGGAGTGCGCCGACGCCACAGGCATCAACACCTCCTCCCTGCTGTAGTGGCCGACGGCGTCGAACCACCGCTTGGCGTGCAGCCCAACTCGCAGGTCGCAGTCCGCGACGATCATGCCCTCCTCGTCGTAGAGCGGGCCGGCGATCAGGTCGCCGTTGTCGGGCTCGACGATCACGGCGCCGCCGCGGCCGAACACGTCGCGGTCGGGCAGCTCGACGGGGAAGTCGTCCGGGAAGGCCGAGCGCGGGATGTACTGCGGCGCTCCGATCACGAACGCGCCCGACTCGACAGCGATGTGGCGCATGTTCGCAATCCACACGTCGGAGTCGTCGGCCGTCGGCGCCACCCAGATCTGAGGGCCGCCGCGGTACATGGCGTAGCGCGCGAGCGGCATCCGGTTCTCCCAGCAGATCAGGCCGCCCACTCGCCCCACCGCGGTCTCGCTGACCTGCAGGTCGTCGCCCTTGCCGACGCCGTGGAAGAGCTTCTCGTGATGAGTCGGCATCAGCTTGCGGTGCTTCCAGATCAGCCCCTGCGGCCCGATCAGGAGGAGCGTGTTGTAGAGGGAGCCCGGCCGCTCGCTCTCCCGCTCGTTCACACCGATCGCACAGTGCAGCGTGTGCTTGCCACACGCATCCACCAGGCGATCGACCAGCGGGCCGGGGACGTCCACAGAGTTCTCCCAGAGGCGCTCCCAGAGCTCGTCGAAGCCGCCGAACGACGCCGCCTGGCGCGCCCAGGCATTTGACGGGTAGAGCGGCACGAAGGTCTCCGGCAGGACCGCGAGCTGAACGCCCTGCTCCGCCGCCTCGCCGAGCAGCCTCAC
>DASXCV010000102.1:0-3441 GCA_036491015.1 Thermoleophilaceae bacterium | reverse complement strand
CGCGGCGCTCGAGCTCGACTTCGATGACGGCGCGATCGGCAGCGACCGAATCAGCGGCATCCATGAACTGAAGCCGAGCGATGCGCCCGGCCTCTCGGATGCGCAGCGCGCGGAGCTGAGCAAGGCATTCGCGGCGCGGGGCGGCAAGGCGGCCGACGTGATGAAGCTCAGCGGCGTCGCCGCCGGCGTGGGTATCGCGGCGCCGAGCGTGGCGAAGCCGACGCATCAGGCGAAGCCCGCGCTGCACATCGCAAAGCCCGTGATCCCGGCCTCCGCGAGCCATCAGCTCGACAAAGCGACCAACCAACTCTCCTGCGTCCAGCGCGCGCACGGGGACGTGGCAAAGCTCCAGGCCTGCACCCAATAGGGACGGGGCCTGAGGGGGTCAGATGGCCCGGGTTGGTCGAGCGCCCGACCACCCGGGTCGTCTGCTTTCCGCCTAGCATCCAGCGCCGGGGCCTCTAGCTCATCTGGTAGAGCACCGGACTTTTAATCCGGCGGGCTGGGTTCGAGTCCCAGGGGGCCCATCGGCGGAGGGCTGCGAACCTTCGCGCTCCTGCGTCATCGGAGTAGCCGTGTGCGGAGCACTACGGCCACTCCTCTTCCTTGGATCGCTCGGTTCTCGCGCCTCCGGCCGCGTGGTCGGCGATCCCCCGGTGGCTCAAAATCACCATTTAGGGGACTGCCTCAGGCCTGTTCGGTGCACTCAAGGTCATTTGCGAGTACCTGTGGGCGCATCTATCATCGTCCGCAGCACCGGGACTCGCCTCCCCGTTGCTGGGGCCGCCCTCCAAACCGAGGGCGATCCGGCCTCACAGCCGGAAGGATCCATTGAAAAGAAGCATCACTACCCGGATGGTCGTCGCGAGCGGCGCTTTCGCCCTCCTGATCGGGGCGGTCTTCGTGCTGCTCGTGTTCGCGATCCGCGAGCAGCGCGACTCGGCCAAGCGGGCCATCCGCGCCCAGGAGGCGATCTCCGCGGGGAACAAGCTGGAGAAGCTCGCGATCGATCTCGAGACCGGCGTGCGCGGCTACGTGGCGAGCGGCGCCAAGCCCGTGTTCCTGCAGCCGTACACGGTCGCCCGCCAGGCCTATCCCGGCCAGGCGCACCAGCTCGACGCGCTTGTCCGCGACAACCCGGCGGCGGACACCACCGCCAAGCGGATCGGCGGCTCGATTGACGACTACGTGAACCTCTACTCGATTCCGATGATCTCGCTCGCGCGCGACCGGATCGACGTCGCGCGCTCGGTGATCGTGAACGGCACGGGCCCGTCCCGCATCGCCCAGATCCGAGGCCAGTTCAACCAGCTCTTCAACAGCGAGCGCGCCGTGGCGAACAAGCGCACGAGCCAGGCAAGCAACCGGGCGAACACGGCGGTGTGGATCGGCATCGGCGGCCTCGTGCTCGGGCTGAGCGCGGTGCTCCTGCTCGCGATCTACCTGGCGCGCTCGGTCGTCAGACCGGTGCGCGATGTGGCGGCCGGCGCCGAACGCGTCGCGCAAGGCGACCTCAGCGCGCGTGCTCCAGACCTGCGCGCCGACGAGCTCGGTGACCTCGGGCGCGCCTTCAACACGATGGCCGCCTCGCTCGAGCACAGCCGCGACGAGGTGGCGGCCCGGACCGCCGAGCTCGAGCGCTCGAACGCGGAGCTCGACCAGTTCGCCGCTGTCACCTCGCACGACCTCAAGGAGCCGCTCCAGACGGTCACGGTGTTCGCCGGCCTGCTCGACCGCGACTACCGCGACCGCCTCGACGACAGTGGCAAGACCTTCCTCGACAGCATCCTCGCGGGCACCGATCGCATGCGCACGCTGATCCGCGACCTGCTCGAGTACTCGCGCGTGGGCCACGGCGAGCTGCGGCGCGAGCCAGTGCCGGCCGACGAGCTGCTCGACCGCGCGCGCGACAACCTCGCGGCGTCGATCGCGGAGAAGGGCGCGACCCTCACCACGGACCCGCTGCCGACCGTGCACGTCGACGCCAAACAGCTGTCCCAGGTATTCCAGAACCTGCTCTCGAACGCGCTCAAGTTCAGCGACGACGACGCGCCCGAGGTCCACGTGAGCGCGAGTCTGTTCCCAAGCGAGTGGCGCTTCTCGGTGCGCGACAACGGCATCGGCATCGACCCCCGCCACGCCGAGCGGATCTTCCAGCCGTTCGCGCGGCTCGGCGCGGCAAAGGAAGGAACTGGCATCGGTCTCGCGATCTGCCAGAAGATCGTCGAGCACCATGGCGGCAAGATCTGGGTGGAGGGCCGGCCGGGAGCCGGCAGCATCTTCCACTTCACGATTCCGGACTCCGGCAGCGCGGAGGATCCCAACTCCAAGACGGCTCCGGCCGGTGTGGGCGCCTAGCCCGCGTCACTCGCATCCACAGTTGCCATCGAGACACCACATCTGCGTGGCGGCGACCGTCCTGACGCTGGCGGCGGCACTGCTGGCCGGCTGCGGCTCGTCGAGCAAGCCGAGCACCCCGACCGTCAAGGGTCCCGGGGCAGGCAAGCCGACGGTCACCCTCGGAACGAAGAACTTCCCCGAGCAGTTCCTGCTCGGCGAGCTGTACGCGCAGGCACTCCGGGCGCGGGGCTTCAAGGTCAGCCTCAAGAGCGACGTCGGCGCCACCGAGATCATCTACCGCGCGCTCACGCTCGGCACGCTCGACGCCTATCCCGAGTACACCGGCATCCTCAGGACCGTGATCGGCAACGAGACCACGCGGGCGCTGAGCGCGACCGACGCCTACCGGCAGGCGCGTCATGTCGCGGCGCGGGACGGGATCGTGATGCTCGAGCCGACGCCCTTCGTGGACCGCGACGTGCTCGCCGTGAAGCCCGCGTTCGCCCAGCGCTACCACCTGCGCTCGATCCCCGACCTCGCGACGGTGCCGCGCACCGTGAAGATCTCCGGGGCGCCCGAGTTCCGCACGCGCGTCGAGGGCTTCCTCGGGCTGAAGGAGGTCTACGGGCTCCGGAACATGCGCTTCGTGCCGCGCCGGATCGGCACGCAGTACCGCGCGCTCGACGACGGCTCGGTCGACGCCGCCGACGTGTTCACCACGGACGGGCAGCTGCAGAGCAGCACGAAGTACGTGGTGCTGCGGGACCCGAAGAACCTGTTCGGCTTCCAGAACGAGGGGCCGCTCGTGCGGCAGAAGGTGCTCGACGTCGAGGGCCCCGAGTTCGCCGACACGCTGAATGCCGTCAGCAGGAAGCTCACCACCAAGGTGATGCGCGCGATGAACGCGTCGGTGGTGCTTCAGGGCCAGTCACCTGCGGTCGTCGCCCGCCAGTTCCTGAGCGCGAACCACCTGAACTAGGGATGGCGCCTAGACTTCGCTACGCCCGTGGGGGCGTGGTCTAGCGGTTAGGACGCCGGCCTTTCAAGCCGGAGATCGGGGGTTCGATTCCCCTCGCCCCTACCTTGCGGTCGTGCATGACG
>DASXCV010000101.1:0-7243 GCA_036491015.1 Thermoleophilaceae bacterium | reverse complement strand
TCTACGAGGCGCAGATCGAGCTGTCCTCGCCCGTGGGCCGGGACGCGGCGGCCGCGGTGGCGGAGCTGGCGGAACTGCGCGCCGCGGTGATCGGCGCGGGCGGCACGCCGATGGGCGCCGGCATCCACCCGGCGGCCGCGTTCGGCGACGTGCGCATCGTGCAGCAGCCGCGCTACACCGACCAGCGCGACTACCTGGGCGGCGTGGTGGACCGCACGCCCGACTGCGCGCTTCACGTGCACGTGGGCATGCCGGACCCCGACACGGCGATCCGCGCGTGCAACGGCCTGCGCGAGCACCTGCCGCTGCTGCATGCGCTGGCCGCCAACTCGCCCTTCTGGCACGGCGTGGACGCTCACCTCGCGAGCGCGCGCTTCGTGCTCAGGCGCGGCTTCCCGCGCGTGGAGGTGCCGCGCGCGTTCCGCGACTTCGAGGACTTCGAGCAGGCGATCCAGCCGCTGCTCGCCGCCGGCGGCCTGCCGGACTACACCTACGTGTGGTGGGACGTGCGCCCGCACCCAAACCTCGGCACGGTGGAGGTGCGCGTGATGGATGCCCAGTCGTCGCTCGGGCGCGTGGCCGGGCTCGCCGCCCTGATCCACGGGCTCGCCATCCACGAGGCGCTCAGCCCGAGGCGCGACTGGCTCGAGCGCGACCCGATCGAGGAGTCCGTGTTCGCCGCCACGAGCCACGGGCTCAAGGCGAAGCTCTACAGCGCCGGCCGCCTCCAGCCGGTGCCCGACATCGCCAGGGAAGCGACGGAGACAGCCCGCCTCCACCTGCGCCAGCTCGGAGCAGAAGCCCCACTGGACGAGATCGACCGCATCCTGAGCGAAGGCAGCGGAGCGGACAGGCAGCGAACCGCCTTCAGCAACGGCGGCATGAAACAGGTACTGGCAGACCTGGTCCGAGAAACCAAGAACTAAGAACCAAGAACTAAGAACCAGCAACCAGCAACCAGCAACTACTCCTCGAGCTGCCCCGCATACAACGCGAACACGGCACCCTGCGGGTCCTGGACGATCCCGATCTTGGCGATGCCGATGTCGATCGGCCCCATCATCGTCTGGCCGCCCAGCTCGTTCGCCTTGGCCAAACCGGCGTCGATGTCCTCCGCCGCGATATAGACGAGCCAGTTGGGCGGCATGCCCGGCTCGGCCAGCCCGCGGATGCCGCCGTTGCCACGACCCTGGTTCATGATCACGAAGTAGGGGTCGGGCGACTGCTCGAAGGGCTGGAACTCCCAGCCGAACAGCCCGCCGTAGAACGTCTTCGCCGCGTCGACGTCGGTGGTGTAGAGCTCGTTCCAGCAGAGCGCGCCGGGGGCGTTCACGAGCTGGGCTCCGATCGTGGTCTTGGGTTCCCAGACCATGAAGAAGGCGCCCTGCGGATCCTGGATCACGGCCATGCGGCCCACGTCCATCACGTCGAACGGCGGTGCATGCACGGCGGCGCCGAGCTCGCCCGCCTTGGCGGCGGCGTCGTCGGCGCTGCCGACCGTGATGTAGGAGTTCCACAGCGGCGGCACGCCGGCGTCGAGCTGGTCCTGCATCTGCGGTGAGATCGCGGCCACGTCCTTGCCGCCGATCTGCTGCATCGAGTAGACGACCCCGTCGCTTACCGGCCTGTCGTCAGCCTGCCAGCCGAAGAGGCCGGAGTAGAAGGTCTTCGCGGCGTCCTGATCGCTGGTGCTCAGGTCGGCCCACGAGAAGGTGCCAGGTGTGTATTCAGTGCGTTCGCCCATGCGCCGCAGCGTAGCGGAGGTCCGGCGCGCAGTTGTTGTTGAGCATTTACGATCAGCGCGCCGTGGGACGAAGCGGGTGGGTATGGACGGTGTGTTGGGTGGCTGCCGCGTCGGCGGGCTTCATTCTGGTGGCCGCCGAGGCGGGCCGGTACCCGTTGTCGGTGGTCCTGATCGGCGTTGGCCTGCTCGCGCCGGCGTTCCTGCTCGGCTTCCTCGGGCGGAGCTTCCTCCTCTGTCTCTGGGGTTTGCTGTACCTCCCGATCGTCCTGATCGCCGCCGCCGTAGCTGACGAGGTGCTGATCGTCCTGGCTGTGCCGGTTGCGGTCGTGGCCGCGGCACTGATGATTGCCGTCGGCGCCGCCGTCGGGCGCGCCGCCGGGCCGCAGTCGTCCGCTGTGGTGGCCTCACTCGTCGGCGCGATCGCGCTGCTCTCGCTCGCCCCGGCGACGCTCGGCTATATCCAGAAGCACCGCACGGTGCGAGTTCATCGCTCGCACCCGATGCTGATCGACGAGCGACGCGGGAAGGTTTCCGGCGCCGGGCTGGGCGACCACCCCGACGAGATCACATCGACGTTTGGCCGTGTGCCGGTCGCCGGCGTCAGCTCTCCCGTCGTCCCCCTCGACGACGACGACGGCAGTTACGGCGGCCCGCCGGTTCTGCCGCTATTGGTGCATGAGATGAACCTCCGCTACCACAAGCTGTTCTTCTCGGCGGACAACCGCGTCCGCTACCTCGCTGTGGCGGACAAGCAAGCGCGGCTATCGAGAGGAATCGGCCCAGGCGACAGCATCTCGCTCGTGAAGCGCGCCTATCCCGAGCTCAAGTGCGAGGAGGAGACCACCGGCGCGGACGCGGACATCCACTACCCGGCGTGTTACGGGCGAATTGCGCCCGGCGTATGGGCGTATATCAACGGCGACTACACGAAGCCAGGCGTACCCGTGGTCGAGATCTGGCTAGGCGACTTCGACCTGGCGGCCGGCAAGACCGGGCACCTCAAGCCGCTCGGCCCGTAACGGATCGAGCGGCGGGCTCTCCGGCGCCGGCGGTTGCGGCCGCGACTCGAACCGGTCGAGCAGCGCCACGAGCCCTGGTGGCAGCCGGCCGTCGGTGGACAGCCACGACCCAGCCAGGATCAGCAGCAGCCCGGCTATCGCGCCCGCACCGGGACGCTCGCCGAGGATCGCCACGCCGAGCGCCACCGCCACCACAGGATTGACGTAGGTGATCACGAGCGCGCGCCCGGCGCCCACCTCGCTGACGAGCATCCCGTAGAACACGAACGCAGCGGCCGTGCAGAACAGCCCGAGCGCGAGCAGCGCGCCCCAGGCCTGGAGCGAGGGCATCTCGGTCGGATGGTCGACCGCCGCGAACGGGGTGAGCACCACGGCCGCGATTGCGAGGCTGACGCCCATCGACGCCCGCGGATCGAAATCCGCGAGCTTGCGCTTGAGCGTCATCGGCCCGACCGCGTAACCGAACGCGGCCGTGAGGATCGCGAGCGCCCCGAGCAGCTCCGCCCTCGACCCCGCCACGTCCACGCCCATCAGCGCGACCACGCCGGCCAGGCCGATCACGAGCCCGACGAGCCGCTTGCGATCCGGCCGCTCACTGGCGTCGAAGCGGAGCGCCAGCAGCGCCACGAACAACGGCGCCGCCGCCACGATGATCGCCGCGAGCGAGGAGGCCACGTGCTGCTCGCCGGCCGCGATCAGCGGGAACGGGATGCAGATCTCGAACACCGCGAACATGAGCAGCCAGCGCCAGCGCCCGGCAAACCCGCGCAAGACGCCCGCACGCCACGCCAGCCCCAGGAGCACCGCCGCGCCGAGCACCACCCGCACCCAGGCAAGGAACGCGGGCGGCACGCCGTCGTCGACCGCGACCTTGATGAAGAGATACGGCACGCCCCACAGCGTCGAGACAATCGCGAAGGCCGTCCACGCGCGAGCGCTCATGCGCCGAGACTACCGACGGGGCGAGGCTACAGGCGAGCGTCCGCCACCATCGCCGCGAACAGCAGCGCGAGGTAGGCGAGCGAGAAGAGGTAGAGCTTGAGCGCGCTGCGGCGCTGGGCGTCGTGACGCAGCTTGAGCGCCATCACGGTGAACGCGGAGCCGAGGATAAGCGCGGCGACCAGGTACAGCCCGTCGAACACGCCGAACGCGAACGGCAGCAGCGTGACCGCCACCAGCAGGATCGTGTAGAGCAGGATCTGCCAGCGCGTCTCGGCCTCGCCGCGGACCACGGGCAGCATCGGCACGCCGGCCGCCGCGTACTCGTCCTTCATGAGCAGCGAGAGCGCCCAGAAGTGCGGCGGCGTCCAGTAGAAGACGATGGCGAAGAGATAGATGGCGGTGCCGCTCAGATGCCCGGTCACAGCCGCCCAGGCCACGAGCGGCGGCACGGCGCCGGCCGCTCCGCCGATCACGATGTTCTGCGGGGTGCGGCGCTTGAGCCACAGCGTGTAGACGAGCACGTAGCCGAGCAGGCCCGACAGCGCGAGCGACGCCGCCAGCACGTTCACTGTCGTCGCGAGCAGCGCGAACGAGCAGACGCCCAGCACGATCCCGTAGGTGAGCGCGGCCCACGGCTTGACGCGCCCCGACGGCACCGGCCGGTTGGCCGTGCGCGTCATCCGGGCGTCGATGTCGCGGTCGATGTAGTGGTTGATCGCGCCCGCGCCGCCCGAGGCGAGCGCGCCGCCGAGGCAGGTGATCAGCACGAGGCCGATCGACGGAGTGCCGGCCACATACATCGTCGTGACGGTGGTGAAGAGCAGGAGCGACTGCACCTTCGGCTTGGTCATGTCGACGTAGTCCGCCACCACCTGGCGCACCTTGCTCGCGCCACGGGTCCGCGCAGGCGCGGGCGCCGCACCGGGTGCGGGGTGGGCGTGTGTGCGGGCTCCGGCTTCCACTCAGATCACGTGCCCGGCGCGACGGGCTGCGCCACGCTTCCGGCCGTCCGGGCAGCGCCGGCCACCTCGCGGCGGATGTCCTTCATCGGCTCCGCACTGCGGATCCGCGGGACCACGTCGAAGTTGTTCTCGGGCGGAGGCGACTGCACGAACCACTCCAGGGTATTGGCGTTCCACGGATCGTTGCCCGCCTTCTTGCCGACCTTGAGGCTTCGCACGACGTTGAACAGCGTGACGAGCACGCCCGCGGCGAGGATGAAAGCGCCCACCGTGGAGATGAAGTTCAGCGTGCCCCAGCCGTTCTGGGCGGAGTACGAGTAGATGCGCCGCGGCATCCCGTCGAGCCCGAGCGAGTGCTGGACGAGGAAGGTCACGTTGAAGCCCACGAACATCAGCCAGAACGAGACCTTCCCGATCGTCTCCGACATCAGCCGCCCGGACATCTTCGGGAACCAGTAGTAGAGCCCGGCGAAGATGCCGAACACGCTGCCGCCGAAGAGCACGTAGTGGATGTGGGCGACGATGAAGTAGGTGTCCTGCAGCTGCCAGTCGACCGGGAACACGGCGGACATCACGCCCGAGATCCCGCCGACCACGAACTGCGCGATGAAGCCGAGCGCGAAGTACATCGGCACCTTGAGCACGAGTGACCCGCGCCAGATCGTCGCAAGCCAGTTGAAGATCTTGATGCCCGTCGGTACCGCGATCGCGAACGAGCTGAGCATGAAGAAGGCGAGCACCACGATCGGCGTCGGCGTGGTGAACATGTGGTGCGCCCACACGAGCATTCCGAGGAACGCGATGGCCGCCGTGGACGCCGCGATCGCCTTGTAGCCGAAGATCGGCTTGCGGGAGAACACCGGAATGATCTCCGAGATCATCCCGAACACCGGCAGGATCATGATGTAGACCTCGGGGTGCCCGAAGAACCAGAAGAGGTGCTGCCAGAGCAGCGGGTCGCCGCCCTGGGCAACGTCGAAGAAGCCGGTGCCGAAGTGGCGGTCGAACAGCAGCATCGTGACCGCGGCGGCGATCGACGGCAGCGCCAGCACGAGCAGGTAGCTGTAGATCAGGATGCCCCAGATGAACAGCGGCATGCGGGCCCAGCCCATGCCCCTGGCGCGCATGTTGTGGATCGTCGCGATGAAGTTGATCGCGCCGAGGATCGACGACAGGCCCGTGAGGTGGATGAGGAAGATCCAGGCGTCGACGCCGTTCGACGGGTTGAACGCGTTGTCGGCGAGCGGGGCGTAGAAGGTCCAGCCGGCGTTCGGCGGCGTGAAGAACACCGACACGTAGAAGACGATCCCGCCGAACAGCAGCAGCCAGAACGACAGCGCGTTGAGGCGCGGGAACGCCATGTCGCGCGCCCCGATCATCAGCGGCACGAAGTAGTTGCCGAAGCCCGCGAGCACCGGGACGACGAACAGGAAGATCATCGTCGTGCCGTGCATCGTCACGAGCGCGTTGTAGGTCTGCGGGTTGATCAGCGTGTTCTGCGGCTCCGCGAGCTGCAGCCGCATCATCAGCGCCTCGACGCCGCCGAGCATGAAGAACAGGAAGGTCGAGTAGAGGTAGAGCAGCCCGATCTTCTTGTGGTCCGTCGTGGAGAGCCAAGACAGCCAGCCCGTGGGGCGGTCCTGGATCCCGCGCAGGGTCACCTCGGGCCGCGGAACGTTGCCGTTCGCCCGTCGCCGGGTCAGCTGGGGGAGATCGCCTGGGAAGTCTTGGACGGACACGTTCTAGGGATTCCTCTCTACTGACCTTCTCCGGCCTTGCGCTGAGCGGCGAGGTCCTTCTGCGACTGCAGGATCTCGTTGCGCTGCAGCGTGAGCCACGCCTGGAACTGGTCGGGCGAGACCGCGTGCACCTGGGCGAGCATGTCGGCGTGGTTGTTACCGCACAGCTCGGCGCACTGCCCCTTGTAGACCCCCGGCTTCGAGATCTTGAACCACGTGTAGTTGTTGTGGCCGGGGATCGCGTCGGCCTTGCCGCCGAGCTTGGGGATCCACCACGAGTGGGCGACGTCCGCCGAGTTGATCTGGAGGATGACGGTGGTGTTGGTGGGGACGACCATCGACTCGTACGCGAACACCGGGCGGTTCTCGGTGAGCCGCTGGGCGGTGACGTAGTCGTAGCGCCAGATGTACTGCTGGCCCACCACGTTGATGTGGAGCGCCTTGCCGTTCGGCGGCTTGGGCTGCGAGAGCGAGGCGAAGTCCACGCCCGCGAGCTGCTGCAGCCCGTTCGCGCTCGAGTTCGGCGGGTTCTTGATCTCCGGCAGGAAGGCGAACGTGATCGCGGCGATGCCCGCGACGATCAGCGCGGCGCCGATCGTCCAGCCCACCTCGAGCGGCGTGTTGCCGTGCACCATCGCCGGCTCCGGGCCGCCGCGCCTGCGCCGGAACTTGATGATCGAGAAGATGAGCAGCCCCTCGACCAGCACGAAGATCACGGCGCCGATGGCGAGGACGATCTTGTACAGCGTGTCGATGTGGTTCGCGTTGGGCGACCCACCGGATTCGGGCGTCAGCCAGTCAGCCGAGGCGATCGGCGCGAGGGCAAGCAGGAGCACC
>DASXCV010000100.1:0-15722 GCA_036491015.1 Thermoleophilaceae bacterium | reverse complement strand
CTTCGAGGTGTTGCCGGCGGCGTCCTTGGCGGTCACGCTCGCGCGGTAGCCGCCGGGCTTGAGGGCGTGGTGCCTGATGCGGCCGCTGAACGGCACGATGTTGATGCCCTGCGCGCCGTGGCGGGTGAGCGTCGCGACCGTGACATAGCGGGTGCAGTGGCGGCCACCGCGGTTCTTGCGCGACGGGGCCTTGCAAGAGCCGTGCACCCTCCGCCCGGCCGCCTTCCGCGCGATCCGGATCTTCACAGTCGAGGGCTCCGACAGCGAGTAGCTGAGCGTCGTTCCCTTCGGCGCCCGAGCACTCACGGGCGTATTGGCCGAGCTGACACGGAAGCGCTTCACGCTGAAGTGCGCGCCACGCAGGAAGGTGGGCGCCACGCTGTCGCCTCCGCCCCCCGCCCCAGGTCCGCCGCCCGTGTTCGGCGGGATCACCAGCCGGCCGATCTTTCCGCTCGAGAGCTCCGTGAACCATAGCGCGCCGTCGGGACCGCTCGTGATCCCGGCGGGATTCGCGCCCGCAGTGGGCACCGGGAACGTGTTGGTCACGGTCCCGTCCGTCGTCATACGGCCGATCGCCTCGCCGTTGTACTCCGTGAACCACAACGCGCCGTCGGGGCCGAGCGTGATGTCGGTCGGCTCGAGGCCGGCGGCTGGGAGCGGGAACCGCTTGCGGACACCGGCGAGGGTGATCCGGTCGATCGCCGACGCGTCGAACATCGTCACCCACATATTCCCGTCGGAACCGAGCGCGATCCGCGAAGGCCCCGAGTGCGCTGGGGGATCAAGCTTGAGATCCGTGGTCTTGAGGTCCGGCATGATCCGGTACACCGCGTTCTGCTCATACGCCGTCGCCCACAGCTCGCCGCGCGGGTCGAGCGCCAAGCCCGTCAAACGTGTCGGACCGGCAATGAAATTGCACTTCAAGTCCGGGAGAGCGCCATCCGGCTGGCAAAGCGAGCTGTTGCCAAGGTGGTCCTGGTTCGTCCAAACGACATCTCCGGAACCGTCGAGAGCGGTCGCCCCTCCCTGAAGGTCGGGGGCGGAGATGTTAGTGCCGCCCCCGGAGGGAGTTCGAAAGCCATAGCCTCCGTCACCGGTCCAGAACACAAGTCCGCTCGGATCCGTAACGAGGTCTTCGGTCCTAACCGAGGTGCCGATGACCGGCTCGAAGGTGCCGTCGGTCGTGATCCTCTCTATCCCGTAGTTGCTGCCTCCATCGGTGAACCAGAGCGCACCGTCCGGCCCGGGGTGGATGTAGCGCGGCGCGTGCGCACCGGCCGCCGAGCCAGGCTCGATCGGGAACTCGGTGATCGGGTCGGCCGCGGCGGGAGCAGCCGCCAGGATGAGGCCCGCTCCGACCAGTCCGGTCGCGAGCCACAGGCGTGGTGGGCTCATTGAGTCGAACCTAAACCGGCTCTTATGTAGCTGTCAACTCAAGTCAGGGCGTTGCTTGGTTTTAGTTCGTAGTTGTTGGTTTGGTTATATAACTGATCTGGTATGTTGTTCGGTATGGCGTTCGAGGTACTTGCGGAGCCGAATCGGAGGCGGATTCTCGACCTTTTGCTCGAGCAGCCCCGTTCGGTCGGCGAGCTGGTCCAGGGGACCGGGCTCTCCCAGCCCGGCACCTCGAAGCACCTGCGCGTGCTGCGCGATTCGGGACTCGTGCGCGTGGAGAAACACGCGCAGCAGCGCGTCTACACGCTTGACCCGCGCGCGCTCGCGGAACTGATCGAGTGGGTCGAGCCCTACCGCCGCGCGATGGCCGGCCAGCTCGATGCGCTCGAACGCCACCTCGACGAGACAGCTGATTCGACGAAAGGACCTACCCCATGACCACCGCCGACGGAATCGTCGAGACCCGTGCAGACGGCTCGGCCGTGATCACGTTCGAGCGCCGCCTCGCCCATTCGCCGGAACGCGTGTGGAGTGCAATCACCGACCCCGAGCAGGTGATCCGCTGGTGGGGCGAGCTCAGCGCCGACCTGCGCCCGGGCGGCGACTTCGCCCTGCGCTGGCTCAACGAGGACGAGGAGGAGCGATCGGCCGGCTGGCGCGGCACGCTCAGCGAGTACGACCCGCCGCGCCTGCTCGAGACCACGGGCATCTGGGGCCACGCGGACGAGCCGTGGGGCGCCAACAACGCGACGCTGCGCTTCGAGCTGACGCCGGACGGCGACGGCACGGTGCTGCGCTTCGTCAACACGCTCGAGAAGCTCCCGGACGAGTTCCGCACCAAGACCCCCGCCGGCTGGCACTGGCACCTCGACGCGCTGGCGGACGTCCTCGACGGCAAGCCGGACCGCAAGCTGTGGGACGTCGAGGGCTGGCAGGCGATCCACGAGCAGTACGTGGCGCAGTACCCGTAGCCGCCCTCCGGGCCAAAGCAATCCCATCCGGGTGCCCCTATGGGGCAGCAGACTGGGATCGGTCGAGCTAGGCCGCGGCGCTCTGGCGCGCTCGCGGGGCCCGCGGCTCGATGATCGCGCCCCAGTCGGCGTCCTCGATGCGGGCGGGCTCGGTGGTCTCGAGGAAGTCGAGCAGCACGTCGGCGAGCCCGTCCGGATCCTCGAGGTGCGGGAAGTGAGCGGCGCGGGGCAGCGTCGCGAAGCGGCTGTGCGGCACCGCCTCGTGCATGGCCCGGCCGTGCTCGAGCGGGATCGTGTGGTCGCGCTCGCCCCACACCACCATCGTGGGCATCGAGCCGAGCAGGTAGAGGCGGTCGACCGCGCTCACGCGCTGGCCGTGCACGTCGATCACCGAGCGCAGCGTGTGCAGGAAGGCGGCCCGCGCTCCCGGCTGCTCGAGCGGACGTAGCGCGCGCACGACCGCCTGGACGTACACGCCCTTGCTGTGCCCGCGCGCGCGCAGGCGCTTGCCGACTTCCCAGAGCGCGTCGAGGATGCGCCGGTGCGCGACCAGCCCGATCAGCCCGTTCATCCCCGGTATCGCGGCGCTCCGCAGAAGCGGGCTCACGTCGTGGCCGAGCCCGCCGCTCGACACGAGCACCAGTCGCTCCGTGCGCTGGGGGAACTGGTAGAAGAACTGCATCGCCACGCCGCCGCCGAGCGAGTGCCCGACGATCGTCGCGCGCTCGATCCCGATCACCGCGAGCATGTCCCGGATGCTCGCCGCGTGGGCGCCGATCGAGTAGTCGCCGCGCACCGCGGCCGAGTCGCCGTGGCCGATCAGGTCGGGCGCGATCACCGTGTAGCGGTCGGCCAGTCGCAGCGCCACCTGCTCCCAGTGCTTCGACGAGTTCACCATGCCGTGGATCAGCACGACCGGCGGGCCGCTCCCGGCCACGCGGTAGATCACCCGGTGGCCGTGCAGCTCCATCTCCCAGGGCTCGAACTGGCTCACCCGCCTCACCTTATTGACTCGCCTGGTCGGGGCGGCGCGCTAGGCGATCGGCGACGGCTCGTGCGAACGCGACGCCTCGGGCAACGCGCTCGGTCCGAGCTCGGCGGCCTCGCGCAGCAGCTCGAACAGCAGCGGCACCTGGCGCTGCGCGTCGAACTCGCGCTCGCAATGCTCGCGTGAGAGTGCGCCGAGCGCGAGGCGCTTGGCGTCGTTGCTCAGCAGCTGGTCGATCACCACACGGAGCGCCGAGCGTGCTCCCGGCGGCACCGCCACCCCCGCCTCACCGTTTCCGAGCAGCTCGGGAATCGCGCCCACGGTCGTGGAAATCACCGGCGTGCCGCAGGCCATCGCCTCGAGGATCACCCACGGGTTGCTGTCCCCGTAGGTGGGCAGGCAGAACAGGTCGGCCTGCTGGTAGAGACGCACCAGGCGCTCGTCGCCCGAGCTCAGGCGGTGCACACGTACGCCCGGGGTCTCGGGGATCTCGTCCGCGGTGACGATGTCGAGCTCCACGTCGCGCCCGAGGCGCGGGGCCAGCGCGTCGAGCAGGTCGTAGCCGCCCTTGGCCTCGAAGCGGCCGCCCACGAACAGGATCCGGTAGGCGTCGCGCGCCTCGCGCGGCGCCGGGCTGAAGGTCTCGATGTCGATGCCCGGGTGGTGGCGCACCACGTTCGCCCCCGGGCTCACGCGCAGCACGCCCTGGCGCGCCCAGTTCGTGAGCGCGATGACCATCGGCGCGCGCGCGAACACGCTGCGCTCGGCGGCCTCGCTCGGCCAGATCATCGCCCGCGAGTGGCTGCGCACGCGACGCCAGATCGCCATCTCGCGCCATGCCCACACGGTCACGTCCACCACCGGCACGATCGGCACCCGCGGCATCTCGCGGATCAGCCCCATCGCTATCGAATGACTCTTCACGTGCACGACGTCGATCGGCGCGACCGCGAGCTCGTCCCGCAGCACCCGCCGCGCTCGCACACCCTGCACCGCGTGCCAGCGCGAAGTCTGGAGGTCGAGGTCGAAGCCGCGGAGCAGCGGCCAGCCCGTGGCGAGCCGCAGCGAGCTATCCGGCATCTCGGGCAGCCCGCGGAAGCGAGCCTCGACATCGGGGATGTCGGGCAGGCATGCGTGAATCGACCTCTGGTAGGTCGCGTGACCCATCACTTGACCGTCCCCCAGGACTCCTTCCTGGAGAAACAGCACGCTAAGCGAGCCCAATGGAACCTTTCTTGTCAGACGAGAGCGGGCCGCAGCGCGCACGAAAGCGCGAGCTGGCTCTTGCTAGGTCCATCCTAAGTCATGTTTCTGACGCTGGGTGAAGAATCTCCTCATAGGAGGCTGTTTGGCGCGCTTCCGGTTGCAAGCGGGTCACTTGCGCGCCAACTTCCCACCGAACGTCCTTACGGGTGGAGCTTCTCGCCTCGCGCCAGCATCTCCACGAACTGCGCGATCCGCCGCGCGCGCGTCTCCGGCTTCTTCGCGTCCCCCACCCGGTAGAGCACGGCGTAGCGGTTCTGGCTGTTGAGCGTGGCGAAGAACTCGCGCGCCGCCGGGTTCGCGTCGAGCGCCTCCTGCAGGTCGTCGGGCACGGTGGCCGTGCGGTGCGAGTCGTACGCGGCGGCCCAGCGTCCATCGGCCTGCGCGGACTCCACCTCGCGCATGCCGGCTGGCTTCATCTCGCCGCTGTCGATCATGCGCGTGGCCTTGTCGCGGTTGATCTTCGACCACTTGCTGCGCGACCCCCGCGGGCAGAAGCGCTGGAGGAAGTGCTCGTCGTCGAGCTTGTGCCGCACGCCGTCGATCCAGCCGTAGCAGATCGCGATGTCGAGCACCTCGGGATAGGCCACCGACGCGATCCCGGTGCCCTTCTTCGCGATCTTCACCCGCACGCCGCTCGACGACTCGTGGTTGTCCGCGAGCCACTCGGCCCACGCCTCCGGCGAGTCGAAGAACACCACCGGCTCGTCTTTCATCGACGCCACGCGCCGATGATGGCAGCGCCGCCCGGCCAGTCCACCGTGGCAGTTAGGTGTTGCCTGGCAACACCCGGATGACACAGTGCCCGGCCCGATGCTCTCATCGCTGCCGTAGACGCCACGACTGCGCAGCCATGCGTTGAAGGGGCGGCGGCTAGTGCCGCCCGGCGGGAGTGAGCGCGGCGACGGGCTTCTCGGCCGTCGTGCTGACCAGCTGGAGCACCGCGATGCCGATCAGGATGATCGCGGCGGGGATCGCCTGCGACCAGAAGTGCGCGATGTTGCCCGCCACGATCACACCGCCGAGCGCGCCAAGAGCGGCGCCGCCCACGAAGCCGACGGTGCGCGACCCTCCGGCTATCCGCGACAGGCCGATCACCGCGCCGGTGACCGCGAAGCCGAGGACGATGCCGGGCTTGAGGTGGTGGCCGTGGATCCGCGCCACGCCGTTCACGGCCCCGCCGAGCCCACCGGCAAGCAGTCCGATCAGCAGTCCATGGGCGGCCTGAGGCACGATCTGGCGCCGGTCGGGACCCATGGCGGCGACCACGGCGCACACGACGGCGCATAGCGCGGCCCAGAACAACGCCCACGGAACGGCGAGGTGGGCCACGGAGGTCACGTCGTTGTGCTTGTGGATCTTGGCGCCGGTCCTGTACGTGGCGTACGCCGGGATGGCGCCGACCAGCACGCCGAGGGCCACGGCCACGAGCGGTGTGGCCGCCTGGGATGGGGCCACAGGGCGCGGGTCGGGCTCGGGCTCGGGCGTACGCCGCGGGTCGGGCTGCGGGTCGGGCGGCGGCGGACCCTCCAGGGTCGCGATCAGCCGCTCGACGTCATAGCGCCAGCGCGCCTCGCTCAGCTCGAGCGCCTGACGCTTGCGCAGGTCGGCAAGCCCCGGCGGGATCTCCTCGCGCGCCGGCATGCGGCCGCCGCCCACGAGGACGGGGATGACCTTCACGTCGGGGCGTGTGAGCGCGGTGCGCACCTCGAGCCCGACGTAGTCCTCGGGATCCTCGAGCCTGCGCGACCCTCCGGCATCGGTGATCGTGCACCACTGCGGCCCGATCACCGCCAGCAGCACGTCGCACGAGCTGAGCGCCTCGTCGATCCGCTGCGTGAAGTCCTGTCCGGGCTGAATCGCGCCGATGTCCATAAAGATGCGCTGGTCGCCGTAGTGCGCGGCGAGCGAGTCGTACAGGCGCCCGGCGTAACCCGGTGCGTCCTGGCGCCGGTAGCTGATGAAGATTCCGCCCATGTCTACTGGGCCTCCGGTTGTTGGTCGTGTTTGACGGCCTCCTCCTGCCCGGACGTCCAGCGGGCCGTCTCTCGTGAGACGAGACCCTCCACCCGCTCGGCGAGGAGCGCGTCCTTGTTTCGCGCGCGCGCGTAGGGACCGGCGTCAGCGACGAAGAGGTACTTCTCGTGCTTGAGCGACTCGCACGTGGAGCGGTAGGCAATCCAGTTCTGCTGGTACTGGAAGAGCTGCTGGAAGCCCTCGAGGATCACGACGATGGCGCCGAGTGCACCCAGCGTCCAGCGCGGCGCGCCGCCGACCGCCGCCAGCACCGGCACGAGCGCGGCGACCACGATCTGACCGACCTTGATCGCCTTGTAGCGCTGCTGGCTGTAGGCGCTCTTGTGCCCGTACCACTTGATCTGGTCTTCGAGGCGGTACCAGGCGGGAGACTTTGTGTGCTTCGGACTGCCGTCAGGACGCGCCGGAGCTGCTTGGAGCTTCGAGTCCATATGCGTTCCTTGAAGGGCCACTATCTCCGAGCGGGATGGGCGGTGCAAGCGTGGTAGCCGTACTTGCATAGGATCGCCCGCATGCGTGGTTCGGCCTCGAGCACGGCGCAGGGTGTGGCTGTCGTGCGTTCCGGGTTCCGCGACCGGCCGCACACGCCGGACGGCGATCCTGGCGCGCAGAGGCGCATCTCGAGGTGGATGCGGGCCGGGCGCGCGCCCCTGCTGCGCGATCACCTGTACGCGCGCACGATCTTCTTCGACGCGCGCGTGCTCGACGCGATCGAGCGCGGCATCGACCAGGTGGTGATCCTCGGCGCGGGCTACGAGGACCGCGCGCTGCGCTTCCGCTCGCCGGGCGTGCGCTTCTTCGAGCTCGACGAGCCCGCCACTCAGCGACACAAGCGCCGGCGGGTGAAGCGGCTGCGCGGGGACACGAGCGGGATCGTGTTCGTGGCCGCCGACTTCGCGCACGACTCCGTGGCCGATCTGCTGAGCGCCGCCGGCCAGGATGCCGCGCGCCCCACGCTGTTCGTCTGCGAGGGGCTGGTGGTGTACCTCGAGGCGAGCGAGATCGTGGAGCTCCTGCGGGCGCTCGCGACCCGCGCCGCTCCCGGGAGCGAGCTGGCGGTGAGCCTCGCGGTGCACGAGGACGGGCTGCCGACGGCCGAGGTCACGCGGATAGCGAACGCGCGGCGCGGCCGCGGCGGTCTGCGCGAGCCGTGGCGGACCATCCTGCCCGCGGCCGAGCACCTGGCGCTGCTCGACGCCGCCGGCTGGGGTGAGCACGAGACTACCGACGACAGTGAGCTGTACGCGGCGGCCCGCGGCGGTCGCTCGCTGCTCGTGCGCGCTTGGCTTACAGTCGGCGAATGACCACCACGGATCTATTCGAATCGCCGCGCCCGGTGAGCGCGCTGGCGGACCTGTTCGCGAACATCTGGCAGCTCGGCTACGTGTGCAACGACCTCGACCGCGGGATGGAGTTCATGCGCAGCGAGTTCGGGCTCGAGCACTGCGTGGAGGTGCCCACCGACAGCGCGCGGGTGATCGACCACAACGACGAGGAGGTGCCGTGGGAGGCGCGCATCGCGATGGGCGCGCGCGGCGGCCTGATCGTCGAGCTGATCGAGCCCGTGTCCGGCGACGTGGAGTTCTACCGTCGCTTCCTGCCCGCGAACAGCGACGGCGTGCGGCTGCACCACCTCGCCACGCAGGTGCCCGTCGGCGACGAGGAGTGGGAGCGCGTGCGCGGGATCCTGGCCGAGTCCGGCCTGCGCTTCGACCACACGGTGCTGATCCCGGACCGCGTGCGCGCCGGCTACGTGGACACGAGCGCGCAGCTCGGCCACCTGCTCGAGGTGTGTCAGCTCCAGGCGGCGGACATCGAGCTGTTCAGCGGCATCGTGCGCGACAGCTCCTAGCGGGTCGGGCCCACTGCCGGTACGGTGCCGGGCGTGAGCGTCGTCTTCCTGTTCGACGTCGACAACACGCTGCTCGACAACGACGCGGTGTCGGCCGACCTGCGCGCTCACCTCACCGACGCCTTCGGCGAGGAGCGCCAGGAGCGCTACTGGCAGTTCTTCGAGGAGCTGCGCGCGGAGCTCGGCTACGCGGACTACCTCGGCGCGCTCCAGCGCTTCCGCCTTGCCTACCCGCGCGAGACGCGCCTGCTCGAGATCTCGAGCTTCCTCGTCCACTACCCGTTCGCCGACCGCGTGTACCCGGGCGCGCTCGAGGCCGTGGCGCGCATGCGCGAGCACGGGCGCGCGGTGGTGCTGAGCGACGGCGACGTGGTGTTCCAGCCGCTGAAGGTCGAGCGCTCCGGCATCGGCGACGCGGTGGGCGGCGACGTGCTGATCTACGTGCACAAGGAGCAGGAGCTCGACGACGTGGAGGCGCGCTATCCGGCCGACCACTACGTGCTCGTCGACGACAAGCTGCGCATCCTCGACGCGGTGAAGCAGGTGTGGGGCGAGCGCGTGACCACGGTGTTCCCGCGGCAGGGCCACTATGCACTGGATCCCGAGCAAAGCGAGCGCTATCCGGCCGCGGACGTGACGATCGAGGCCATTGGGGAGCTAGCCGGACTGGACCTGGCGCAGTTGCGGGCGTAGCGTTGCGCCGTGACCCCTGAAGAGCTGCTCGAGCGCTACAAGCCACAGCCGCGCTACGACTCTCAGGAAGCCTTCTTCGCCGACTCGGCGGAGGAGATGACCGCCAACCCCGGCAACCAGCTGCGCCGTGCGGGGGGCGAGGTGATCGCGAGCGCCGGCAACGGGCTGACGCTCGACGCGCTCGGCACGAAGTACGCGGACGGCTCGAGCGCGGCGAAGACCGACGTGCTCGGGGTGGAGGGCAAGAACTACCGCGACCAGTACACCGCGCTGCGCGAGGCCCGCCCCGACCTGCGCAACCGCATCTACGGCCACGCTCAACAGGCGGCGGACGGACACCTCTGGCTCCAGTACTGGTTCTGGTACTTCTACAACGACTACCACCTGGCCGCCGACTTCGGCCTGCACGAGGGCGACTGGGAGATGATCGAGCTGCGCGTGCCCTCGGGCGGCGACACGCCGGACCTCGCGCTGTACGCCCAGCACGCCTACGCCGAGTCGCGCCCCTGGGACGAGGTGGAGAAGTCGCCCGACGGGCGCCCCGTGACCTACCCCGGCCGCGGCTCGCATGCCTCCTACTTCGCGCCCGGTCTCTACGAGACGGTGGGCTGGTACGACATCGTGGACGGCAAGCGCGAGGCGCCGGACCTGGCGCTCGAGGTCGTGCCCCACACCGAGCCCGGCTGGATCCAGTGGCCCGGCGCATGGGGCGACACCAAGCCGATTTCCGAGCTGCTCGCGGGGCTCGAGGAGCCGAGCCCCACCGGACCGGCACAGCACCCGTACTGGGACCACCCCGAGCAGCTGATGGCGAAGGCCGTCGATCGCGTGGTGAAGGCGCCGCTCGCCCCGCCCGAGCTCGACGCCGCGCGCAAACACGACGAGCTGTGGGTGATCTTCGACTTCACGGGCCACCAGGGCGGCGCGCCGCTGCGCCTGATCGCCACCGTGAACTCCGCGGACGAGAACGGCGTGCCGCCAAAGACCTTCACCTTCGACGTCGAGGGCAAGACCGGCAGCGGGCAGTTCGACACGAAGGTCAAGCTCGCCGCGAAGAACCACTACGAGGTCGACCTCAGCATCGTGGTGCGCGACGGCGACAAGGAGCAGCCGACGGCGTCGCGCTGCTGCCCGCTCAACCCCGGCGTGGAGAGTGCGATCCCGGACTGGGTGAAGCACCCGGTCTGGGAGATCGAGCAGTTCTTCCACCGATGATCGCCGACCTCCACGCCCACTACCCGATGCACCTCGTGCCCGAGGAGAAGGGCTCGGTGATCGACGCGATCACGACGGGCCGCGGGCGGCGCCGGCTGCGCGACGTGATCCGCGCCTGGCTCGTGGGCGTGGCCAGCCGCTTCGGCAACTACCGCTCGTTCGAGTCCGGCCCGCGCGTGACCGTCGAGTCGATGACCGCGGGCGGCGTGGGCGTGGCCTGGTCCGTGCTCTACGCGTTCTTCGACGAGGCGGATCTCGACAAGCCCTACGCCGCGCCGGGCGCGCCCGGCTACGTGGACGACGTGCTCAGCCAGATGGACACCGTGGAGGAGGACATCGCGTCGAAGCACGCGGACGCCGCCACGGTGGCGCACACGCCGGCGGAGCTCGAGGCGGCGCTGTCCGCTCACAAGCTCGCGCTCGTGCACGTGCTGGAGGGCGGCTTTCACCTCGGCGCGACGCCCGACGAGGTGGACGCCGCGGTGACCAAGCTCGCCGCTCGCGGCCTCGCCTACGTCACGCTCGCGCACCTGTTCTTCCGCCAGGTGGCCACCAACGCCAACGCGCTGCCGTTCCTGCCGGACGGGATCTACAACTGGGTTTTCCCGCAGCCAGACGAGGGGCTCACCGAGCTCGGCCAGGCCGCCGTGCGCGCGCTGGTGCGCGAGCACGTGCTGGTGGACGCGTCGCACATGAGCGACCTCTCGGTGGCCGGCCTGATCGCCGCGCTCGACGAGCTCGACCCCGGCCGCGAGGTGCCGCTCTTCTCCTCGCACGCGGGCTACCGCTTCGGCAAGCAGGAGTACATGTACACCGAGGACACGGTGCGCGCGGTCGCGGCGCGTAACGGAGTGATCGGGCTGATCTTCGCCCAGCACCAGCTGCTCGACGGGCTCAAGCCGGGCAAGACGAAGACCTTCGAGCAGTCGTTCGAGGCGATCTGCAAGCACATCGACCGCATCGCCGAGATCACCGGTGGCCACGCGAACGTCGGCATCGGCACCGACTTCGACGGGTTCATCAAGCCCACGCTCGGCGGGCTCGAGAGCTCGGCCGACCTCGCCCAGCTCGAGGCCGCGCTGCGCGACAAGTACGGCGACGAGACGGCGGACGCGATCACGTCCGGCAACGCGCTGCGGTTGCTCCGCACCTACTGGCGCGGCGCGACCGGCTAGGGCTCGATCACGTTGTTCGGGTCGGGCTGCTCGTCCGCGGGCGCGCGGCTGTAGTCGCCGAAGGGCTCGTCGCGCACGCGCGCCGCGTGCCCCGCGCCCTCGCTCTCCGCCAGCTCGATGAAGCGCTTGGCGTCCGGCGTGTTGCGCATCAAACCGTCGAGGATCGGGCCGAGCGTCTGCGTGGAGGCGAGGCCCATGTTCTCGTAGGCCTGGTTCACCACGAGCTTCATCGCGGCGAGCTGGGAGAGCGGGATCGACGCGAGTCGCTTGGCCAGCTCGCCCACGGTGTCCTCCAGCTCAGCGAACGGGACGGCCTCGTTGATCAGCCCCACGTCGGCGGCCTCGCGGCCCGACAGCGGCTTGCCCGTGAGCGCGTGCTCCTTCGCGCGCGTGAGCCCCAGGCGATAGATCCACATGCCCGTGAGGTACGAGCCCCACATGCGGCTATACGGCGTGCCGATGCGCGCGTCCTCGCTCGCCACCACGAGGTCCGCGCAGAGCGCCATGTCGCTGCCGCCGCCCACGCACCAGCCGTGCACCTGCGCGATCACCGGCTTGGGCGAGCGCCACATGCTCATGAACTTGGGGATCGGGCCGAGGCTCGGCGCATTCGCCACCATGAAGTCCTTGCCGGGGTCCCACTCGCCGTCGGTGGTGAAGCCCTCGTCCCAGTGGTGGAAGCCGCCGCCGAAGTCGAAGCCCGCGCAGAACGAGCGGCCGGCGCCGCGCAGCACGATCACCTTCACGTCCTCGTCGGCCACCGCGAGGTGGACCGCCTGCTCGAGCTCGTCGGGCATCGGCGGCACGATCGTGTTGAGCCGGTCCGGGCGGTTGAGCGTGACGCTGGCCAGCGCCCCGTCCGTCCTGTAGATGAGGGTCTCGAAGGAGTCGGCGCTCACAGCGCGCCGAGCAGCGCCCGGAGCGAGCCGGCGATCTCGATCATCGCGTCGCGCGAGGTGCGGCTCGCGGCGGTCATGTTCGCGAAGCCGTGGATGAGCGACGGGAAGCGCCGGAGCACGACCTTGTTGCCGGCCTCGCGCAGCTTGGCGGCATAGGCCTCGCCCTCGTCGCGCAGCGGGTCGAAGCCCGCGGTGCAGAGGTAGGCGGGCGGCAGGTCGGACAGGTCGTCGATGAGCAGCGGCGAGAGCCGCGGCTCGCTGGCGTCGGCGCCGCAGCTGAGCACATAGTGCTCGTTGAACCAGTCCATCTCCGACTCCGTGAGGAAGAAGCCCTCGGCGAACATGCTGCCCGACGGGTGGGTGTTCGCGAAGTCGGTGACCGGATAGATCAGGAGCTGCGCGTGCGGCATCGGGTTCTCGCCGTTGCGCGCGAGCAGCGTCATCACCGTGGAGAGGTTGCCGCCGGCGCTGTCGCCGCCCACGGCGATCCGGTTCGGATCCGCGCCCAGCTCCTCGGCGTGCTCGAACGCCCAGCGCAGCGCCGCCTGGCAGTCCTCCACCGCCGCCGGGAACGGGTGCTCGGGAGCCAAGCGGTAGTCGATCGACAGCACATGCGCCCCGCCGTGGCGGCAGAGCAGCCGGCAGGGCTGGTCGTGCGTGTCGAGGTCGCAGATCACGAAGCCGCCGCCGTGGTAGTACACGAGCAGCGGGTGCGGGCCGCCGTCGTCGGGCGGCACGTAGTGGCGCGCCTTGATGGGGCCCTCGGCACCGTCCACCTGGAGCTCGCGCACCTGCTTCACCTCCACCGGCACACCGGCGTAGGTCTTCGACTGGTGGACCACCGCCTCGCGCGCCACCGGCGGCGGCAGCGTCTCGAGCGGCGGATTGCCCTGGCGCTCCATCATCGCGAGCATCAGCTGGATGTCGGGCGCGAGCGTCTGCCCGTCGAGCTGCACCGGCGGCTTGCCCGACAGCCGCACCTGCGCCTTCGGCGGCAGCGACGCCATCACGCGCCCCACGCGCACCTCGAAGCGCTCACGCGGTGTGAGTTTGGGGCGGGCGCCGGTCCCGTTGGCGCTCGCGCGGGTGTCGGTGGCGGTAGCGGCCATCGGCGGGTGCACAGCTTATGCGCTTCGCGCGTGCCGCGCTCAGCGCGGGCGCGAGCCGTAGTCGCCGAACGGGTCGTCCCGCTCGCGTACGGCGTCGCGGAAGCCCACGTCTCCCGCGCGCTCCACGAAGTCGAGCCCCTCCTGCGTGTGGCGCGCCACGCCGTCGAACAGCGTGCCGAGGCGGCGGCTCGCCGCCAGGCCCATCGCCTCCGCCGGCTGGTTGCAGAGCGCCTTCAGCATGATTAGCTGGTTGGCGGGCAGCCTGGCGATGCGGCCCGCGAACTCGGTGGCGCGCCGCTCGAGCTCGGTGTCCGGCACCACCTCGAGCACGAGCCCGATGCGCTCGGCGTCGGCCGAGCGGATCTCGTCGCCCGTGAAGAGCCAGCGCTTGGCCTGCTGGAAGCCGAGCCGGTACACCCACATCGCGGTCGTAGGCGTTCCCCACACGCGCGCGGGCGGATAGCCGAAGGAAGCCGACTCCGCCGCGAGGATCAGGTCCGCGCACAGCACCATGTCCGTGCCGCCGCCGATGCACCAGCCCTGCACCGCGGCCACGGTGGGCTTGCGGCAGTACCAGAGCTTCATGTACACGTCCACGAAGCTGCCGATGCCGGCCATGTCCTGCACCGAGTCCCACACGCGCTCGGACTCGCCCTCGGCGGCCTGCATCTCGGTGGACCAGCCGAGGCCGTAGCCGGCGCAGAACGCCTTGCCCTCGGCGCGCAAGAGGATCACGCGCACATCGTCGTCGGCGTCGGCCTCGTCGATGGCCGCGCTCAGCTCGTCACGGAGTGCCGGCGTGATCGTGTTGTACTCGCCGGGCCGCGCGAACAGGATCGTGCGGACGCCCTCGGCCGTGTGGGTGCGAAGCGTGGCGGGCGCGCTCACCGCGACGTGCGCTCAGCCGCCGCGCTCGTAGCGGCCCTGCTCGTCGGCCGTACGCTCGGCCCAGGGCACGGCTTCGAGGCGACCGTCCGGAATAGGCTCGCCGCTCTCGACCGAGAGGCCGTACTTGCCCTCCGCCAGGCGCTGCTCGGCGCGCTCGATCGCGGCAAGCTCCTCGCGCAGCCGCTCGGCCACGCCCTCGCCGAGCTCCTCGTCGAACAGCTCGTTGGCGTCGTCGCTCGCGTCGCGCGGCTCGTCCCGGTCGTCTGCCGGTCCGATGCCGCTGAGCGCCTTCTCTATGCGGCCGCGCTCTCGCGCGAGTAGCTCCTGTGCCCTCTCGTCGTCCATTGGCGCATCCTAGTCGCGCGCGCCCGCGCGTGACCGATCAGCAGGAGTGCTGTGCGTAGAGCTGCACGAAGTCGCCCTGGTCGAGCGGCTGGCCGGCCGGCGGCGAGGTGGCACACACCTCGTACGCGCTGTTGTCGAGGATGCCGAGAATGCCGCCGCCTGTTGTGTCGTGGTTGATGGCGAGGCCATCCAGGTAGTCGTGCACCCAGTCGAGCCGGCCGTCGATCACGTCCGGCACGGTGGCGATCAGCGGCGGGGTGCCGTCGGGCGGGTTCGACGCCGCCATGCAGACCATCAACGGCGAGCCGCTCGCGTCGATGCGCGCCCAGTTGCCCATGCTCCGGCCGCACACGCCGTCCTCGATCGGCGCCAGCACCTTGTGGCCCGCCTGCGTGCACGTGCTCGAGGAGCAGCGGACGGTGCCGGAGAGGCCGAGGGGCTGTGGAGTTGGCGGCGGGGTCTTGTGGTAGGTGCGGTGGTGGGTGCCGGGTGTCGGGTGTCGGGGGCCGGAAAAGGCTCCCAGCAGCGCTGCTGCCGCCACACCCACGAGCACCACTGCCGCCAGCGCCCCGGCGATCAGCGGAACGCGGCGTGGCTCGCGCTTCTTCGCCACGATCTTCGCCGTCACCTGCGGCGGTGGGCGGCCCAGCTGGTGGGTGGCCGCCTGGGTCGTGCTGCTCAGCTTGCGCGTCTGGGCGGCTGTCTGGTCGCGATGGCGGCGGCGCCTTCCGGTCGCGGAGTTCGCGGCCTCGAGCGCGGCGGCGCCCAGCTCGCCGGTGGTCTGGTAGCGCTTGGCCGGGTCCTTGGCGAGCGCACGCCGGATCACCGGCTCGAAGGTCTTCGGCACCGACGGCGCGACGTCGCGCAGCGCGGGCGGCGCGTCCTGCATGTG
>DASXCV010000099.1:0-9869 GCA_036491015.1 Thermoleophilaceae bacterium | reverse complement strand
TCCTCGTCGCCCGTGCCGAAGTAGGCCCACCACAGGCACGCGCTCAGCAGTAGCCCGAGCACCGCCATCGCCACGAGCGACAGGTCCACGGGGAGCCCGGCCGCTCCGATGCCCACGGCCACCACCGACTCGCCGATGGCGATGATCACCACGAGGCCGTGGCGCTCGACGAAGTGGGACGGCGCGATCAGAAAGCCGCCGCTGTGGAGGAAGAACGGCGTGATCCACTCCGACACGAACGCGAGCGCCCACAGCACATGCTGGGCGGTCCCGCCCGCGATTCCACCGGCGAGCAGGAGCGCCGCGGAGAGGAGGTTGATCGGCGCCAGCCGGAGGATCGCCCGGGTGATCGTCTGAGAGGTGGAGCTGGCGAACAGGCCGCCGTGGATGAGGACGATGGCGAGGTAGGCGATCGCGAAGCTCGCGCCGCTCCCGTTGTAGGCCTCGGGGATCGCGAGCGCCAGCACGAGGAAGGCGGCCATGGCCGCGAGCAGGAACACGCGCCGTCCCGCGCGGTCCGGCGGCACAGCGTTCGTCAGCCACGCGTAGCCGTCGTACATCCACCAGATCACGCCGAGCATCACCACCACCTCGCCCACGGCCTTCCAGCTCGGCTCGCGCACGAGCAGCGTGCTCAGCTGCGTGATCGTGAAGACGAAGACGAGGTCGAAGAACAGCTCGAGCGTCGAGACGCGTTCGGCTCCGCCGGGAGCCGGCTCCGTGCTAGTCGCGCTTCCAGTCACGGAAGGCCGCGAGCAGCTCGTCACGCGTGGCCGGCGGGATGTCTTCCTCGCGCAGCACGCCCACGGTGAGCACCGTCGCGCGTATCTGCTCGACGTACGTCACGCAGCCGGTGCAGATTCCGAGGTGTTCCTCGAAGCGCCGGCGCTCCTCCTGCGGGAGCGCATCTTCCAGATAGTCGGTGACGAGTTCTACGAATTCCTTGCAGCTCATGCGGCCTCCAGGTACTGCTCCAGCGCGCGCCTGACCTTCGAGCGGGCGCGGTGGAGGAGCACTCGCTGATTGGTATCGCTGACGTCGAGAACGTTACGAACCTCCTCGGAGCCGAAGCCCTCGATGTCGCGCAGCGTGATCACCGCACGCTGGTTCGGCGGCAGCTTCTCGATCGTGTCGAGGATCAGCGCGCGCGCCTCGCCGGCGAGCAGCCGCTCCTCGGGATCCCCTTCCCACGGCACCGGGAACTGCTTCCAGCCGCCGGCGTACTGCTCGCCCTCGGGCCGGAAGCGGTCGGGATCCACCGCGGGGTCGTCGGAGTCGCCGCCGAGCGAGGAGAACGGCACGCTGCGGCTCTCGCGCTGACCGCGCGTCTTCGCGCGGTTGGTGAGGATGCGGAACAGCCAGGTCTTGAACGACGAGCGGCCCTCGAAGCGGTCGATGCCCTTCAGCACGGCGAGCCACGTCTCCTGCGCCACCTCCTCCGCCGTGGACTGGTCGCGCACGTACATGCGCGCGAGCCGCACGAGCGAGGGCTGGTAGCGATCCACCAGCGTGGCGAACGCCGCCTCGTCGCCCGCCTGTAGCGCTGCCACCAACTGCTCTTCGCTCTCCCGGGCAGGCGAGTCGCGTAGGGAATGCGAGTCCATCCGGCACGAGCCTAAACGGTGACGCGCGCCCAGCGCGTGTAATCGCGGCGCCCGCGCATTACACTGCCCGGCGTGGGTTGGGTGATGCTGTTCGTGGGGATGCTGGTCCCCGTGCTTGCCGGCTGGTTTCTGATCGCGCGCAGGCACGCGGACCTTGCCCTGAGCCTGCTCGGGCTGACGGCCTTGCCCGTGCTGATCTGGGCGGCCTCGCTCGGCGCGGAGATCGGACCCTGCAGCGTGAGCAACGGCTGCTTGACCTCCACCCAGCACAACCAGCTCGTCGTGGGGATCGTCGCGCTCGTGATCCTGCTCGCGGGCCTCGTCCTGCTCGCCCTGGCGCACAAGCTGTTCGGCGGCATCGTGCTCACGCTGTCGCTCGTCGTCGGCGCCTACTCGCTGCTCAGGACCGACCTCGCCGGCGCGATCATGCTGTTCTTCTTCGCCGTGCTCGGCGCCGGCTACGTGAGCTTCCGCTGGGCGTCCGGGCGCGAGGCCAGTCGCATACCCGACTTCCCGCCCACGGTCTAGGGCCCGCCGGGCTTGTGGCAGGCGAGCGGCTGCTCGCCGGCGCACGGATTCTTCGAGTTCAGCACCACGCGATCGGCCTGTGCCGCGCCGGTGAACGGTTGCACCTGCACCAGGTCGACCGAGGCCAGGCGGCCCTTGTCGATCAGGTTGAGGTCGGCGAAGCCCACGGGGCTCTTGCTCGCGCCGAACACGCCACCTGCGCCCACCGTGCCGCCATCCGCCACCACGATGCGCCCGTACTTGTCGATGTGCTGCTTGTGGTCGTGGCCGGTGAGGATCAGCAGCCGGCCCTGGTAGTTCTGCGCCTGGAGCGAGCGGGCGAGAGACTGGGCGAGCCCGTTCTCGTGCACCATCACGATGTTCGGCCGCTCCGGCAGCGCCTCGAACCAGTCGAGCAGCCGCTGCTCCGCCGCCACGTACTTGGCGGTGCCGTTCGGCAGGTCGGCGAAGGAGAAGATGCGGCTGGGGCTCGCGGGGTCGGTCTTCGCCTCGAGCGGATCCGACCAGCCCGCCACCTTCATGCCGAGGATCCTCTGCACCGGCCGGCCGTCGGTGTGGCCCGCCCCGTTCAGGCGGCCGGTGTCCGTGAGCACGATCATCCCGGCGGCGGCGAGCCGGCGCATGAGCAGCGCGGAATCGTGGTTGCCGGACACGCCGATCACGGGCTGGTTGAACTGCTCGAAGCGCGGCACGAGCAGGCGCGCCTCGGTGGAGCTGCCGGTCTGGCCGAAGTCGCCGGGGAAGAAGATCGGCTGGGTGCCGAACTGCTTCTGCACCGCCTTCAGCGCAAGCAGGTTGTCATGCAGGTCCGAGGCGAGGATCGCCTGCTGGGTGGCCGGCACGGCGCGCTCGAAGCGGCCGCCGGTGGCCACCAGCGTCGCGAAGCTTCCGAGCGCGCGCTGCACCTGGGAGCTGTAGCCGGACGCCTCCTGCTGCGCGTTGTCCGCCACGTGCAGGAGCTGCTGCAGCTCGGCACCGCGCGCGTAGAAGCGGGGATGGGAGAACGAGTTCGAGTCGAAGGTGGCGGCCATGCGCAGCACCACCGCTCCGCAGATGACGAACGCGCACACAGCCGGCGCAACCGCCGTGCCGATCACGAGCCGGCGGCGCACCTCCGGGCGGTGCGCCAGGGCCAGTGCGGCCACGATGCCGAGCGCCGCGGCGCCGCCGACCGCCCAGGCATACGCGCGCAGCAGCGCCGTGCGCGCGGCGTGCCGCGCATCGCGCTCGGCCTCCGCCAGCACGGTCCCGTTGCCGCTCGCGGCGTTGATCACCGCCCCGCGCTGCACGGCCCGCGGCTCCACGTGGACCCTCAGCGGCGCCCGGAACGCGTGCGCCCGCACGCCCCAGTCGGCGATCGGGATGAACGCGTCCACCTGCCCGTGGATCGCGGGGGAGATGGTGAGCTGCAGGCTGCCGATCGCCGTCGAGCGCGTGGTGTGCCCGGAGGCGCGCAGTCCGGCCAGGATGCCGCCGACCGCCAGCGCCAGCACGCCGATCGCGATCGCGAGGCCGCGCCCGAGCCTGCGCCATGGCGGGCGCTTCAGCCGCCACTTCGGGGAGCGGTTGCCCCCGTCTCTCTGTCGCTCGATGAGCTGGAGCACTACCCCTGCATCAACCTCCGCCGCGTCCGGAGATGCGCTCCACCGAGCGGCGCTGCTGCGCGTCGAGTGCCGGCCCGGAGCCCGCTGCCGCGTTCTCCCGCGCGCGCTCCGGCTTGCTCGTGGCCGGGATGAGCACATGCACCCGCGAATCGGCGAGCGCCCATCTGAGGAGCGCCTGCGCCCAGCTGTCCACTCCGAGCTGCGCCAGCTCGTCCGACGGGGGGGACAGGCGTGCGAGCGTCCCGCCGCCGAGCGGCCGCATCACGAGCACCCCGAGCCCGAGCTCCTCGGCGAGCGGCAGGATCCGCTCCTCCACCTCGCGCTCGTACGGGTTGTAGGGGATCTGGATCGCCTCGATCCGGCCGCTGCGCATCACCTGCTCGAGGTCGGCGAACGCGCTCGGCGAGTAGTGGGTGGCGCCGATCAGGCCGACGCGCCCGGCGTCGCGCTCGCGCTCGAGCCAGCCGAGCCGCTCCTCCCAGTCCACGAGGTTGTGGATCTGCATCAGCTCGATGTGGTCGCCGAAGAAGCGCAGCTGCTCGCCGAACCGCGCCTCGGCGGCCGCCTGCGTTCGCGACCAGGTCTTGGTGGCGAGGAAGACGCCCTCGCGCCGTCCCTCGAGCGCGCGACCCAGCACCTCCTCGGAGCGGCCGTACATCGGCGAGGAGTCGAACAGCGTGGTTCCGGCGTCGAGCCCGGCGCCCACCACCTCGTCGGCGAGAGGCTGCTCACGCTCAGATACGTCGAGCGTCTGCCAGCTTCCCATGCCGATTACCGGCAGTTGCAGGCCTGTTTTCCCGAACGTTCGCTTTTCCATCGCTATTAGCCCTACCCGAATACGAGGAAATTCTTTTGGTCGCTCTTAGATTGCGGTGCTTCACTTGCAACAGTGCTTCCAAGACCCTCCCAGGGATCAATCGGGAGCACGCCTCCGTGATGCTGCGAGTCCACACGGGGTTCAGAGAGACCGCCCGCCTCGTCGATTCAACTCGATGGGCGGGCGGTCCTCTTTAGGAGCCCTCGCGGGAGAGGCTTGAATCAGGCGGCAGCGTGGCGCTCGGCCAACCACGCGAGCACCTGCTGGCGATCGAGCTCGAAGCCCACGTCGGGCAGGTCAGCCACGACGTCGTGAGTGAACTCGCGGCAAAGGAGGTCGGCCAGAGCGACGCTGCCGGTGGCGTCATGGAGAATCGCGCGCGACAGCTCCCGCGCCCCGATCCCGCGCCGGCCCCAAGCAAAGATCGCGAGCGGATCGTCACCCCGATAGGGGAGCGAGCTCCGCGTCCCGCCTCGCTCGAGCCAAACATGACGGCCCCACCAGTCGGCCACGCCCACGTACCGCGTCGCCTGAGACGAGGCGACATTGCGGTCGATCGTGGCCGTCATGGTTGCGGATCAAAACAGCGCTGTCTCAACGGCTCCTAATTCGCAATGAAAGATTGATGAAGTTTCGGTTGCACTGGCGCTAAGTTGTGCCGGCGATGGCCGATTGGACAACGATCTCCTCTCTTGCGACCGCGGGCGGCACGCTGGTGCTGGCGTTCGCCACGTTTGCGGCCGTGCGCTCCGGCAATCGCTCGGCGCGTCTGGCGGAGCGGGCGCTGCTCGTGGGCCTGCGGCCCGTGTTCGTGCCTTCGCGCGAGCAGGACCCGGGCGAGGAGGTGTACTTCGGCGACGAGCACCAGTTCAGGGTCGAGGGCGGTATAGCTGCCGTCGACGAGGCGGACGGCAACGTCTACATGGCGATCCCGCTGCGCAACGTGGGCCAGGGGCTCGGCGTGCTGCACGGCTTCCACGTGATGGTCGGGGGCCGGATCCGCGGCGACCCGCGCGACCTGATCGACGAGTTCCGGCCTCAGCAGCGCGACCTCTACGTGCCGCCGGGCGACACGAGCTACTGGCAGGGCGCGGTGCGCGATAACGAGGACCTCTTCATGGAGCCCGCTCGCCAGGCGGTGCGCGAACGCGTGGCGCTCACGATCGATCTGCTCTACGGCGACCACGAGGGCGGCCAGCGCACCATCAGCCGCTTCGTCCTCACTCCCGGCGAGGGCAGCGCCTGGGGTACCCGCGTGATCCGGCACTGGGCGCTCGAGGGATTCGACCCGCGGCCGTTCTAGCGCGAGCCGCCGCGCCGGCGGCGGGCGCGCAACCGGTCGCGCCAGGAGCGCGTCCGCACCGCGAACAGCACCACCGCTCCGCCCCACGCCGGCGCCAGCGCAAGTGCCGTCTCCTCGACGGGCACTCCAGCGATGTGACCCAGCGGGACGAACATCGGTTGCATCCTCCCTGGTCGGCGCCGGGAGCGCAAGCTTTTCAGCGCAGCCGAAGCGCCCCGAGCAGGATTCGAACCTGCGGCCTACTCCTTAGGAGGGAGTCGCTCTATCCATCTGAGCTATCGGGGCTCGCGAGGCCCAACGATAGCCCTCACTCCTCGGTGTAGAGCGACTCCGCGGCCAGTTCGCGGCCGTTCGGGCCCCACAGCTTCACCTCGATGTAGTCGCCCGTGTAGTTGTCGAGCGAGACGAGCGTGAAGCGGTCCTCGGCGAGCACGCACTGGTCGGTGCTCGTCGGCCCGAGCTCGGTGGTGGCGACCGCGCCGTTCTGCACGAGCGCCACGCCCCACACGAGCGCGATCTCCCCGGCCCGCCCCTGCGGCCCGCGCCAGGAGCCGATCACGTCGTCGGACAGGTCGAGCGACCACTCGGGGTTGGCCTCGGCGGTCTCGTCCGTGTAATCCGCGTAGGCCTCGAAGTCGCGCGCCTCGGCGCCCTCGTGGTCGCGGTGAAAGGACACGTAGCCGAACAGCTCGAAGCCGTTCGAGGTGTGCGAGGTGGCGGGCACGTAGGTGCGGCCCCCGTAGGTGCGGTCGGGAAACCAGGTGATCGCCCCCGGGTCGCCGATCTCCTCGTCCTCCGGGTCCACGCGCCGGCACGCCTCGAGGAAGTGGTTGCCGAGCGCCTCGGCCCAGCGCCCGTAGGGCAGCGCCTCGCGCGGGTGCTCGGCGATGTAGCGCGGAATCGGTCGCTCGTCGGGCGGCATCGGCGGGGCGAGACTAACGCCTCACGCGCCGCTCAGCTGCTCGGCCGCCTTCTCGGGCGGCATCACGTTGAGGTTCACCCCGGTGCCCATCTCGAGCCCCGCGAGCTTCGTGAGCCGCGGCAGCACGTCGATCCGCCAGCAGAAGTACTCGGACCCGGACGGCGCCGTGCGCACCCACAGGTTGAGCGGGGGCACCGCGCCGAACACGCGCTCGAAGCGGCCGAGCACGTCGTGCACCAGCGCGGCGCCGAGCGCGCCGTCCTCCTCGAAGCCCTTGCGCGGCGTGCGCGGCGCGATCTGCACCTCGAACGGCACGCGCGAGGCGTAGGGGCAGATGGCCACGGCCTCGTCGTCGATCGCTACGACCCGCTCGCGCAGCCGCACCTCCTCCTGGATCAGGTCGCCGAGCAGGTTGCGCCCGTTCGTCCGCAGCGCGTAGGCGGTGAAGCGCTCGCGTTCGCGCGCGATCTGCGCTGGCACGAACGGCAGCGCGTAGAGCTGCGAGTGGGTGTGCGGCAGGGACGCCCCGGCGTCGCGCCCCTCGTTCACGATCACGTGCACGTAGGCGGACCCCGAATGCGCCCGCATCCGCTCCCGCCAGACGCCCATCGCCGTCCCGACCTCCTCGGGCGACAGCGCGCGCAACGACGTCACGGGCTTGGGCGAATTGATGATCACCTCGTGCCCGCCAACCGCCGGCTGTGCGGCAAAGAAGTCGGGCTCGCCGCGACCACCGGCCAGCGGGTCGATGTCCTCCGACCTCCGACCGCCGACCTTCGAGCCCGCCTCCAAGGCGGGATAGAGGTTGGGCACCACGCGCACTGCCCAGCCCGGCGTGTCCGGCCCCGAATCCGAAGCCCGCAGCGCGTATACCTCGGGCGGCGTCCGGTCCTCGTGACCCTCCAGGAACGGATCGGTGTCCGGGTCGAGCGGCGCGGGCGCCTCCGCGCTGAAGCCCCCTCCCGGACGGTTTGCGCGCTCGCCGGCGACGATCGTCTTCAGACCCGTGAGGGGGTCGATTCGCAGCTCAGGCAAGCAGCCGAGACTACTGGTCGTAGCGCTTGATATCGGCCACGAGGTCGGCGTCCTTCGTGTACGGCCCGATGTGCGTGCTCACCTTCTTGCCCGCGCGGTTGTAGATCACGGTTGTGGGGAAGGCGCCCACCGCGTCCATGGACTGCGCGATCTTCAGATCCGGGTCCGAATAGCTCGGATAGCTCACGGGGTACTGGCCGAGGAAGCGCTTGGCGTCGCCGCTCGAGTCCTGCGAGTCGACGCCGAGGAACGCGACGTTCTTGCCGTACTGAACCGCGACCTTCTGGAACACGGGGAACTCCTGCCGGCAGGGCCCGCACCAGGCCGCCCACTTGTTCACCACGACCTCGTGGCCCTTGAGCGCTACGAGCCGCTGCTTGAAGGCGTCGCTGCCGCCGCCGAGCAGCTGTCCCTCCTGCGAGTGCACCGAGGCGAGGGCGGGCGGCGAGCCCTCGAAAGCCTTCGTTTCCGCGGCCTTGCCAGGGGCAGAGCTCTTCGTGTTCGAGTTGCCGCCGCGGGCGATGGCCAGCACCACGATGGCGCCCACCACGATGATCGTGATCACGAGTCCCAGTCGCATGACGCGGGTATAGGTTGGCACAGGCCCGGCAGACGTCTGACAGGCCAATCAGGGCCTAAGGGTGCTTTAATACATCCAGACGCCGCGCTGCAGGGAGACGCGCGGGCCTGCTGCTTCGGAACCGCCAGAGCAGCTACACGCCGGGAGAACCGCCGCCTGAACCCCGCGGCGGAGCGGACCGCAGACGGCGCCACTTCAAGACTCGTTTGACCTGAGAAGCCGACTTATGGCTGACAGCACTTCTGCCGTTGCATCCACGCCGGTCGCCGCCGGTGATCTTGAGCGCGCCGAAAAGTTCGTGCTTGAGCCCTTCCTGCTCGAAGGGGAGGACCCGTCGCTCGCGCTCGCCGTGGGCACGCCGCGGCGCCGCGCGCTCGATAGGGCGCTGGCCGAGCTCGACGAGGGTCTCGAGCGGCCCTCGGTCGCCTGGCGGCGCGAGTTCTCGCTGCTGCTCGGGCTCGAGCGCCTCGTGTCAGAGGATGAGCCGCACCTGGCCGACGGCACCACGCTGTCGGCCCACCAGGTGGACGCGCTCTCGGGCACGCTGATCGCGCTGCTCGCGGAGGCGCAGGCCAACGGCAACGGAAACGGCAACGGCCGCCACGCCCAGGTCGAGGAGCTTCCCTCCGGCGAGGAGGAGATCGAGGGCGACGAGGACATCGACACCGATGACGAGCCGCTCGACTGGGACGAAGCGGAGGAGCAGGAAGAGGAGCGCGCCTCAGACCAGCTGATCGACGACCCGAACTCGGCCCGCCGCTTCTGGTTCGAGCACGCCACCGGCGCGGGCAAGACCGTCGCCGCGCTCGGCTTCGTCGAGGCCTCGCGCACCGGCGGCATCCTGATCCTCACCCACCGCCGCAACCTCGTGGACCAGTTCCACGGCGAGTTGTTCGACCGCGGTTACAAGAAGCGCGTCATGCCCGCCATGCTCGGCCGCGAGAAGGAGCCGAAGCAGGTCGGCCCGGTCACGGTCGAGACCTACCAGTGGTTCGTGCGCAACGCCGGGAACATCTCGGACGCCTACACGATCGTCATCTGCGACGAGGCGCACACCGCGCTCGGCGAGAAGACGAGCGCGGCGATCCGCGACTGGCACGGCCCGATCTTCATCGGCATGACCGCCACGGGCGCGCTGATCGCCCGCCACGTCACCGACCTCTTCCCGACCCAGACCTCGCGCTTCGACCTCGCGCAGGCCGCGCGCCGTGGCGTTATCGCGCCGCTTCGCTGCGTGCGCATCCCGCCGGGCGTGGGTGTCCGGACGATCGCCAACGTGCCGCTGCGCAAGGGCGAGGTGGACCAGGACTTCGACCAGGAAGAGCTGGCCGCGCTGCTCGACCAGGATCCGTTCAACGCCGCCGTGGCGGACCTCTACCGCGTGCGCTTCAAGGACCTGCCGGGCGTGGTCTACTCCGCCGGGGTGCAGCACGCCTACAACGTGGCCAAGGCCTTTCAGGACGCGGGCATGAAGGC
>DASXCV010000098.1:0-3909 GCA_036491015.1 Thermoleophilaceae bacterium | reverse complement strand
GCGCGCGCGGGTTGCCGTTCTGCCGCATGTCCGCCACGAGGTCGGCCATCAGCCCGTAGTGGGCCACGCCGTCCGTGTTCAGGTCGAACGTGCGCGTGCCGCTCACCTCGCGCGTGAAGGTCACGCCGCCGTCATACGACTTGAACGGATAGCGCAGCGGGTGCTGGGCGGCGTCGGCGCGCGGTCCCGGCTGCGACGAGAAGCCGCCGGTGTCCGTGCCGATCCCCACGCCCGGGTAGAGCCCGTGCCGCGCGAACTTCGCCATCCGCAGGATCTTCGCCGCGAGCTGCGGCGCGTCGTCCGGGGTCACCGACGCGTAGCCGCCGAGCTTGTAGAGCTTGCGCAGCTCGGCCGAGGTCCACTCGCCGCCCGTGCCGTTGTGGCTCGAGATCAGCGGGTAGTGGTTGCGGCCGGCGATCGCCAGCACGGTGTCGCGGGCACGCTCGCTCAGGTGGTCGACCTCGACCAGCATGTGCTCGGCCATCATCCGCTGTACGGCGTAGCGGCCGAGCGCCGTCAGCCCGCGCACGTTGCACTGCTTGCCCTTCGGATAGGTCGGGAACCCGCGCGCGGCGAGCGGCTTGGTGGCGGGGAAGAACTGCGTGAGCACCGACAGCTCGACGGCGCTCAGCGTGCCCATCTCCTCGCCCTGGCCGGGACCCGGGCAGCGGGCCGTCTTGAAGAAGCTGCCGGTCTGGAAGGCGTTGAACACGTTGATGAAGAGACCCTTGGTGCCGCCCTCGAGCGCCGACCCGGCGAGGGCGTTGTTGATCCAGTGCGCCACGAACATCCCGCGCACGCCGAGCCGCTTGTACGAGGCGAGGCCGCGGTTGATGTCGCGCTTCGTGCACTGCGCCTTGCCGCCCCGCTCGCTGCAGCCGAACAGGTCGGAGGACTCGATGCCGATCACCACAGCAAGCTGCCCGTGCGCGATCGCCCGGCGCGCCTGCGCGGGGGAGTAGACGAGCCGGAACCAGCCCTTGCCCGGCCCGCCGCTCTGCGCGTCCACGTAGTCCTGCAGCGCCTTGAGCGTGCGGATCTGAGCGTCGATCGACTTCGTCTCGTCGCAGCTGCCGTTCTTCACCGGCTCGATCTCGCAGATCGGCTGGTCGTCCGCCGTCTGGGCGACCACGAGCCGCAGCCCCGCCTTGAAGGCGCGCTCGAGCCACACGTAGTAGGTCTGCTGGTGGGTCTGCGTGTCGTTGGTCGGCCAGCCTGCGAACGTCGGCCAGCCGTGCGTGTCGTGAGTGCCGAACGGGAGCCCGCTGCGCAGCAGGTTGCCCGTCACGTCGAGGCTGCCGTCCGGCCCGTGGTCGCTTGCGTCGTTGCCGAGCGCCGCCGGGATGCCGAAGCGGTCGAACGGCTCGCCGTAGATCACGCGCCCGCCCGCGCGCATGTTGGCGGTGATGTGGAGGTGCGAGTCGACGAAGCCGAACACGGTGCCGTTGCGGTTCAGGATCTTGCGCGGCTTGCCGGTGGCATCGAGGCCGGCCTCCGGGAACGGCGTGCACGCCTTCGACGGCGCGAGCGTGAAGGTGCCCGCGTTTGCCCGCCCGCCGCCGGTCGAGCGCAGCAGATAGCGGGCGCCGCCGAGTGCCCGGGGCGCCCATTCGGCCGACGGCCCGGCCACTTTGACGCGCGACATGCCGCCGGCGAGCATCCCGCCGCCCTGGTCGTAGAGCAGGTACCTGCCGAGCGCCGTGGCCTTGAAGTAGAAGGCCGCGCCGGTGGCGCTCGTGCCATAGCTCGTTCCGTTCGAAGACACGAATCCGCCGCCCACGGGCTGCAGCGTGAAGCAGCGCCCCGCGAGGTTGTACACCGGCTTCGCCGGCGCCGCGGATGCAGCCTGCGCGAAGCCGAGCAGCGCCGTGGCCGCGACGGCCGCGAGCGTCACCCTCCTCATGGCAAGCAAGCGAAGCATTCGTCCAAACTCCCCGCCAGGCGGACCTCCCGGCGGCGCGCACTCTACATCTGAACCTAAAGAATTGCCCGCCCGCCGCACCTGCATATGCGGACCGGTGTTAGCCACATCGCCAACACGTTCCCTGGGAGGTTCAGTGGATATACACGCAGTACGCAGGCTATGCCTGGCAGCTGTCGGCATTCTCGGTTGCGTGCTTGCCCTTGCTCCGGCAGCGGCGCAGGCACGCAGGCATCCGAGCCCAAACGGCCGGCACAGCATCTCGATCGCGGTGTCCGACAATCCGGTGGTGGCGGGCGACCAGCTCGCGATCTTCGGGCGGCTCCGCGGTCCGAACAACGGCAACCGCACGGTGGTTCTGTGGCACCGGATCAACCCGCGGCCGTCCTTCACCATCGTCCAGCGGACGAAGACGGACTCGAATGGCTTCTATGCCTTCCTTCGTCCCAACGGCGTGGTGAACACGAATCGCAACTGGTACGTCAAGTCGCTCCGCGCGCGCAGCCGCACGGTGCACGAGAAGGTGTTCTCGCTCGTGACCCTCACGGGTCCGGCCGACGGCTCGAACCTCGAGACCGGTCCGGCCCACAAGGTCACGTTCAGCGGCACCGTCTCGCCGTTCGCGGCCGGCGACCGCGTGGTTCTCCAGCGCCAGAACGCCGACTCCGGCAAGGGCTGGCACCAGATCGACAAGACGCGCGTCCTGGCGGGCGGCACGTTCACGATCCCGCACACCTTCCGTGTGCCGGGTGACGCGAATGTGCGCGTGCTGGTGAAGGGCACGCGGCGCAACATCGCGAGCGTGTCGAACGTGCTCGGCTACGAGATCTCGCAGGCGCAGAACCCTGCGCTCACGCTGACCTCGTCTGCCGATCCGATCACGATCGGGCAGTCGACCACCCTGAGCGGGACGCTCCAGGGCGGCGGCGGCCAGACCGTCAACCTGCTCGCCAAGACGGCGGGCGGCAGCGGTTTCACCCAGGTGGCCACGACGGTCGCCGACCCGAGCGGCAACTACACGTTCGTTCAGGTCCCGCTGCACAACACGCTGTACCAGGCGCAGGGTGCCGGCAAGAAGTCGGCGCAGCTGTTCGAGGGCGTGAGGTTCCTGCTCACCGCCTCCGAGTCGCCGAGCACGGTCTCGGCCGGTGACCCCGTGACGTTCAGCGGCACGGTCGCGCCGGACGCCACCGGTCACGTGATCTACCTCCAGCGTCAGAACCCGAGCGGCAATGGGTTCCACACGGTGCAGGTGGACAACGTCGGCGCCGGGTCGGTCTACTCGATCACCCGCAACCTGTTCGTGCCGGGCACCAAGGTGTTCCGCGTGTTCATCCCGGGTGGCGGCCTCAACCAGGGCGCGGCAAGCCAGACGTTCACGGTCAACGTGAACCCGGCCACGCCGCAGCAGGTGAACGGATCGCAGCCGGACACGACCAACGAGGGTCAGTAGTCAGGGACGACGCTCGCCAGGAGAAGCACAAAGAGGGCCGCGGTCTCACCCCAGGGACCGCGGCCCTTTTTCTTTGTGCGCGGCTAGGCGAGTCCCCTTCGCTTGCCCATCCAGTCGAGCCACGCGGCAATCGCTCGCTCGAGCTCGAGCTGCCTGCGTGGGTCGACGATGGGCCAGCCTCCCAGCCGCTGGCCTCCCGTTTGCGGGCCGATGGTGTGCCAGACGTCGCCGGGCGGCCCCATGCTCAGCCGGCGTCTGTCGCGGTCGATGACGAGCCACGGCCTCACCTCTACGCGGTCGACCTCGTCCTGGTAGAGGTCAAGCGCCTCTGAGGTGGCCGGGTGCTCGCACAACATCCGGAAGACCCGCGAGTCGCCGAGTGTGGCCTCACCATCGTCGGACCACCAGAGCTCCCCCAGCTCCGGGATCCAGCACAGCGCGACGTAGCGCGCCCGGCCGCGATAGCCACATGCCTCGGCGAACATCGGCGGCAGGGTGAGCGACAACTCCACGAGGCTCAACCGGGGAGCCGCGG